>JBKCTK010000182.1:0-14541 GCA_046319055.1 Synechococcaceae cyanobacterium
CAAGCTGCTCGACAACCTGAAGGCGTTGCAGGAGACCATCGACCGCAACAAGCCCAGCGGCGCCAAGGGTCGGTACTGGCGTTCGCTCTACGTCACCTCCACGATGGGCCCCTCGGTGCAGGTCGACGTGACGGCGTTGCAAGATCTCAAGCAGGAGCCCTGAGCACCGCCGCGACGCACCGGCCGGCGGCGCACGCTGTCGAGGCGCACGCCACGGCGGCCCAGGCAGCGGCGGCCCAGGCAGCGGGGGCTAACGCAGCGGATGGGCTCGCGGCGGCGGCTAACGCGGCCGCGATGGCCTGGGCGCGGCGGGCCCCTGGCGCCGAGCCGCGCCAAGGCCGGCGGTGCTACCCCTCGTGGCGGCTCGCTTGGCTACGGCTCGCCTGGCTGCCCGCCGTGGGCGGAGCCCTGGTCCTGCCGTTGCTAGCCGCCCCTGTCGGTGGGGCCGTTGCCGCCCGCCCGCCCACGCCCGCAGCACCCCCTCCACCGCTGCCACACCGAGATCCCACCGGGGGGATCAGGTCCACCATTGCTGCGCTAGCCCCGTCCGGCTCTTCGATCCGCCCGGGCTCCACGCTGGTGGAGCGCGCCACGATGGCGGCAACGGCCGAGGCAGCCAAGGCCCCCCTGCGGGCCGGGCAATCGGTCGCCGTCGGCGCCCGAGCGCCAAGGGCGGCACGGGTCACCTTCCTGGGCGACTCGATCACCGCGTGGGGCGACTGGCGGCGGCGCTTTCCCGATGGGGCCATCACCAATGCTGGCCATCCCGGCGACACCAGCCTCGATCTGCTGGCCCGGCTAGATCCCGTGCGCGCCGGCCGGCCCGATCTGGTGCTGCTGATGGTGGGCATCAACGACCTGCTGCGCGGCGCCCGGGTGGAGGCGGTTGCGGAGCGCGTCATCCGGATCCGCGACCTACTGGCGGCCTCCGGTCGCGTTCGGGTGATCCTGCAATCCACCCTGGCCTGCCAGGCCAGCCGCTGTGGCACGGCGCAGGTGGCGCGCGTTCGGCAGCTCAACCGTCTGCTGCGGGCTGGTGTGGCCGCGGCCGACTTTCTCGACGTGGACGCTGCCCTCTCGGATGCCACCGGCCTGCGGCCGGCCTACAGCCTCGATGGCCTGCATCTCACCCCAGCTGGCTACAGCCGTTGGCAGGAGCTGCTGCGCAGCCGCCTCGGCAGCCAACTGGGCCGCTCCTTGCCCATGCCCTGAGCGTCCCGGTCTGTGGACACGCAGGTGTATGTTGATGAATCTGGTTTTCACCAGAGATGGGCACGCGCCCGACCCGAGACAGCAGGTGCGCCCGCGACCCGGCTTTTGGTCAGGTTTGCAGGCTGTAAATCCTGCCGAGGTGAACGCGATTCTTTCCGCCCCCAGGCTGCCCAGCGGTTGCCGGACGGAGCGGAGCGAGCAGCGGCCTCCTTCCTTCCCTTGCGCGGTCAGCGTCGCTGGCGGCGAAAGGGGATGATCTCCGGCCGCGCACCCGGCTTGTTCCCCCCCGATCCGTTCCACAAACCCATGGGCCGCACTCTGGAGAGCAAGCAACAGATCGTCGTTGAGCTCAGCCAGCTTCTCGACAATGCCGAACTCGCCCTGGTCCTCGATTACCAAGGCCTGAGCATCAAAGAGATGTCCGACCTGCGCAGCCGCCTCCGGGCTGCCAACGGCATCTGCAAGGTGACCAAGAACACCCTGATGCGGCGGGCCATCGAGGGCAAACCGGGCTGGTCGGAACTCGAATCCCTGCTCACCGGCACCAACGCCTTCGTCCTCGTTCAGGGCGACGTGGGCGGTGCCGTCAAGGCCGTGCAGTCCTTCCAAAAGGACGTCAAGAAGTCGGAAACGAAGGGAGGCCTCTTCGAGGGCAAGCTCCTTTCCCAAAACGACATCAAGGCCATCGGGGATCTGCCCTCCAAGGAGGTGCTCATGGCCCAGATCGCCGGTGCGATCAACGGCGTGGCCACCAAGCTGGCGATCGGCATCAACGAAGTTCCCTCCGGCCTCGCCCGGGCCTTGCGCCAGCACGCCGAATCCGGCGAGACCAGCGAGACCAGCGAGACCAGCGAGAGCTGACCGTCGACGCGGAGGGTCTCTCCGCGCCGACACACCCCTGGCATGGCCGCGATCTCCGGCCGACCCCCATCCCGATCTGTTGCTCCATTCCCAACCATGTCCGCTACCACTGACAACATCCTCGAACAACTGAAGACCCTCTCCCTGCTGGAGGCCTCCGAGCTTGTCAAGCAGATCGAAGAGGCCTTCGGCGTTTCCGCCGCTGCTTCCGCCGGTGTGGTGATGGCCGCGGCCCCCGCCGCCGCCGCCGAGCCTGTCGAGGAGCAGACCGAGTTCGATGTGATTCTCGACAGCTTCGACGCCGCCTCCAAGATCAAGGTGCTCAAGGCCGTCCGCGAGGCCACCGGCCTCGGATTGGGCGAAGCCAAGGCCCTGGTGGAGGCTGCGCCCAAGGCCGTCAAGGAAGGCATCAGCAAGGCCGACGCCGAAGCTCTCAAGAAAGTGATCGAAGAAGTCGGCGGCAAGGTCACCATCAAGTGATCCCGCGCAGGGCGGATCGCCCCGGCGAGGCCTGGCCGTTTGGCCCGTTCCCCCGCCGCGACTCGCTCGCTCCTCTGGCCGATCCGCAAGGGTCGGCCTTTTTCATGGCCAGGGGCAGCGGTTGCCTCGCAGCTTGCGCCGACAGCCCCGCAAACGCCGCCGTCCAGGTGCATCTCCAGCCGCTGCCCAAGGTGGGTGACGCGGCGTCGAGCGCTGACGCCAACAGGTTGGGGGACAACAAAAAAGCCCCGCCAAAGGCAGGGCTCAAGTCGAGAGGGCTTCCGGGCGTCTGGCCTCGTTTCGACTCCGGAAAACGCTCTCCACTCCTCACACTCAAGCACCTTAAGGAGGTCGCGCTGGGTTGGGTAGGCCCGAGGGACCGGAAGTTGAACCGTCAGGCGGCCATCCCATCACCGCTGCGGAAAGAGCCCTCCAGCAGGCGCCCGAGCCCGACGCCAGCGCTCAACCGCAGCCCTGGTCCTCCCCCAGCCAGAAGGCTGACCAGGGCAGGTGGCCGCCGCGCCGAGCCCGGCTGGCGGCCGCCGTTGATGGCCCGTCGAGGCCAACGCCCGGAGGCCGATGGGCGACCCAGCCACTGGTTGAGAGATAGCCAGCGGGCTTGCTTGCGCTCTTGGAACCACGCTCGCAGTCATGGCATGCAGCGTGAGCCTCCAGGCTGTTGATGGATCCTGGTCGTACCGGCAGCTGGGGGTTGTCAAAAAAAAGCCCCGCCAAAGGCAGGGCTTCGAGGAGGAACGATTCCGGGCGTCTGGCCTCGTTTCGACTCCGAAAGAGCGTTCCGTGCTCCTCACACCCCGTAAAGATAACGGTCGAAGGCGGGCGGGGAAAGCCCATCGGACCAGCACCTGAACTGACTGATGACGCTGGCTATGGCGGCCTCAATCGCGGAACGGGATTACCTGCAACGCGATCGTGCGGCCCGGCTCCACGGACGGAGGTTCCTGGCTGCTGCTCGACCTGGTCGTTGGAGGCAAGCCATCCGCCAGGGGCGCGAGGGCCTGGCTGAGGCGGCTGCCCATCGGGCCAGCCCCAGCCCCAGCAACCGGCCCGCTGTCGCTGCCGGTGGAGGTCGCAGCGCCATCGCTGGCGGCGCGGCTGCGGGCGATCAGCTGCTCCAGGCTGGCGGCGCTGGAGAAATACACATGGTTGAGACCCTGCCCGCCAAAGCTGCGGCGGCGCAGCTCCCAGCCCGGCTCCAGCCGAAGGGCCACAAATCCATCGCGATCGCGCAGGGGCACCTGGCCCCGGCCCACCAGAAGCACCCCGGGCTGCTCGGGGGAAAAGGCTTGCAGCTGCAGTTCGGAGCCGATCTGCTGCAGCCGCAGCCGATAGCTGACGGCCAGATCCGCCTCGCCCACCCGCAGCGAGTAACCATTGCTATCGAGGTACCGGTTGCAGATCCCGGTGTAGTCGAAGCGGTTCAGAGCGGGATCGACTAGCCCGTCGGCACGGGGTTGCCAGCACAACGGCCGCGCCTGGAGCTGCTCCAGCAGCAGCAGGTTCCAGTCCGCCGTGCCCACCGGTCGGGCCAGCACGGCAAAGCGTGAGGCATCCAAGGGGCGGCTTTCGAACAAGCCGGCGGCCTGTACCAGGGCGGGTCGGAGGGTCGCCATTGAGGCCCCGCTGAGGGCCAAACCGGCCAGCGCCAGGTAAGTTTTCGAGACGTTCACGCTGCCGCGGCTCCTGTTGGAGCCGGTCATGGGGGCCTATTCAAGCGAGGGCCGCAAGGGCTTAGCGATGGTCGATCAACCGCTGCGAGTAGTGGCTGCGGCCTGCGACGGGGCCTGCCGTGGCAATCCTGGCCCCGGGGGCTGGGGAGCTTTGCTGCGCTTCGAGGACGGCCAGGTGCGGGAGCTGGGGGGGTTCGATCCAGCAACCACCAACAACCGCATGGAGCTAACCGCGGCCCTGGCCCTGTTCGCCGTCCTACGGGACCTGCCGCGCCATCCCGAGCTGGTGATCCACACCGACAGTCGCTACCTGATCGATGGTCTGCAGACCTGGCTGGCCGGGTGGAAGCGGCGGGGCTGGCGCACCGCCTCCGGGGGGCCCGTGCTCAACCAGGACCTCTGGCAGCAGCTGGAGGCGGCGCGATTGCCGGGGCTGCGGTTGGTGCATGTGCGCGGCCATAGCGGCGACCCGGACAACGACCGCTGTGATGCCATCGCCGTGGCCTTCGCCCTCGGCAAAGCGCCGCGGCTGGCCTCGGCTGGCCCAACCCCCGGGGCTGCGGCAGCGTCCGGTGGCGCCGTGGCCGCTTCCAGCGCCAAGGCCGCGCCCCGTACCCCCATCGCCAAGGCCGTCAAAGCCGCCCCGGCCCCAGGCGAGCCAGCCCGCTCCGCGGCGCCAGCCGCAGCCTCCATCCCGGAACCAGCCGCAGCGGCGGAACCCAGCCCGCGGGTTCCCACCGATCCGGCTCCCGCCGGCCTCAACCGCCTGCTCAGCCGGCTGGAGCTGGCGGACCGGCTAGCGGCCGGCGGTTACGGCCTCTCCCCGGTGGAGCTCGCCCAGCTGGTGGAACTGCCGCTGCGACGCCTGGAGGAGCGCCAGGGCGCCTGGACCTGGCGCGACTGGCGCGTGCTGCCGCTGGCGGATGGACGCTGGCGGCTGGAGCGTGGCGCGGGAGGATTGGAGGAACGGTCGCCAGGTTGAGCATGGTGGAAGACCCTGGGCCGCCCGGATTCGGGCCTCCCACCGGGACCGGCGCCCTTTACCGGCGCTTCATCCGACCCCTGCTGGATCAGGACGAGGGGACCGACGCGGAGCGGCTCACCCAGATGAGCCTGGCGGCCCTGGGGCAGGCGGCGCTTCGGCGCCGCTGGCCCCTGCTCAGCGGCGTGCTGGATGGTCTCGGGGCCGAACTGCGGGTGCGCGACCCGCGGCTGGAGCAGTCGCGGGTTGGCTGTCGCTTCGCCAACCCGGTGGGCCTGGCCGCCGGCTTCGACAAAAATGGGGTGGCCGCGGCCCTGTGGCATCAGTTCGGATTCGGCTTCGCTGAGTTGGGAACGGTGACCTGGCATCCCCAGGCGGGCAACCCCCGACCAAGGCTGTTCCGGCTGGCGGCGGAGCGGGCGGCGCTGAACCGTATGGGCTTCAACAACAGCGGCGCCGCAGCCCTGCGACGCGGTCTGGAGCGGCAGCAGTTGCCCCCGGCGGGGCAGCGCCCGGCGGTGCTGGGCATCAACTTCGGCAAGTCGCGCATCACGCCGCTTGAGCAAGCCGCGGATGACTACGCCGCCTCGCTGGAGCTGCTGGCAGCGCTGGCGGACTACGCGGTGATCAACGTCAGTTCGCCGAACACCCCTGGCCTGAGGGATCTGCAGGAGGAACCGCAGCTACGGCGCCTGGTGGAGCGGCTGCGGCGCCTGCCGGCCTGCCCGCCACTGCTGGTGAAGATCGCGCCCGACTTGGAGGACGACGCGATCGACACCATCGCCCGCCTGGCCTATGAGGAGGGGCTGGCGGGGGTGATCGCAGTGAACACCAGCCTGGATCGGCTGGGGCTGGAGCAGCGACGGATGCCGGGCAGCGGCACCACCTTGGCCCAAGAGGCGGGCGGCCTGAGCGGTCGACCGCTGCGGCGACGGGCCTTGGAGGTGCTGCGCCGGTTGCGGGCTACGGCGGGGCCAGCGCTGCCGTTGATCGGCGTGGGCGGGATCGACGATCCGGTCAGCGCCTGGGAGCGGCTGGCGGCTGGGGCCTCGTTGGTGCAGCTCTACACCGGCTGGATCTACGAGGGGCCGGACTTGGTGCCCAGGATTCTCACCGGGCTGATCCAGCAGCTCGACCGCCATGGACTGCGGGCCCTGACCGAAGCGGTGGGCTCGGGGCTTCCCTGGGTGGACTGAGCTAGCTACCCTACCGACGTTCGAATCATGCCTTGACATTCTCCGGTATTTCCCAAAATCTCCTGGATCGGCTTGGCCCTCTGAAAGCTCAGCTGTTTCCCCACATCTTGCTGCTGGAGCTCAACGACGTGGGCCTGCGCGGCCAGGTGCTCCGCGGTGATCGCCCTGGTCCCCTCAGCCTGGATGCGCCGCTACCGCCGCTCACCTGCCGGGCCGGCATGCCCCTGGAACTGGAGCCGCTCGGGGACTTGGTGGGGGATCTGCTCGTGCGGGAGAAGCTGCTGGATGCCTTCGTGATGGCCTCCCTGCCGCCAGAGGCGACGGAGATGCGGGTGATCGTTTGGCCGGGCGGCCTCAATCCCGACGATCCAGAACAGGAGCTGCGCCGCCTCAACCCTGACCTGGGCCTGGGGTTCGATCTCAGCGAGGCTTACCTGGATCTCACTGATCTGCCGGGCGTCGAGGCTCGCAGCTTGGTGGGGCTCACCCCCCGTCGGCTGGTGGAGGCCTGGATTGAGGTGTTCAACTTCGCGGGCGCTCAGTTGGAGCGGCTGGCTCCGGCCCAGAGCTGTCAACTGGTGGCGCTGCAAGGAGTGCTGGCCGAGGGCGGCGCCGATGAGCTGGTGCTGTTGCTCAACTCCGAGCCCGAACACGTCAGGATGATGTGTCTGCGCGACGGGTTGCCTGTGTTCGAGCGCACACTGCACCGCGAGGGCCTCTCTGTGGCGGCAGAGATTGACCGCTCCCAGCGCTTCTACCGCCGCCAGGATCCCGCCGTCAGCCGCTTGCGCCTGCTGCTGTGCGAGCCCCTGCCGGAGGCGGAACAGCTCGACCTGGAGACCAGGCTGGGGGTGGAGGCCGAGTTGCTCGACCACGGCGACTTCGGCTCCCTGGTGCTCCAAGGCCTCGCCGTTCTGGACCTCACGCCATGACCAGCTCCGTTCTCGATCTGCTGCGAGAGCGGCGCCGCGAGCTCGGCCAGCCCTCGATCTCGGGGCTCCTCCGGGAGCGGCCGGCGCTGATTCGCCGCGGACTGCTGTTGGGCGGCGCCATGGTGGGGGTGGTTTTGGGGGGCATCGGGTTGGTGGCCCTCGTCAGCCTGCAGGTCCGGGAGCGGATCACTCGCCTCGAGCCGATCGAGGGGCAGGTGAATAACTTGAAGGCCCAGATCACGAGCGGCCGCCAGGAGCTGGATCGGTTGAGGGCCACCAACACCGATGTGGCGAAACGAATCACCAACACGGCCACCTCCTCCGGACTGCTCACCACGCTGCAGCTGCTGGCACCCGCTGGAGTTCAGCTGGAGAGCGTGGATGTGCAAGCGACGGGGGTGGTGCTGAAGGGCAAGGCCGAGGATCCCAATGCCTTCTCCCGCATCAACGCCCTGCAACTTTCCTTGGCCAGTTCGCCGCTGCTGGTGCCGGAGAGCCTGCAGATCAAGCGGGTGGATCGGCCCGACAGCGGCGGCCAAAACACCAACCCAAGCCCGCCCGCCCCCTTTGTCACCTTCGAGATCAGCGGCGGGATCGCTCAGCTGCCGCCCCAGCGCCAGCTGCTGCTGCTGCAGCGGCTCGGCGCCGATGGCATGGCCCGGCGGCTGCAGCGGGTGCAGGCGGAGGGGCTCCTGTGACGAACCTGCAGGCTGACGCCCAACGGGTTCCCGCGGCGGTATTGCAGCGGATCTGGTTTTTTGCCCCGATCTTGACGGGAGCCCTGTTGTCGGTCCTGCTCACGGGGGGGGGGTTGCTGCCGATGGGCATGCAGTTGAACAAAGACCAGCAGCGGCTGGCGGAACTCGAGGCCTTGGAGGACCAAGTTGTGTTGCTGCGCCGCGAGCTCAGCACGTTGAACGAGAACCGCGACCAGGCGCAGCGGCTGCGGGGGGTGCTGATCAACCTCTTGGCTGGCAATCGCGACTTGGGCACCTTCCTGGCCCAGTTGGAACGGGAAGCCAATGCCAGCGGGGTGACGCTGCGCCTGTATGAACCCCAAGCTCCAGCCCCCGCGCCTGTCCCTGCTGGGCAACCAGGCCAACCCGGGCAACCAGCGGCGGCGGGCCAGCCAGCCCCCGGCCAGCCCGCGCCGGGACCAGCCGGCCAACCTGGACAAGCCGGGCAACCTGGCCAGCCCGGCCAGGCAGCCCCCAGCGATCCGCTCGCCTTGGAGGGCCTGGAGCGGCACCAGCTGGTGCTCCAGGCCCAGGGCACGTATCCAAATCTGGTGGCCTTCCTACGCCGGATCGAAAAGCTGGATGTGCTGGTGGGGCAGGACACCCTCAACCTGCAGGTGCAGCCGTTGCCCATGGAAGTCCTCAAATCCGGCGGGCGGTTGCCGGAGACGAAGGTAAAGCTGCGGCAGTCGCTGTTCCTTTACAACAGGAAACAACCCCCGCAACCCCAGCCTGGCCCACCTGGCGGTGCCACCCCTCCGGGGGCGACCGCGCCGCCTCCCCCTGGCGCCCCGGCCCCGCCAGGCTGAGACCCAGCCCGCAAGTCCCTGGCGAGACCCCTCCCGGGTAACCGATTGCCGCGGCCTGGAGGCCCGGTCCGCGCCCCCCGACTGCGAGGCCACGGCCGAGCGCTGCCAACCCGGCCAACCGGGGCAACTCGGATCAACAAACTTGCGGCAGTATTCGTCGGCAAAAGAGAGAGATAGAGCGGGTTTTCAAGGCGACAACGGCGTGCGAATTGCGGCTCCAGTTCGCCAGGGCGTTGCTTCCGCCATGGCCAAGCGCCCTGCTGTCGAACGCTGCCGCTCCCACAAGCGCACCGGCCGTGGGCTCGCCCTGCCGATCCCGCTTAAGCCAGCAGGGCCGGTTGCCCCCCCAGGCCCTCCAGGCTGGCGGCGATCAGGCAACACCGATACCCTCAGCCAACATTGACAACTCGGAAACGCGTGGGTCCCCTTCGCTCCTCCATACCTTTACTGCTCGCCGCCCTGGCGATGGTGGAGCTGCCGACGCCGCTGCTGGCCAGCGGCCTGGCCCCTTCGCCCCAGAACGCCGCGGCGGAGCGGCCGGAGCGCGGGGCCTGGCTGGCCCAGGCCGGGGGGCCGCTGGAGCTGAAGCTGCGGCGCCTGCCCGATGCGGTGGAGGTGGTGGTGCGCAACACCGGCGCAGCCCCCCAGCTGCTGCAGGCCACCCGCGGCGCCGCCTGGCTGGGGCAGCTGCAACTGGCCGTGCCCACGAGCCTGGGGCGGGGCCCCCAGCAGGTGGGCTTGCCGGAGGCGGGGCTCAAGAGCGTGAGCCTCGATGGCACGGGCAACGTGTTTCGGATTGAGGTGACGCCGATGCCGGGCCTGCCCCTGGGCCGGCCGGTGGTGAGCGCCGATGGCCGCGATCTGATCCTCACCTTCAATGCCCCGGCCCAGGCCACCCTGCAGACGGGTCTGGTGGATCGCAACCAGCCCGGCCGCCTGCCCGAGCCCAACTTCGTGCCGCCGCTCCGCCCCCGGGCGGTGGCGCCGCCGCTGGGCGACATCGCCGTGGGCACGATGCTGCTGCGCAACCCAAACCTGCTGACGGTGAGTGGGCCGCCGGTGACGATGACCCTGCGCAATGCGCCCGCGCGCGATGTGCTGATGAGCTTGGCGGTAATGGGGAACTATGGGTTTGTGTATGTGGAAGAGAAGGATCAACTGGCCCAGGGCGGAGTGACAACAGCCGCGGACGGCACAGCCCAGGACAAGCGACCCGTTTCGATCGTGTTTCGCAATGAGCCTTACGGGCAAGCGTTGAACTCCGTCTTGCTGGCGGCAGGTTTGCAGGGCCGCCGCGAGGGCAACACGATCTTTGCCGGTCCCAGAGCCTTGAGCAAATCACTTGGCAACCGACTCTCAAAGGTATACCGACTGAACCAAGTGAGAGCTGATAAGGCCGCTGACTATTTGGCGAATCTGGGAGCCCGAGTCACCAAGACAAACACGATCACCACCGCCGTCACCGAAGGCGCCAACACCAACAATGCGGTGATCGGGGGCCCGAACGCCAGCACCACCCAATCGAGCAGCAGCAGGACTGTGGAGGCCTATGGAGCCGATTCCGGACCGCTGCTCGGACTGCAGGCCACCACGGACTCGCGCTTGCAATCGATCACCCTCGTTGGCGATCCTGCCATCGTAGCGGTAGCTGAGCAATACCTCAAGCAGCTTGACCTGAGGCAACGGCAGGTTGCCCTGACCGTTCGGATTCTTGACGTGACGCTAGACAACGACAGCGAGCTCAAAAACAGCTTTGCTTTCCGCTATGGCAACAACTTTATTGTTAACGATGACGGCAGAATGATTGGCGCCTTCGGGAGCCTGCTGCCGCCCACTGCAGACGCCTTTGGCAGGACCTATCCAAAAGCAGCTAAGTTTGAGGTTAATTCAACGACCGGCGTCAAGGCGGAAGCGCCCATCGGTTATAATATTGGTGGGGGCGTTAATACCAACAGCGAGCTATTCCCCGAAGGAATCCAAGCCAGTATCTTTGCGGATGCCACCAGGCGCAATCCCAGCCTGTCATATCCACCTGCCAACTTTTTCGATTTCGTCACTGCCAAAATTCAGTCCCGCAGCACCAAGGTGCTAGCCAGCCCCACGCTGATTCTTTCCGACAATCCCGAAACATTCCGCGACGGCACTGACCAAGCGGCATTTTCGATGGCCCTTGCCACAGGAGCTGCCGGAGCTTCCTCGTCTTCGTCATCCACAACATCCGCATCAGCAACCATCGGCAGAGTTAAAGCCAATGAGGCTTATGTCACGGTTGGTGAACAAATCATCACCAATTACAACGTAGTTCCAGGCATCAACAACAATCCCACGACCTGTCAACCGATCCTAGGTATCGCAGGCCTCACCTTCGGCGCGAGGGTCTCCCGCATTGACGACAACGGCTTCGTGACATTTGCCATTTCACCCGCAATCACAGCCAAAGTCGGAACACAATTTGTCCCCAACTGTGGAACTTTTGACATCTTGGCAGTTCGCAGCCTTGATTCAGGCAGCTCCCGCGTCAGAGACGGTCAAACGCTAATCATGACTGGTGTGATTTCCGATTCTGATCAGCAAACAGTCGACAAATGGCCAATCCTGGGCGATATGCCCATCATTGGTCAATTCTTCCGCGGCAGTGCAGGCACCCGCCGCAAACGCGAGCTCGTGATCCTAGTCACCCCGCGCATCATCAATGATGTGGAAGGCGGCACCTATGGCTATGGCTTCCAGCCCGGCAGCCGCGAGATGCGCGACATGCTGCGGGCGCCGGGGAGCTGAACCGCGGCCCAGCCCCTCAAAACGGCTTCGGCAACAGCTGCACCGCCAGCGGTAGCAGCGAGGAGAGGCCGGAGAGGATCTGGCTGCCGATGCCGTTGCCGCCGTTGGGCTGGTTCTTGGGTTGGCTCACGTCTTTGGCGGCCTGGCGCAACTCCTTGGCATTGGCGCTGTCTCCGTCCTGGTCGTAAAGCGTGGCGGCATAGCCGAAGTCGGCGGAGGCCTCGGGGCCCTTGTTCTGCTGGCCGCGGCTGCTCGCCCGCGCCACCCAGGTGATCTTGGCCTGGGGCTGGAGCCGCAGCGCCTCGCCGAAGAACCGCTCCGCCTCCGGCCAGTTGCCCGTCTGAAATGCCTCGACGCCGGCATTGTGCAGCTGGCTGTAGCTGAGGGCCTCCGGCCCGAGCCCCTGGGCCTGGCTCCAATGGGCGCGGCCGATCGCCCCCGGATCGAGCAGCGCGCCGCTGAGATCGCTCTGGCGCAGATCCGTGCCCTCCAGCTTGGCGCCGCGCAGATCCGCCCCCCGCAGCGAAGCCCCCTGCAGGCTGGTGAAACTCAAATCCGCCCCCATCAGCCGCGCCCCATCCAGCTGGGCCTGGCTGAGGTTGGCCCGCTGCAGTTGGGCCTTGCGCAGGTCGGCATCGCGCAGGTCGGCCAGCACCAGATCCGCATCCTGCAGCCGGCAACCCGGGCACGCTTTGCGCTCCAGCAAGCGCAGCAGGGTGGTCGTCTCCACGGCCCGGGCGGCGGGCAGGCCCGGCCCGGCCAACGCCACGGCCACGGGCGTGAGCCCCACCAGCACCAGCCCCAGAGGAGCAAGCACCCCTGGTCCCCCCCGGTTGGGGATTCGGCGCAATGGCACCAGCCCCCGGCCGGCCACCCGGGGCGCCGTCGCCCCCGGTATCGCGGCCCCCAGGACCGCTGCCCCCGGTGCCCCAAGCCCCTGAGGGCCCCCTCTGCGCCCCCTGCTGACCGGTCGGCTCGGGTGCAGCGAAGCCAACCGGAACCAGCCCAGAGCCAGCCGGCGGACACCAGGGGCGCCCAGCCCCAAACACCAACGGCCCGCCCCGGCAAGCCCCCAAGACCCCGCCTCCAGGCGCGGCAGGCCGGCCAGGGCCCGCCCCTGCCGCCCCCGCTCAAGAGTGAGATGCCGCCCTGGGCCGGTGAAGGCGCTCCTGCCGCCAGGCGTCAGCCTTGGAACCCCGCAGGGGTCAGCAGCCCCAAGCAACGGCCCCAATGGGCGGTGGGTCGCCGTTTCCCGGCTGGTCATGGCCTGTTGGCGGCGGTGCCCCGTTGTAACCCGGTTCCCCCTGGGCTGCCCAGGGCCTGCTGGCGCTTGAGCTGCCGGCTGAGCTGGCGCCGCAGCCGCTTTAGGCGGCGCCAATCGCGCCGCGGCCTTGGGGCATAGCGGATCGCCTGAGCCAGGCCGATCAGCTCCTCCAGGTCGGTCCGCAGCGGTGGCCAGCGCCCGGCCACCCGGGCGCCGAAGACCGTGAGGGTTTCCCCCGGCCGCGGCGCCACTCCCTGGCGCTCCAGCTGGAGCAGCAGCGGCCGCAGCGCCCGCTCGAGCCGGTCGCCGCCTGAGCGGCGCTGCAACCAGCCCAGCCAGGCCAATGCCAACACCAGGCAAGCCGCCACCAGCAGGAGCAGCAGCACACCGAGCCAGGCCCGCCAGGGCCCCAGCAGCTGCTCCAGCAGCTGATCCTGCTGCTCACGGTCGTAACCCAGCCACCAGCGGGCCCAGGCGATGTCCAGCCCCCACCACTGCCGCTGCAGCCACGGCAGCGGCCCGGCCTGCGGCGCCTGGATCGCGCCGCCAGGCCCCCCCCCACCGGCGATCCAGGCGGTGGGATCCATGCGCCGCCAGCCCTGCCCCACCAGCCACACTTCGCTCCAGGCGTGGGCATCGGCCTGGCGGAGATCCAGATAGCCCTCCCCGTTGAAGGGCACCACCCAGGTGCCGCCGCGGTAGCCGCTCACCACCCGGGCCGGAATCCCGGCGGCCCGCAGCAGCGCCGCATAGGCGCTGGCGTAATGGCCGCAGAAGCCTCTGCGGCTCTCAAACAGAAAGGCATCCAAGGGAGCCACCTCCGGCAGGCGGCCCGGCGCCAGGGAGTAGCGGAAGCCCCCATCCCGGAACCAGCGCTCCGCCGCCGCCAAACGCTGGCTGGGCGGCAGCCCCTGCCAGGAGCGCCCCAGGGCCTCCAAGCGGGGATTGGCGCCCGCGGGCAGCAGCAGCTCCTGGCGGGTCGGCGGGATGCGGCGCCAGTTCGCCGTCACCCCTGGCTCCGCCAGCGTCAACGCATACACGCGCCGCTGGCTCATCGGCCCGCGATGCCACAGCTCACCGTCGGGCTGGGCCACGAGCTCAGAGCCCAACGGCTTGCCAGCTCCGCTCCAAGGCACCGCCACCAAGGGGCTGGGTTCCGTCAGCCACAGCTGGGTGGGGGTGTTCCCTTGGATGTTGGCGGTGGAGGCGGAGGCGCCGGCTGGCGGCAGGTTCCGCTGCAGATCCAGGGCGTTCAACGCCGTCGCGCCCGAACCCGCCTCGCTGGTCCAGCGGCGACCATCAAAGGCGCTGTGCACCAGCACCCGCCAATAGCGGCTCTCGGGCGGTGGCGGGCCGCCGCCGCCCGGGAAGGCCAGCCGGGCCGCCGGCGCCCGGTCCTTGGCGAGCCGCTCGATCGCCCCAGGCTCCAGCGTGTCGCTCAGGCCGGTCACCGCCGCCGATCCCCGCTGCCAGGGCAGCGCACTGAAGGGATCCAGCCGGGGCGCCAGCAGGAACAGCAGCAGCGCCAGTGGCAGGGTCGCCGCCAGCACTTGCAGGCTGCGGCGCAGCAGCACCAGCCCATCCACCCCCTCCCCGAGC
>JBKCTK010000183.1:0-6171 GCA_046319055.1 Synechococcaceae cyanobacterium
GAGTTGGCCACACCCCGCTCAATCCCTTGCCGCAGCCGGCTGGTGTTGGTCACGAACAGGTCGTCGCCCACCAGTTGCACGGTGGAGCCCAGCCGCTCGGTCAGCAGCCTCCAGCCCTCCCAGTCGTCTTCGGCGACGCCATCCTCGATCGACACAATCGGATAGCGGCTTACCAATCCCGCCAGCTGATCCACCATCTCGGCACTGCTGTAGCTGCCGCCGCCAAAGGCATAGCGCCCATCCTTATAGAACTCCGTGCTGGCCACATCCAGCGCCAGGGAGATCTGATCACCAGGGCGGTAGCCGGCCTGCTCAATCGCCTGCACCAGCAGGGCTCCAGCGGCATCGTTGCCCTCCAGATCCGGCGCGAAGCCGCCCTCATCGCCCACCGCGGTCGAGAGGTCCCGCTGCTTGAGCAGGCCTTTGAGGGTATGGAACACCTCCGCCCCCATGCGCAGCGCCTCGCGGAAGCTTTCGGCACCGTGGGGCACCAGCATGAACTCCTGGAAATCCAGGTTGTTGGAGGCGTGGGCGCCGCCGTTGATCACATTCATCAACGGTACCGGCAGCAGGTTCGCCAGCGGCCCGCCCAAATAGCGATAGAGGGGCAGATTCAAGGCCCTGGCGGCGGCATGGGCCGTGGCCATGCTGACCGCCAACACCGCATTGGCGCCCAGGGCTGATTTGTTATCACTGCCATCGAGTTCGATCATGGCGGCATCCACCGCCACCTGATCCAGGGCGCTCAGGCCAAGGATCGCCGGTGCGATGCGCTCCTCAACGTTCTCCTTCGCCTTGAGCACCCCCTTCCCGGCGTAGCGACGGTCGCCATCGCGCAGCTCGTGGGCCTCGTGGGCGCCGGTGCTGGCGCCGCTGGGCACGATCGCCCGGCCGTAGGCCCCGCCCTCCAGGGTGACTTCGGCTTCGATGGTGGGTGTGCCGCGGGAATCGAGCACCTCCCGGGCGCCGATCGAGTCGATGATCAGGTCCAGCGAGTCGTACACGGAGATGGGCGGCGCGGCTTGGCCGGATCCTATGGGTCCCCCCCCACCGGCTCAGTGTGCCCGTTCCTACCGGCGCCGCCGAGAACCGTTGCGGCGTCCCAATCCTGGTTTTGTTGCCCGCCTGGGCATCCCCCGGCACGACCCATGGGCCGCTCCAGGGTCGCCGGGGAGATCGCTTTCCGACCGTCGTGCCCGGCAAGGATGCCGGGGCCTGGCTCCCACCCCGGCGAGGGCTCCCGGGCGCGGCCCCCGCAGCGCGCGTCGTCGCTGGCCGCACGTCGTGGCTGGGCGCGCGTCGCCGCGCCGCACCCCAGGCTCGAGCTCCTGGCGCCAGGGCAACCGTGCGGAGATCCCGAGGTCAGAGTTCGCCCTGGAGCGAAAGACACGGCCCGGCCGCCCTCCAGCGGTCCCGAGGGCCAGCCCCGCACAATGGAGGGGCGTTTTGGTGGTTGAGCCGGAGTTCGCCCGCCGCCATCCGCCCCCTCCGCTCCCCCCATCCGATGAAGCGACTCCTGCACACCATGCTGCGCGTCGGGGACCTGGAGAGATCTCTGGCCTTCTATACCGACGTGATGGGGATGCGGTTGCTGCGCCGCCGCGACAGCCCTGAGGGCCGGTACACCCTGGCCTTCGTGGGCTATGGCGAGGAGGCGGAGACCGCGGTGCTGGAACTCACCCACAACTGGGATACGGATCATTACGAGCTGGGCAGCGGCTACGGCCACATCGCCATCGGTGTCGATGACATCGTCGCCACCTGTGCCGCCATCGCCAGCGCCGGCGGTCGGGTGGTGCGGGAACCCGGCCCGGTGAAGCACGGCACCACCGTGATCGCCTTCGTGGAGGATCCCGATGGTTACCGCATCGAACTGATCGAGCTCGCCTCTAGCGCCCATGCCCATGCCGGCTGAATCGCCGCCGCGACCCGGCGGCAGCCTCACCGCCGATCCCGAGCGCTTCAGCGAGACCGCCTGGGATCTGCTCCTCGCCAGCCAAGACCAGGCCCGCCGCTGGCGCCATGGCGTCATGGACGTGGAGCATCTGCTCCTGGCCCTCCTGCTGGATCGGCGTTTCGCGGCGTGGATGGAGCCGCTGCCGCTGGATGCCGATCGGCTGCTGGATCAACTGGAGGACTTCTGCGCCGACCAGCCCCAGGCCCGCGACGACAGGCTCTACATCGGTGACGCCCTCGAGGATCTGCTGGAGGCTGCTGACCGCTGCCGCGCCGCCTGGGGCTCCCGGCAGTTGGATGGCCCCCATCTGCTGCTGGCCTTGCTGGAGGAACCCCGCATCGGCGCTTCGCTGATGGCCTCGGCCGGCCTGGATGCCGAGACCCTGCGCCGCCAGTGGTGGCCCCAGGAACCACCACCGGCCCGCGTGGGGGCCTCCGCCCGCGACAGCGACGATTGGATCGATGGGCAGCCCCCCTCCCGCTACGGCCCTGCCGCCAGCACCGCTGCCATCCCGAACGGCGCCCCAGGGGGCGTGCCCCCGGCCCCGGACAACGGCCTGGCCGCGGCCCAAGGCGGCACCTCACGGCAGTTCCAGCGCGGCGGCCGCCCGCCCTCTGGCGCCGACTCCACCGTCGCGCCCGACGAGGGTCTGCGGCTGGAGCGGCTGGACGACCCGGAGGCCTCCGCGCTGGAGCGTTTTGGCCGTGATCTCACCGCCGCGGCTCGGGCGGGAGAACTCGACCCGGTGGTCGGCCGCGACGCGGAGATTCGGCGCCTGATCCAGGTGTTGTCGCGCCGAGGCAAGAACAACCCGGTGCTGATTGGCGAGCCTGGTGTCGGCAAAACCGCCGTGGCCGAACTGCTGGCCCAGCGGATCGTCGCCGGCGATGTGCCCGAAGCGCTGCGGGGGCTGCGGCTGGTTGCCCTCGATGTCGGCGCCCTGATCGCTGGCGCCAAGTTCCGCGGCCAGTTCGAGGAGCGGCTGCGCAGCGTGCTGGCGGAGGTGCGGGCCCGCGATGCCGGCGTGGTGCTGTTCATCGATGAGCTGCACAGCGTGGTCAGCAGCGACCGATCCAGCGCCGACGCCGGCAGCATCCTCAAGCCGCTGCTGGCCCGCGGCGATCTGCGCTGCATCGGCGCCACCACCCCCGAGGACTATCGCCGCAGCATCGAGAAGGATCCGGCCTTGGAGCGGCGCTTTCAGCAGGTGCTGATCCGTGAACCCGATCTCGACACCTGCGTGGAGATCCTGCGTGGGCTCAAGGAGCGCTATGAGCTGCACCACGGGGTGACGATCAGCGATCGGGCCCTTGTGGCCGCCGCCCGCCTGGCCCACCGCTACATCAGCGACCGCTGCCTGCCCGATTCCGCCATCGATCTGATCGATGAGGCCGCCGCCCAGCTGCGCATGGAGGCCACCTCCAAGCCCCAGGTGGTGGAGGCCGCCGAAGGGGAGCTGCGGCGGGTGGAGCTCGCCCTGCTGGCGGCCGAGCAAGCGCCGCTGGAGGAGCGCGTGCACCTGCAGGAGCGCCGCCGCCAGGCCCAGGACGCCTTGGAGCGGTTGCAGGGGCGCTGGGCCCAGGAGCGCGACCTGCTCAGCGAACTCCAGGAGCTGTTGCGCCAGGACGAGGATTTGCGCCACGCTCTGGCCGAAGCCGAACGGGATGGCGACTACGAGGCCATCGCCCGCTTGCAGCACGATCAGCTTCAGCCCCTGCAGCGACGCCGCCAGGAGCTGGAGGCGCAGCTGCGGGTCGATCCGCTGCTGCGGGAGCAGGTGGAGGAGGGGGATATCGCCGACGTGGTGGCTCGCGCTAGCGGCATCCCCGTGCAGCGCTTGATGGCCGGTGAGCGCCAGAAGCTGCTGGAGCTGGAGGGGCGTCTGGCGGACCGGGTGATCGGTCAACCCGAGGCGGTGGCGGCGGTGGCGGCGGCGATCCGCCGGGCCCGCGCCGGCATGCAGGCCCCCACCCGCCCCGTGGGCTCGTTTTTGTTCCTCGGCCCCACCGGCGTGGGCAAGACGGAACTGGCCAAGGCCCTGGCCGCCAGCCTGTTCGATGAGGAGGAGGCCCTGGTGCGGCTCGACATGAGCGAGTTCATGGAGCGCAACGCCGTGGCCCGTCTGGTGGGGGCCCCGCCGGGTTACGTGGGCTACGAGGAGGGTGGTCAGCTCACCGAAGCGGTGCGGCGGCGCCCTTACGCCGTGCTGTTGCTCGATGAGGTGGAGAAAGCCCACCCCGAAGTGTTCAACCTGCTGCTCCAGGTGCTCGACGACGGACGCCTCACCGACTCCCAGGGGCGCACGGTGGATTTCCGGAACACGATCGTGATCATGACCAGCAACCTGGCCAGCCGGGCGATCCTGGAGCACGCCCGCACCGAGGCGCGCCCGGAGCCGCCCGCGCCAGGCGCGATGGGGATCCAGCCGGAGGCGGAGACCGGGCATGAGGACACAGCCCCCGCCTTGGAGGACAGCCGTCGCCGCCAGCTGGATGCGGCGGTGGATCAAGCCCTCAGTCGCCAGTTCCGGCCGGAGTTCCTCAATCGCATCGACGAGGTGATCCGCTTCCGACCGTTGGGGCGGGCCGAGCTGCGCCGCATCGTGCGGCTGCAGTTGGCCGAGTTGGCCACCCTGCTGGCTGAGCAGCACCTGCGGTTGCAGCTCGATGATGCGGCCGTCGAGCTGCTGGTGAACCAGGGCTACGAGCCCGAATACGGAGCCAGGCCGCTGCGGCGGGTGTTGCGCCGCCGCATCGAGAATCCCCTGGCCACGGAGTTGCTGGCCGATCGCTTCCAGGGAGCTAGCGGTGTGGCCATTGAGGCGGCGGGTGAGGAGCTCCGTTTTCTGGCGCTGCGAGCTGAGACGGCAGACGTCCGGTAGGGTGTTGGTTTGCGGTGGACTGGACCGGTCTCGACCAGTGCCGTTCCACCGCCCTAATCCCGCCCGGTTTCCTTCCGGAGACCGCCGGGTCTGTCCTGCTCTCCCCGCGATCAGCCCTGGATCCCTCCTCCTCCTCCACCCAGGACCTGCCCAGCCCTTCGGACACGGGCGCCGTCACCGACCTGCCGGACTCCGCGCCGCTCACCGATGAGGAGGCTCCAGCCGAAGGCTTTGTGGCGGCCACCCTGGCGGAGCTCGGCAAGGTCGTCTGGCCGAGCCGCCAGCAGCTCTTCAGCGAATCATTGGCGGTGATCTTGATGGTGAGCCTGTCGGCCGCGGTCATCGCCGCCGTTGGCCGTTTCTACAGCTGGCTGTCTGGATTGGTGTTCCGCTGATGTTTTCCTCCGCCCCCGACGTGTCCGAAATCCTGAGCGAGCTGCCCCCTGTCGGGGACGACGCCATCGATCCGCTCCGTGCTGGCGAGGCTGATCTGAGCGAGGTTGCCCTGAGCGAGGTTGCCCTGAGCGAGGTCGCTGTCAGCGAGCCCAGCGAAGCCGGCGCCGAGCCGAACGAACCCCCCCAGATCGCCCGTTGGTATGCGGTTCAGGTGGCCTCCAGCTGCGAGAAGAAGGTGAAGGCCACCCTCGAGCAAAGGGCGGTCACGCTTGGTGTCGACAACCGCATTCTCGAAATTGAGATCCCCCAGACCCCTGGAGTGAAGCTCAAGAAAGACGGCAGCCGTCAGTCGATCGAGGAAAAGGTGTTCCCCGGCTATGTGCTTGTGCGGATGATCCTCGACGAAGACACGATGATGGCGGTGCGCAGCACCCCCAACGTGATCAACTTTGTGGGGCAGGAAGAACGGCGCGCCACAGGCAGGGCCCGGGGGCACATCAAGCCCCGGCCCCTCAGCCGGCAGGAGGTGGAGCGCATCTTCCGGCGGGCTTCTGAGAAGAAACCGGTGGTCAAGGTCGACCTCAGCGAGGGCGATCAGATCATGGTCACCGCCGGTCCGTTCAAAGACTTCCAAGGCGAGGTGATCGAGGTCTCCGCCGAGCGCAGCAAGCTCAAGGCCCTCCTCTCGATCTTCGGCCGAGAGACCCACGTGGAGCTTGAGTTCTCCCAGATCAGCAAGCAGAACTGACCCTTCCAGTCAGCGGAACTCGGATCCCCTGGGGTGTAGGGTCTTCGATCCCCCAGGGAACCCCTCCGGCGGCTGCGCCCCTGGTGCGTTGCCGAGATCGCCTTCCCTTCCCGTGCGGGAGCCCTTCCCTTTGCCCAGCCGATGGCCAAGAAAGTCGTAGCCGTGATCAAGCTGGCCCTGCAGGCCGGC
>JBKCTK010000184.1:0-8063 GCA_046319055.1 Synechococcaceae cyanobacterium
CGATCTCGCCGCGCATGTTCTCGGCGGTGAGCACATCAAGGGCGCTGCACGGTTCATCCATGAACAGCACCTCCGGATTGAGCACAAACGCCCGGGCGAACCCCACCCGCTGCTTCATGCCCCCCGACAGCTCTTTGGGGAAGGCATTTTCGAAGCCGTCGAGCCCGACGATGTCGATCGCCTTGATGGCCCGTTCGCGCCGCTCCTGCCGCGGCACCTGGCGCGCGACCAGGCCCAGCTCCACGTTGTCTTGCACCGTGAGCCAGGGGAGCAGCGCAAAGCTCTGGAACACCATCGCCAGGTTGCGGTTGGCGCCCCGCAGCGGTTTTTCATGGCTCAGCACCTCGCCTTCACTGGGCCGGATCAGGCCGCTCATGATGCGCAGCAAGGTGCTCTTGCCACTGCCGCTGCGGCCGAGCAGGGCGACCACCTCGCCGGCGCTCACCGTGAGATTCACGTCGCTCAGCACCGTGAATTCGCCCTTGCCGTCGGGCAAGGGGAAGCGCTTGGAGACGTGTTCGACGCGGATCAACGCCATGGAGGCTCCGTGGATCAGAGGTGGTAGCGGCTTTCGGCGAGGTCGTAGAGGCGCCGCCAGACCAGGCGATTGAAGCCCACGACGAACAAGCTCATCAGACCAATGCCGAGGGTGATGCGGGGCCAATCCCCCTGGCGGGTGGCTTCGGCGATGTAGGCCCCCAACCCGAAGGCCTGGAGGGTGGTGCCGCCCCAGCTCACCACCTCCGACACGATGCTGGCGTTCCAGGCGCCGCCGCTGGCGGTGACCCCACCGGTGACCCAGGCCGAGAAGATGCCCGGGATGATCAAGGAGCGCCAGCGATCCCAGCCCTGCAGGCCCACATCGTCGGCCATTTCGCGCAGATCTGAGGGAATCGTCTGGGCGCCAGCGATCGCATTGAAGAGGATGTACCACTGGGAGCCGAGGGCCATCAGCAGGATCGATCCCCAACCGATCGGCACATGGGCCTGGAGAAACAGCATGGTGGCGAAGGGGAAGATGAAGTTCGCCGGGAATGAGGCCAGGAATTGCACGATCGGTTGCAATAACCTGGCCAGCTGGGGCTGGAAGCCGATCATCACCCCAATGGGCGTCCAGATCAGGGTGGCCAGCAGCAGCAGGATGGTGACCCGCATCAAGGTGAACAGCCCCATCCAGGCCGCCTGAAGCAGTTCCCCAGGGCCCACGGTGCTGAGGATGAAATGCACGAGGGTGGTGATCAAGGCACCCACCACCAGCAGGGCCGCCAGATTGAACCAGGGGTCGGCGCCATCCGCCCGGGACTCCGCCGCGTCGTCGCGCACACGGCCGAACAGGAGCGACAACAACCGATCGATGGCGTCGCTGGCGGGTGCTAGCAACTCAGCCACCAGGCTGGGAATCCGGGCAGAACGCAGCAGATCAAACACCCAAGACCCCGAGCCGTCGCTGCCGCCGCTTTGCTCGAGGCGGAAGCGATCAGACCAAGCCACCAGGGGCCGCCAGAACAGCTGATCCACCAGCAGGATCACGACGGCCATGGTGAGGATCGCCCAGCCCAAGGCGGGTAGATCCCGTTCGGCCACGGCCTTGGCCACGTAGGAACCAATGCCCGGCAGGGTGTAATCGTGGTTGAGCACGCTGATCGCTTCGCTGGCGGCCACGAAAAACCAGCCGCCGCCGAAGCTCATCATCGCGTTCCATAGCAATGGGATCGCCGCCGATGGCAACTCCAGCCGGCTGAAGCGCTGCCAGCGGGAGAGGCGATACAAGGTGCTGGCTTCTTTGAGTTCTTTGGGAACAGTGCGCAGCGATTGATAGAACGAAAAGGTCATGTTCCAGACCTGGCTGGTGAAGATCGCAAAGATCGACGCCGCCTCCAGGCCCAGCAGGCTGCCGGGGAATAGGGCGATAAAGCCGGTGACGCTGATCGAGAGAAAACCCAGCACCGGCACCGATTGCAGGATGTCGAGCAGCGGGACCAGCAGCCGTTCGGCGCGGCGGTTGTGGGCCGCCAAGGAGCCGTAGATGAGGGTGAACAGCAGCGAACAGGCCAGGGCGATGAACATCCGCAGGCAGGAGCGGCCGGCGTATTCGGGCAGGTTGCGGGGATCGAGGGAGACCGCCGGGATCACATCCGGCGGCCTGAAGCTCACCATCGCCTGGGAGCCCACGTGGCTGATCAGGCCCAGCAGCACCAGCACCGCCAGGATCACCAGCAGGTCGGCCAGGCCGAAGCTGGCGCGGCGCAGCGCCTCGGGTTGGGGTAGGGGCCGGATCATCCGAAGCAGAGCGGCAGGTCCACCACGAAGCGGCTGCCCTGACCGGGGGCGCTGGCGACGCGAATGTCGCCGCCGTGGGCGCGGGTGATGCTGGCGGCGATCGCCAGGCCCATGCCGCTGCCGCCATCTCCGCGGTCGGCGCTGGCGCGCCAGAAGCGATCAAACACCCGCGGCAGCGACCCATGGTCGATCCCGGGGCCGTCATCACGCACCTCCAGGCAGGCGAAACGGCCACGCCGCGGCAGCTGAACGTGCACCTTCGCGCCTTCCGGGCAGTAGCGATGGGCGTTGTCTAGCAGGTTGCGAATCAGCTGCTGCAGCAGGTTCGCTTGGCCGATCACCATCAGACCGTCCTCCAGATCACTCTCCAGCTGTTGGCGCCGCAACGCGAAGGCATCGCCATAGAGCGCCAGCTGCTGGCGCACCAGATCCGCCAACGCCACTCGGCTGGGCTGCTCAAGTCGGCCCTCGTCTTGGCGGACCAGCTGCAGCAGGTCGTCCACCAGGCGCTGCATCTGGTCGGTGGCGCTGGCGATGGCGGCGAAGCGGCGCCGCTGCGGCGATTCGGCATCCGGACAGTCGAGCAACCCCATTTCAGCATTGGCGGCGAGGGCCGCTAACGGGCCGCGCAGCTCATGGGAGGCATCGAGCCCGAATTCCCGTGAGCGCCGCAGGCTGCGCTCCAGCGGCTCAAGCCCCTGACTGAGGCGTAGCCACACCCGCGGTCGGCCGCTTCGTCGATGGGCCGCTGGGGAGACCCCAGCGCTTGGATCAGTGAGCCGCCAGGCGACCTTGGCTGTGGTGCTCGACCGTGCAAGTGCGGGCGTGGCGGGCCTGGAATAGCACGGATTCCGCCAGGCAGACCTGTTCAGCCACCTCAGAGCGGGCCAGCTGCAGCGGCAGCCATCCCTACCATGCGTTCGGCGCCTTGCGCTCAGTTGCGGCGATGGGATCCGGCAGGGTCCAGTCATCTCCGCTGAGGCCGTGTGCTCAAGCGTCTCGATCCGCGCGGCCCAGCTCGCGCAGGTAGCCGGCGGAACCGCTGATCCAGCGCCCGGATCCGCCGATGCGGGACCGACGCGAGGATCTCCGCAGCTCCTGCAGAAGCGTGTAGTGGGAACCTGTCCGCCGATGCTTCCCTGAGCCACACCATCCCACCGGAAGTGAAACGGGCGCCCGCAAGGGCGAACTCTTCGTTCAGATCAAGACCTGGGCCCGTGCCAGCGGTGGCTGGAAGGTGTTCGGCAGCTCTACCACGAAGACACGGGGGATGCCGTGCTCCACACCTGGCGTTCGTCGCTGCTCTGATCGAACATCTGGATTGCCTGCCGCAGGTTGAGGGCGATCGCGATCTGCAGAATCATCGCCCGGTTGCGGTATCCGTTCACGCAACAGCCACTAAGCCCTAAGCCCCCGGTCGGGGCTGATCCAGCGGGCCCGGCCCTGGGGGGCATGGCGCGCCTGGCGCCAGCAGGCCCGCAAGGTGGCCAGGAAGGTGAGCAGCCAGTAGGCGGCCGGGTACCAGATCATCCAGAAGGCGATGCGGCCGAGGCCCCGGTCGTAGGGGCGATCCAGCCAGAAGCTCACGGCGAATTGAAGGGCGCAGGTGAGCAGCAACAGCAGACCGAGGCCATGGGGCAGGGGGTTGGCCAGGGGCATGGCGCCGCCCGCAGGCCCCGTGATCGCCAGGGCCCCGGAGGCCAGCAGGCCGGAGGGCAAATGCAGCAGGGAGACAAGGCTCAGCAGCGGCGTCAGCAGCAGCAGCAACGCCAGCAGGTGGGCCCAGGCCAGGCTTGCCAAGGGCTCCAGCAGCAATGGCAGCAGGCGCCATTGGCGCGGGCTCCAGAGCAGATCGAGGTTGGCCCGCAGCACCTGGAGGCCGCCTTCGGCCCAGCGCAGCCGCTGCCGCCACAAGCCTTTGAGCGTTTCCGGCATCAGGATCCAAATCAACGCATGGGGCTCGTAGCGCACGCGCCAGCCGGCCCGTTGCAGCTGCCAGGTCACATCGATGTCTTCGGTGAGGCGTGCGGGGTTCCAGTAGCCCACGGCATGCAAGGCGGAGCGACGGAAGCAGCCGATCACCCCCGACACGCAAAACAACCCACCCAGTTGGGACTGGGCCCGTTTGATCAGGCCGATGATCATCGAGAACTCACCCACCTGCAGGCGGCCGAGCAGGGTGGAACGGTTGCGGATGCGGGGGTTGCCGGTCACGGCGCCCAGCTCGGGATCGTGCTGGAAGTGGCGCACCAGCTAGCCGATGGCATGGGGATCCAGCAAGGCGTCGGCGTCGATGCAGAGCAGCAGCTCATGGCGCGCCAGCAACGCGCCGGCCCGCAAGGCCAGGGCCTTGCCCTGGTTGCTGGCCAAGTGCACCACCCGCAGCCGCGGCTCCTGGCTGGCCCAGGCCTCCAGCAGGCGGCCGGTGTCGTCGCCGCTGCCGTCGTTGATGGCCACCACCTCCCAATCGTTCCAGTGCAGGGCCAAGGCGGCCCGCAGGGTTTCGGCCAGGTTTGGACCTTCGTTGAAGCAGGGGATCAGCACGCTCACCGGCGGGCCGAACTCGCCTTCAGGGGCGACCCGCCGCCAGCGATCGGGCCATTCCATACGCCAACTCCAGAGCAGGGCCAAGGCGAACCAAAGCAGGGCGATGGCGATCGGATAGCTCAGCGCCACCAGCCCGAGAATCCCCAGCAGAGAGGCAAGGCTCATGAGTGCTGGCCCGAGGAGCCGAGCTGTTGGAAGGCTGGACGCAGGATCGCGGGATCGGGGGTGTCGCGGTGCAGGTTGTCGGGGTAATAGCCGGCGTGGCGCACACCGAGGGCATGCAGGCGCCGCAGCTGGGCCGCCAACACCGGGCTGGGGATGTCTTTGTGGGTGTTCCAGTCGGTGCTTTGCAGCTCGAACAACGTGCGCTCCAGCCCGCGGGGCTGTTCCTTCACCTTGTCGACCAACTGGCCCAGGAAGGCATCGGCATCCTTGGCCTGCTCCATCTGGGGCATGGCCATCACGGCGGTGAAGTCGTAGTCGCGTAAGGCGGCGTCGAAGGCCTGGGCGTACCAGGATTCGGCGTGGGGGTTGAGAACCACTTGGGCGTAGAGGTTGCGGGCGGTGCTGAGCTGGGGTTGTTCGGCCCGCACCACGGAGGCAAGGTCGAGGGTGAGTTGTTCCAAGGCCGCCACTTTGCGGTTGGTCCAAAGGCCCATCAAGGCGTCGCTGGAGCGAATGGCGGCGAGATCGGTGGGCAGGCCCCAGGCTTTGTACTGGCGCAAGGCGGCAGCGCTGGCGTCCTCGTAGTCGGTGAGGGTGACGTCGTCGTGGAACAGCAGGCCGTCGAAGCGGGCGCTGCGGGCCAGGTCGGCATCGATGCCGCGCACCGTGGCCATGGCGGCGGGGGCAAAGGGCGACAGGCGCGGGTAGCCCATCGAAAGCACACCGCGGCGGCTGGGTTGGGTGATCACCTTCTGGTCGGCGCCCGCCACGCCCCGGGGCAGCTCGAAGGCGAGCACCGGCATCCAGGCGTAGAGGCGCCGCACCTGGGTGCGGGTGGGGATCTCCCAAGCCACGTGGCTGAACAGGTCGCGCTTGACCGGCAGAAAGCGGTTGGGGAAATAGACGGCGTTGGCGGCGCCATTGCCATCGGGGTCGGCGTAGGCCTGGAGGAACACGGTGTTGACGCCCATGGCGCGGATCCGCGACAGCAGCAGCTGCAGGTTGCGTTCCACCTGGGCCGGATCGGGATCGTCGATGTAGTCGAGATCCACATGCATCACGCTGGCGCTGCGGCTTGTGTCGCCGACATTGCGGCGGCGGGCAATGAGCTCCTGCCGCAGGCCGGTCAGGGGGCCCATCTCGGCGGTCATCAACACCCGCCGCAGGGCACCCAGCGGCACGGAGGGGGTGTTGGCGCCATCGTCGAGGTTGAGGCCGATGGCCAGGCCTTGCTCCCGGGCCACCGACTCGGCGATGGCGTTGTAGCGGCCATAGGGCCACACGATCACCCGCGGCCGCCGCCCCAGCTGCTGTTGGATTTGGGAGACGCTGCGCCCCAGGTCATCCCGCAGCCGCTGGCGGTAGCTGGCCTCGCTCTCGTAGCCGTGTTGGGCCGTGTAGGCGCGGGTGGTGGCGGCGGGCATCTGGTTGCCCTGGGGGTTGCCGTTGATGCCGTGGTGCAGGTCGAAGCTGTGGCTGGCCACCTCCACCAGGCCGCTCTGCTGCATCTCGCGCAGCTGGGCCCAGCTGAGCAACTTCTGCCGATCGATCAGGCCTTCGCCAAAGGACACCTTGCCGGGTTCGGGCTCAAGCCAGTGACCCACCACCGCCACCAAGGCCGGCGCCTGGAAGCGCTTCAGCAGCGGAAAGGCCTGGCTGTACACGCTGGCGTAGCCGTCGTCGAAGCTGAGCAGCACGGGCCGTTGGGGCAGCGGTGCCTTGCCAGCTCGGGCCGCAAGCAGCTGCTCGATCGAGATGAAGTGGTAACCGTGCTCCTGCAACCAGCCCAACTGGGTCGCCAGGGCCGAAGGAGACACGGCGTAGTCGGGGCTGATCGCCTGGCCCGGTTCAGCGATTTCGTGATAGGCCAATACCAGCAGCTGCCGATCTGGATCCGCCGCGGCGGCGGGGGCATTGGATCGGGCCGTGCCCATGGCGTTGCTGGCGGCGACGGGGGAGGCTGCAGGGGGCCAATGGCGCTGGAGGACGGTCCTGAGGATGCCGTGCCTGGTCGGAGGCGCTTGACCGGCGAGGTCCCATGGCCAGGGCCCCCGAGCCGGGCCAGGAGACCCCCAGGCTCGGCATCAGCACCAGCACCAGCAGGCCCAACAGGCCAGCTTGAAGCGACTCACCCATCCGACGCACCACCGATTCCGAGGCCCAAATGCCAGGCCAATGTGCCTGCCAACGGGAAAGAGTTCGAAAAGAGCGGAAGGGCCCTGCGCCAAGAGGTGAGGGGCGGGGCGGAAGCAGGCGCGGCGGAGCAGGGAGGAGCAGGGAGGAGGTGGTGGAAGAGGAGGATGTGGTGGAAGAGGAGGAGGTGGTGGAGGCTTGGCGGAGCCGGGAGGAGGAACAGGTTGGGAGGAGTTGGAGGAAGATGCGGAGAACTGCGGCGCGGCTAGTTCCCCACCGCAAGCAGGGGCAGCACCACGATGGACATAGCCCCAGGGTTGCCTCAGAGCCCTCTCAGGGCCTGATCTCGCGGCCTAGAAACCGCCAGGGCTCACCTCAGGCCCTGGTGAATCGGCACGCAACGCAGCCAACCAGACCATAACGGGCACAGGAGAGCTAGCTACAACCGGCCGAAACCCCAGCCTGGCAACACGGTGATCCGGGAAGACTTCAAACAGTCAAGCCTCATCAAGCCATTGGTAGCGAACAACTTCAGGCATTTATTGGCCAACCTAAGCATGGAACGCAGCAAGATATTCCAACCATTCAGGAGACTCTTGTAACATCGCGGCATCAAACCCCCAAAGATTGCGACAGAATCTTTTGGCTGCAACCCCATTCGCTTCGCTGGGCTGCGTGACAGTCTGTAACATTATGCGCGTCATCATCGCGGGATCAGCGTAAGATGACGGAATCATTCCGCTGACGAATGAGACTCATGCCTGAGAAAGCCATTTTAGGAATCCTCGGCCTCTGACCGGGGGTTTTTTGAGGAAGAAGCCCTCGCCTTGGGTGACTTGGGCGGATCCGGCTAAGGACAATGTTAGAGGTAGTCCTATGAACCTTGTCCGAAGAGCAGGAAGCTATGCTGATGGTTCTTATGCGACAGTGTTCTTTGT
>JBKCTK010000185.1:0-1117 GCA_046319055.1 Synechococcaceae cyanobacterium
CACCGTGGCCGGCGCCCGCGGCACCCTTCTCTCGCTCTGGAAGGTGCCCGATCAAGCCAGCCAGACCTTCATGGAACGCTTTTATGCCTTGCTGACACAAGGAAAGGCAGCGGATCAGGCGGTGCGCCAGGTGCAGGAGGAGTTCCGCGATCAGCCCATGATCGGTCGCCAACCCAAGCCCGGCGCCTGGAGCGATCCCTACTACTGGGCGGCCTGGCAGTACAGCGGTGTGCCCAGTGATGGGAGGCGCTGATGGAATCCAGCGAGGGAGGTCACCCGAGCAAATGCCTCAGGTTTAAAGTAGTAAATATTACTAGTTCCCTACGGCAGCTGTCTCCACGCCTCCGCCTGCCGTTGTCCGTGCGTCCGAGGCCAACCGCATGTTTTCCGTTCTGTTGCGGCAGGTGGCCCGGGGCCAAACCTTCACCGTGCTTTCCCATGGCCGCCCTGTGCCACGCTCGCCGCGGCCGGCGATGTGCGAGGAGGGAAGGGGGCCTCCCGCCATGCCCTTTTGGTGCGGCTGGCCACCCAGCCCGCCAGCGGGGAGCCCCGCAGCTGGCGGCGTGAGATGCTTTCCGACTGATGCGGGCCGCCCTCGACACCAACCTGCTCGTCTACGCGCAGGGCTTCGGGGATCAGGGACGGGACGCCGCCGCCCGTGCGCTGCTGGGCCAGTGTCATTGATCAGGATGCCCATGGCCCTTCAGCCATCGCGATGACCGCCAGCGACAAGCTCTTCTACTGGCTGTTCCACAGCCAGCCCGATCGCATCCTGCAGCTGCTGCCCGAGCTGGCGGCTGCCGAGGCGGGCGGCTACCGATTCATGGCGCCGGTGTTCAAAGCGCTGGAGCATCGGCCGGATGGGGTGTTTCTGGCGGTGGACGAGGCCAGCGCCCTGCCTGCCCTGGTGCTGGAGGCCCAGATGTGGGCGGATCCGGAGTTTTTCCTGCGGATCTATGCCGAATCCGGTCGCTTTCTGCAGCAGCAGAAAACGATTCGCCGCTGGCAGGTGGTGGTGATCTGCCCGGTGCGCACCCTGGCGCTGCTGCTGGAGTCGGAAGAGCGCCTGCCGGCCACCACCGCCCAGATCCGCGCCCGCGTGGTCGGCACTGAGCTG
>JBKCTK010000186.1:0-2697 GCA_046319055.1 Synechococcaceae cyanobacterium
ACCAGCGCCGCCAGATAGCTGAACAGCTTGAAGGTGGAGCCTGGCTGGCGCAGGGATTGCACCCGATCGAAGCGGTAATCGCCACCGCCGACGTAGGCGAGGATGCGGCCGCTGCGCACCTCCAAGCTGATCAAGGCCCCCTGGCGAATCCCCAGAGGTTTGGCACGCGTCTCCAGAAAGCGCTGCAGCAACTGCTGGGCCTTGGCCTGGAGTCGCGTATCAATCGTGGCGACGACGTGGTAGTTGCCGCCCTCTCGGTTGGGGTCGATATTGAGCGAAAAGCGGGGGCCTTCCAGCTCCCACAATGCATAGTCGCTGAAAAAGGGGAAGCTGCGATAGCGTGATTGCCGGCAAGCAGCGGCGTCGTAGATCAGCGGCTGGCGAATCGCATGACGATACTGATCCTCGCTCAGATAACCCTCCTCCAACATGCGCCGCAGCACCAGATCGCGGCGCAGCTTGGGGGTCCAGATCTGCTCATCCTCCAGCGGTTGTTCCAGCCGACCGCTGCGTCGTTGCCGCTCCAGTCGCTCGGCGCGTAGCTGGGCGGGGGTTGGTGCACAGATGTTGTACCCATTAGGGCTCGGCAACAGGCCCACGAGATAGGCGGCTTCGCCCACATCCAGCTGTTGCGCCGATTTGCGGAAGTAGAGCTGGGCACCCTGCTCGAACCCCTCGGCGCCCAAACCGAGATAGGCACGATCTAAGTACATCTTGAGAATCTCGTTCTTGTTGAAGCGCGTTTCCAGCTGCCAGGACACCGGTAGCTCGCGCAGCTTGCGGGCGAAGACACCCCAGCGATTCGGGCGCCCAGCCGCGTCGAGCTCGGCGATCCGCACCCAGGGCCAGGGGGAGTTGGGATTGCCGTTCTTGACCCACGGGTACACCATCCGAGCCACCTGCTGGGTGATGCCGCTGCCACCACCGGTGCGCCGGATCAACGACCGCAGGGTGCCACCGATATCGAGGCCGCTGTTCCAGCCGAAGTGGGCGTCCTCGGAGGCCAAAAGGGCCTGGCGCAGAGTCAGCGGGTAGTCCTCCAGGCGGGCCATGGCCGTGGCCGCCCCCTCGCGGGAATCGATCCGCTGCCCCCGCGGACTGACGATCTTCACCGGCCCACCGATGAAATCAACCCGGGACCCCCCCGAAATCGTGCTCAGCGCCAGTAGCGCACTGATCACCGCACCCGAGCCCAGCAGGGCCATCAGCCCCACGCCATGGCGAAGCCGCTCCAACTGGCTGGGTGGGTGGAGGTAGCGCAGGGTCGGCGCCTCGCGCAGCGGCGACCCCAGCTGGATGCGGTCGCCGTGGCGCAGCTCGATGGCCCGGATGCGGCGATCGCGCCAGAACAGACCATTGGCGGAGTCGAAATCCTGCAGCCGCCAGTCCCGATCTTCGGACCTGTCTTTCTCCACGAAGGCATGGATCCGGCTGATGTTGCTGGCGGCCTCGATCGTCAGCTCGCAGGCCGGATCGCGACCGATGCGGTAGCGCTCCCGCCCCAACGCCAGCGTGCCCAGCAACCGCTCCCCCTGCCAGAGCTCCAGGCGTGCCCGACGGCGCTGGGCCTGGCGCCAAGACAGCCGCAGCTGCCGCAGCGGCCGCGCTTGTCGCCAGCTCAAACGCCGTGAGAACACTCCGTTCTCAGCTGCGAGGGAGATCCCGGCGGCATCGCCTTGCGCTGGGGTGGGGAACCGATGGACAACCGCCTGGGGCGACCCCTCAGACGCATCCGTCACGCTCGGAGCCGGCAAGGCTGCTCAGACAGGTGCCATAGGCTACGGCCTGAGTCAGGTCTTCACCAGGGTGGAACGGCGCCGCGATCCCTGGGCCCCTTTCCGTCTATGGGTGGCCCTGACAATTGGTCTGTTCGCCATTCGGGCCGTGTCATTGGCGACCCCCCTCACCTGGCTGGGCGCGATCCCCGGCTGGGTGCTGCTGGTGCTGGTGATGGTGGCCCTGCTGCTGGCTCTGCGCGCCTTGCTCTGGCCCGGCCGGGTGGTGTTCTGGCGTGAGGGTGAACCAGGAATTTGGGCGGAGATCAGCCACGACTGGCGGCGCTGGTGGTCCCGTACACCACGATCATGAGCCCTGAAGCCCAGTTGGTGCTGCGTCAGGATCCCACCAAGGTGGCCCGCCTCGATCCCAGCCGGCCCCTCACCATCGGCCGCGCCCGCAACAATGCGCTTTGCCTGGCCAGTTGGGAGGCCGTGGCCCCCCATCACGCTGTGGTGCGCTTCTCGCTGGAGCACGGCTGGTTGGTCTGCGATTGGGGTAGCCCGCTGGGCACCTTCTGCGGCGGTCGGCGCGTTCATCATTGCCAGCCCCTGCGCGACGGGGATGCCATCGCCTTGGGCCAGGAGGGCCCCGTGCTCCTGTTCCAGCACCAAGCTGGCATCACCCCCCCGCCGCGATCGACAGCCCCGCCGCTGCTGGCAGCCCCGGCAACCACGCCGGCACGCCCCCTGGGTTTAGCCCCTGTCAAGGCCCCGCCGCCGACCACCGCCGACGCCTCGTCCGCCGCTTCTGCTCAAGCCAGGGCCACGGTTCCCAACCCCATCCGCGGCTCCCAGGGATCCGGCCTCGCCGCGGCGGCCAACTCGGGCGATCGCCGCCCGCCGCTGCAGCTTGGCGGTCGAGAGGTGCCCCTCGCCGCGATACGCTCCGCCGAGGTGCTCAGCCGCCCGCGCCCTCCCC
>JBKCTK010000187.1:0-2954 GCA_046319055.1 Synechococcaceae cyanobacterium
CTGCTGGGCTGGAAGAGGCCAGGGCTGAATCCTTCTGGATAACTACTAATCGGCCCTGCCACCTGGGTGGTCAGGGTGCGAGGGCGGTAGCCGTTTCGGTACCCGTAACGCTCCTCGGTGCGCTCATGGCGGTCAGCACCCAGAAAGGCAGCGAACTCAAGCTGGATCAGCTGCTGCAGGCAATTGCGGGCGAGCTTTGGGATCAGGTCACCGGGGCAGCTGCCATCCAGTAGCGAGGCCAGTTCAGATTGGGCGCAGTGGGGTTTGGGTATGGGCTGTCTAGTTGAGGTGGTTCTTAAACAACAAAAAAGAGCCTGCCCACCCTCTTTGCCAGACCAGCCAGTGGGCCCACCGCCTGAGGTGGGCGGCACAACAAAGCTTCGCCGAGGTGACAATGTAGGCCAAACCACTTGCGGGGCGCCAGCGGCATTCGTCATGGACGCTTCGCGAAATGCACACAAGCCACTGATTCACTCCGACAATCCCATAAGCTTGGCAATGTAATCAAATCTTGGTTATGACGCTTGCAAGTTTTTCCCATGAATTTGCGATTTTGATGGCCAATACTCTTGAATCGAACGAAGATTTTCGACCTGAAATTGACCAGCTTTGTGACCTAAAACTATACCAAAATATGACAAATCTTTCCCACGTTGAATATGCATTAATGGCCGTAAGTTTGAAGCTTCATAAGCTCGTTTCCAAAAAGCTCAAAGCTATAGAATATTCTGAAGCTAGCTTGCATTACCTTGACATGAGGGAGTATGAAGACTTTCGCAATGGATATATTGCGACGAGACTTCGCGCTATTTTGGGATATGATGCTTACGAAGATATGGGAAGTGAAATCACCAGATCAAAATGTGATCAGTTGATCTCGAAATTTCAACTTTAACGTACCCTTCCCTTGAGTATACAATTATATTTGGGTTCTAGAGTCGCTCATGTGCGTTTAAAACCCTGAGGTTCTTTACGGCGATTGTCAGTGATTGTCATCCATCACTTATACCTTTTGCAGTGATTCAGTCGTCTTTTGTTCCCAGGAAGGGCGGAAGGCGATGAACTCATAAGCCCAAGGGCCGCGACGCACTTTCTTGAGCGCTGTGGCCATTCTTGCGTCAAATGGAGAGGTCCACAGTTCCATGCCACCTACGAGCTGCTCCACGCCAAGGAGGGCAGACCATCGTTGCTACCGGTAGATTTCGCTTGCGCCTAATTGCCGACAACCTGATCCGCCTGAGCCACATCCTCTAGGCCCAGCTTTCTTCATGGGAGTGGCCTTTCATTGAGGCGGCATGATGGGACAATTGCCCAGAGATGAGCCGTTCAGGGCAACAGCGGTCGAACTGGCCCATTCAATCCGTGACGACTCGCCTCAAGAGCAGCAGAAACTCATCAAATGTCGAAAACAGAGAGACATGAGTTCGTGGGATTGAGGATTTGGCCGTTTTGCGTCTTGTTGTGTCAACTCCGACCAGCTCGTACAAGCCCCGGCACCGAAAGCTCCTCAGGCTCAGCCATCCGGCTTCTCCTCCGAGCCCCTCGCCGCCCTCTCTGCACCGCTCGATCAGGCCAACGTCCGCCAGCGGGAGCAGGGCCGCAGCCGTGAGTGCCAGCTGGAGGGTTGGCAGGTGATCGCGACAGCCAACCGCATCTTTGGTTTCGCTGGCTTGCAGCACTAGTCGATTGCCGGCCACTGCGTCGCCCAGGCCCAACGCCTCATCGGTCCCAGAGGCACGAGCCGAGATCAGAAGCCAGTCAGGGGGTGTCACCTCCACCGCCCGCCTGCGCGTCACCATCACCGCCGGTGGGCTGGTGCCCCTGGTCCGCGAGGGCAGTGGGGCTGGCCACGGCATCGATGTGGATCTAGCCCAGGCCCATGAGTCTGCCCTCAAGGATGCCGAAAACGATGCCATGGAGCCGCAGGCCCGCAAAGCGATAGCGGGCGCTGATGACCTTCGGGAACCCGTTCGGACTGGCTCTTCATGACAAGCAGCAGCGCGAGGTCACCAGCGCAGCGGCTCAGGAACGCACGGTCGTCCAGGCAAGCCATGCCCATTCCCTGAGCCTCAACGCCGCAGCGGCCAGCTCAACAGCGAGGCGAAAGGGGTGATCTGGTCCTCCTTCCGCACCCAGCCCACCCACCAGTCCACGCCTGCTCCCGGTGCGTTCTGCAAGCCGGTCTTGGCATGCAGGCTCCAGCCAAGGCCGTGCTGATCCAGGCCTGGAGCACGGCAAGCGCGCCCGGCCCATCGGTGTTGCGTTGCAGACACAGCGCCAGGCGCCCCGGCTGCCGCAGCTGAGGCCGGCTCCTGGATGGGGAGTACAGCTCCAGCCAGCCGCCGGCCGGCCACGACACACGCCAGTGCGCGGCGCTCAAGCCCGGCTGCGGCTGGGCGCCAAGTAGAGCGCCATAGAACTGCGCCAGTGCAGAGGGATCGTCGGCGGCCAGCACGAGCGAGCTGGTGATCGAGCCGGTGATGGCGGTGGCCTCTGGCTCGTGCATCCCAGCTCAACGGCAGAGGGCTGCAGGGCGCCCCACCGGCCGGATGCTGCTGACGGCAGCACTGGGGCCGCGGCGCACGCGCACACGCACGGTGCAATGGGCTGGGCCCATGTGTGCGATCAGAGCCTCACGGGCCTCGTGCTGCAGCTCCTCAAGGGTCGGAGCAGTGATGTGGATCGGCAGGGTTTCGGCCCGGGCTTCCAGATGGCCGGGGCGTTCAGCCAGAACGCGGAACACGACCTCACGCATGCGGTGTATCTGCTTCTTTCCGGCTCCATCCTTGGCCGGCTGCGGCGAGAGCGCAGGTGCGGGCGGATACGGGGAACCGGCCCTGCGGGCACCTGCCTTGGCCGTCTCAGGCGAGCCAGCCCCGCCCAGAAGCCAGTCTTGAGGCTTCCTGCACGGCCGTGATGCAGCGCTGGGCTCGGCGCTTCGCATCGTCCTGGCC
>JBKCTK010000188.1:0-2894 GCA_046319055.1 Synechococcaceae cyanobacterium
CAGGGCGGGCTGCAGCTCCAGCCAGCGCACCCGGTGCTCCAGAAACTCTGCCACCGGCTCCGGATCGCCAAAGGCCATCGATCGCAGCGGGCAGAGCACCACCACCTGCCAGCGGCGGATCGTTTTCTCTTGCAGCAGAAACCGGCCGGATTCGGCATACAGCCGCAGCAGAAACTCTGGATCGGCCTGCATCTGGGCCTCCAGCACCAACGCTGGTAGCTCGCTGCCCTGCTGGGCCGCGAGAAACATCCCATCCGGCCGGTGCTCCAACGCCTTGAACACCGGTGCCACAAAGCGATACCCGCCCGCATCCGCTGGCAGATCCGGCAGCAGCTGCAGGATGCGATCGGGCTGGCTCTGAAACAACCAGAAGAAGAGCTTGTCGCTGGCGGTCATCGGCGGCGGGCGGGCCACGGGGCATCCTGGCGGGCGTTCGCCAGTGCTGCCAACTACACCCAGATCACCACCATCATCAACCTTTTGGGCTCACCACTTGGGTAGCGCCCGCCAGTCGCCACTCAGCTGGAAGGCGCCCCAGACGCGGATGTCGTTGTAGATGGAATTTTTGTGATTGCGGAACTCGGCCTGGGTGTGGCGCAGCGCCTCGGCGCGGCCTTCGCCGGCCTTGAGCTTGTTGTAGTAGCGCTGCATGAACTCCGCGGTGAGTGCGTCATCCACCTTCCAGAGGCTGAGCAGGCTGGAGCGGGCCCCCGCTACCGCCAGGGAGCGCTGCAGCCCGTACACGCCCTCGCCGCTACGTACACCGCCCAGGCCGGTCTCGCAGGCCGACAGGGTCACCAGTTCGGTGCCCTCCAGGTCCATGGCGGTGGCTTCCGCGGCAGTCAAGTAGCCGTCGTCACTGGGATCGGCCTCGGGATGGTTAGCCCCGGCAAACACAAGGCCGCTGCGCTCCAGGGGGTCGTCGCGTTGGGGGGCATTGCGACTGGCGAGTGCATCGGGGCTGGAGCCAGCCGCCGTGGCGGCGCCGGTGGCAGGCCTGGCCAGACGCGGGCTTGGGGAGGGGTTGAGGCTGGTGGCACTGGAGATTGGGGCAAGGCTGCCGCGGGCGGCTGGCGATGGCTGGTCGGCGAGGAAGAAGCCGTGGGTGGCGATGTGCAGGATGCGGGGCGCTTTCAGCTGGAGCACCAAGGTGGAGGTGGCGGCGGGACCGCTGATCACCCCCGTGCCGCCCAGCAGCGGGGCAAGGGCTCGGGCCTCCTGTTCTGTGCCCGCCAGCGGTTGCCAAGCGCTGATGCCCCGCAGGTCGGAGGAGCGCTGCTGGGGGCTTGGCAGCAGTGGGGCGTTGCCGGGGTTGCTGCCCTGGTCGCGCTGGCGGAAACGGGCCGTGCCAATGCCAGTGCCCGTGGCTGTGGCTGTGGTTTTGATTGGAGCGGTGGCGATTGATGGGGCGGCTGGCTCCGGGCCCGGTGCGGCGGTAGCTGGTGCAGGGGCTGGGGGCATCGAGGCCAGGGACCGTGCTGGTGATGGTCTGCTGGCGCGGTTGAAATCCGGGTTGGCGATCAGCACCGCCGGCCCGCCCGCCTTGGCGGGTTGCCGCAGCCGCAGCAGATCCCGGCCGGTGGTGAGCAGCCGCAGCGCAACCGTGTCGCCCAAGGTGGGGCCATCGGCGAGGCTGCTGCCATCGGCGGCGGGCAGCGGCAACGCCGCAAACGGCAGGCGGTTGAGTTCACCATCCGGCGAGATAAACAACTCCCGCAGGCCGCTCAACTCCTGCCACAAGGGCGCCAGTAGCAGTCGGCTCACCGCCGCCAGCCGCTGCGGAGCCTCCGCCTGCCGCTTGAAATCGGCGCTGGCGCCCACCGCTTCCGCCACCGCCGCATCGATCGGTGCCGCCTCCCCCAACGGAATGGCGCGGATGCGGCCCGTGGGGCTCAGCAGCAGGGCGAGATAATGGGAAGTGGTGAATTCTTGCTTGCTAGCGTCGTGGCTGGCGTAGCGCTGAAATTCCAGCAGCATCCCTTGCGGCGCCAGGCTCTGGAGGGCGACGGCGATCTGGCCGGGTTCCACCAGGGCCGGCTTGATATGCGGCAGTTGGCTGTAGAGCTGCTGCTCGAACCGCTCAAGCTCCGCCTGCAGCCTCTGGCGCTCCTCCTCTTTGATGGTGACGCTGGCCAGCTGGCTCTTGAGCGCCCGGATCTGGTCAACCAGCGGGTGCCCAGGGCCACGTCTTGCCAGCAGGGCCTGGCTGCGCTGCAGATCCTGCAGCAAACCCTGGCGATTCAGGCGCGTGAACAGCGCCAGCTGGGCGCCGGCATCACCCGCATTGGCCTGGGAGAAAGGGAGCAGCCAGCGATTACCAAACACTTGCAAGAAGTCTTGCCGCCGGCCCTCGGGCAGCAGCGGCAGCTGCTGCTGCAGATCGATCACCTCGAGGCCCACGCTCTCGTGCAGGAGGGGTAAGGCCGCCGCCACATTGCCGAGTGCCATCGAGAAGAGGGCTTGGTTGGTCAGGGAGCCTGCCAGATCCTTCAAAAAGGCAGGGTTAGTCTTCACCAGCTCGCGACGGATCGTCACCGCTTCCTGAGTGGGGGCTAGCGCCTCCTGCCGGCGGCCTAGCTCGCTATAAAACACCCCCAGGTTGCTCAAGGCTCCAGCTAGATCATTCAAGATGGCGGGGTTGGTCTTCACTAGCTTGCGCAAGATCTCCACCGCTTCCTGAGTCGGCGCCAGCGCCTCATGCCGCCGTCCTAGATCTCTATAAACATTGCCCAGGTTCATCACGGAGACTGCCAGATCTTTCAAGATTGCGGGGTTGGTCTTCACTAGCTTGCGGAAGATCTCCACCGCTTCCTGTGTCGGCGCCAGCGCCTCATGCTGCCGACCTAGCTTACTATACAGAATACCCAGGTTGGCAAGGTAGCCGGCCAGATCAT
>JBKCTK010000189.1:0-36523 GCA_046319055.1 Synechococcaceae cyanobacterium
GGCATTGCTAAGCTACAGCTCTGGTAGCCTATGTTGGAACTGCGCTGTTAGACGATCACCCTTGCCTTGGTGCGCCACCAAGATCGAGGGCTCTGAGACGACAGGACTGCCTAAACGTGTGTCCAAGCAGGCCTTGGCGAGGCAAGAACGATTTGATCCGGTCAGAGTGTCTGCCGTGCTTCCGTACACCCAGGCTTGCGCGAAGCGGTTGCCCCAATCCCGTTCAGGCCCTTCGATCAGGCCGGTCCGAATGACCTTATTAGCTTCCTCAAGGCCATCCCGGACGGCCCACAGCCAGAGGATTGCCGAACACCTCGAGGCCTACGCCGCACGGCCTGAGCTCAGTAAAGCTCTGCGTTTATGCGCTCACCAACGCCTCATCATCGTCTTCTCGGCCAGTCCTACGCGTGGGCGAATCGAGCCGATCAACCACGGCTGCCGCGACATCTGCGATAGCAGGGTAACCAAGGGCTAGCTAACATCAAGTTTCAGAAGCTGGGGCTTTTCGGGATGATCACTCAAAGGATCCCTGCACTCTGCTGATCTTGGCGGTCGGCATCACCGATTGCATTGGCTCCTACTCCTCCTCCTCCTCCGCCTCCTCCTCCTCCTCGTCGGCGGCGGTCGGGGGCGGAGCAGCGTTACAGGAGCGAGCCTCGGCAGCGCCACCCCTCTCCATCGAGCGAGCGGAGTGAAAAAGCGCGTCGGCTCCATGGCCGTTGCCCCGGCCACGCCCCTGGCGGATACCTCGGCGGGGACGCCAGGCCGCCCTGCGCGGCAGCCAGCGGCTGGGGAGATCGCTTGTCTCATCGCCGGTCAGGCAACTTGCCTTGCGGTGGAGTCATGACATCCATCACCCTCTCCAACAAGGGCCAGCTCACCATTCCCCGCCAGCTGCGTCATGCGCAGAGCCTTGCCGCTGGTGCAAAGCCCTTGGCCAGCATTGATGCTCAAGGACGGCTGGTGCAGATGCCGAACTGATCTGGCCCGCGCCGGCCGTCTCCAGTCGCTGCCGGTGCCGACCGTTGCTGCCCGCTTTTCCGGCCCTGAAGGGGTGGAGATTCTGGGGGCCTGACCTACCCTCAACCCAGGCCGCCAGCCCCCCGCAACGGTGAGCACGGGCACCCGCCACCCGCTACTGCTGCTCTACGCCCCGGGCGATAACGCCGTGGTGCGCCGGCTGGCGCAACAGCTCACGGCCGAGGGACTGCTCGTGAAGCTGGAGGCGGTGGGGCCGGAGGCCCTGGCCGCGGCGGCCGCCACCGCACTGGACCAGGCGGAGCTGGTGCTGCTGGCGGTGTCCGCGGTTGTGCAGCGCTCCCTGGCGGAGGGGCTCGCCGCTGTCAGGGCGGAGGCCCTGCCGGCGGGGCGGTTGCTGGTGCTGCAGCTCGACGCTGGCGCGATCGAGCCGTTGCCGGCGGCGGTGGAGGTGATCGCCTGGCCGCGCCAGGGAGATGGGCGCGGCAAATCGCGGCGGCAGCGGGCCGTGGCCAGGATCCTGGAGTTGGCGGACTCCATCCCCAGCGCATTACATCGAGATTCCCTTGCGCCTGAGAATGCCGGCGCGCTGGCCTTGGCTGCAGCTCAGCCCGCCGAATCAACCGACAAGAAACAAAGCAGACGGGATGACTTCAGCACCACGGTGAGGCTCACGCTCTCCCGCCGGGTGGGTGGCTTCTGCTCACGGCCTGGCTGCAAGAACCACACATCCGGCCCCCACGCCAATCCCGATAAGGTGAATGACACCGGCGTGGCAGCCCACATCACCGCCGCGGCTCCGGGAGGTCCCCGTTACAACCCTGCGCTCACGAGCGCTGAGCGCAAGGCGGCCAACAACGGAATGTGGCTCTGCCAGTTCTGCGCCAAGTTGATTGATAGCGACGCGGCCACCTACCCGGAAACGTTGCTCCGGGAATGGAAGGCCTGGGCGGAAGAGGCCCAGCGGGATCGCCAGCTGGGGAATCCGCGCGGCCGCAGCGACTGGAGCTGGCCCGGCGGCGCCTGGAACTTTGGGCCTTATCGCCAAGAGCGATGCCAGGGGTTCGTGGGTCGTCGCTGGTTGCTGGCGAAGGTGCGCGCCTGGGCCGCCAACCCGGATGCGGCGCAGGCAATGCTGATCGGGGCCGATTTCGGTGTGGGCAAGACCGCCTTTCTGGCCAAGCTGCTCGATCACGCGCACGCGGCGGAGAACCCGGAGCTCGGCGACCAGGAGGCAGGCCCAGGCTTACCGCTGCTGGCCCAGCACTTCTGCCGCTGGGAGGAGAACGCCTACCTCGCACCCGGACGCTTCGTGCAGAGCCTGGCGGCCCAGCTCAAGGAAGAATTGCCCGCCTACCGCAAGGCCCTGGAGGCCGACGCCGCCACCAGCCTGCGCGAGAGCCTCAACCAGGCGGAGGTTGAACCGCTGCGGGCCTTCCAGCAGGCGGTGGTGGCACCGCTAGCCGCCATCCCGCCACCGGCCACGCGGCGCTTGTTGGTGATCGATGCCCTCGATGAAGCCCTCGACCACCGCCCCAGCGGCGGCGGCGCCAGCCGCTACACGATCGTGGATCTGTTAGCAAAGGAAGCCCGCAATCTGCCCGCCTGGCTGCGGGTTTTGGCCACCAGCCGCCGCCGGCCGGAGGTGGTGGAGCCGCTGCGCCAGGGCTTTTTCTCGATTGAGGAGATCAACGCCGAGGAAGCCGAAAACCTGGCGGACATTCACGACTACGTGGAGGCCCGCTGCCGGCAGCAGCCCCTGGCCGCGATCCTCAGCCGCGCTGGCCTCAGCGCCCGCGACACCGCCACGGTGCTGCAGGCCAAAAGCGGCGGCAAGTTTCTCTATGCCGTGCGGGTGCTCAATGACATCACCAGCGCTGCTCTCCAGCTCCAGAACCGCCAAAGCCTCGATGCCCTGCCGCCCGGCATGGATGGCTTCTACGAGGACACCTTCCAGCGTCGCTTCCCTGAGCCGAGCGATTACAGCCCCGTAAAGCCGTTGCTGGCATTGCTGTGCGCCCAACGGGAGCCGATGGGATATGGGCAACTGGCGGCCATCCTTGGGGTGTGCACCGATCAGATCGGCCTCTGGATTCAGCCGCTGGAGGATCTGTTGCGCTTCCAAGCAACACCGCCTTCCGATCAATCATCAGCAAGCACAGAGGAGTGGCGGATCAGCTTTGATCACGCCTCCCTGGAGCAGTGGCTCACCCAGCGCAGTGGCGGCCGAATTCCTCGCCCCCGCGCCGGCCGCTTCGGCGTGAATCGCGACGAGGCCGCTGAGCAGATCCGCCTCTGGGCCCTGGCTGAAGTGAAGGCCCACCGCGCCCACACCCGCCCCTACCTGGTGCGCCACCTGGCCAGCCACCTCAACGCTGAGGAGCGGCCCGAGCTGATCGCCGGCCAGCTGCGGCAATTCGCTTGGCTGCAGGCACGCCTGCGCATGGCTGGGCTTAACGCCTTGTTGGCCGACTTCGACCCACCCAGCGATGGAAAGGCCCGCTTGCCGCCGGAGCTGCAGCGGCTAGGTCGCGCTCTGCGCCAGGGGGCCCATGAGCTCTGCTATTGGGAGGACTGGGATAGTCAGGAGCAGCTGGCCTCCCAGCTGCTGGCGCGGCTGGCGGATGACGGGGCGTTGGAGAGCTTGCGGGTGCAGGCGGCTGAGTGGTTGCGGGGGGCTGGAGGCGCGACGCCTCGATCCGCCAGCCTTCTGGCCCAGGAAGCCCTGTTACGCACCTTGCCGGTGGGAAGCGAGGTGACGGCGCTGTTGGAGCTCCCCGATGGCCGCCTGGCCTGTGGCTGCAGCGACGGCAACATCCGCCTGTGGGATGTGGCCAGCGGCTCCTGCAGCGCCGTCTTCAAGGGACATCAGCGCCGGGTGAATGCCTTGGCGGTGCTGGGCGATGGGCGCCTCGCTTCTGGCTCCAAAGACAAGACCATCCGCCTGTGGGATCCGGCCAGCGGCTCCTGCACAGCCGTCTTTGTGGGGCATCAGGGGTCGGTGACGGCACTAACTGTGCTGGGCGATGGGCGCCTCGTTTCTGGCTCCAAAGACAAGACCATCCACCTCTGGGATCTGGGGAGCGGCACCTGCGGCGCCGTCTTCGATGGACATCAGGGTGGGGTGAATGCCCTGGCGGTGCTGGGCGATGGGCGACTCGCTTCTGGCTCCAATGACAAGACCGTCCGCCTTTGGGATCCGGAAAGCGGCACCTGCAGCGCCGTCTTAGATGGTCATCGAATTGAGGTGAATGCCCTGGCGGTGCTGGGCGATGGGCGCCTCGCTTCTGGCTCCAGAGACAAGACCATCCGCCTGTGGGATCCGGCCAGCGGCTCCTGCACAGCCGTCTTCAAGGTAAATCCGAGTGGGATGATGAATGCCCTGGCGGTGCTGGGCGATGGGCGTCTGGCTTCTGGCTCCGATGACCACACCATCCGTCTCTGGGATCCGGCCTATGGATCCTGCAACGACATATTAGAGGGACATCAGGATACTGTATTGGCCCTGGCGGTGCTGAGCGATGGTCGCCTCGCTTCTGGCTCCAATGACAACAGCATCCGACTCTGGGATCCGGCCAGCGGATCCTGCAGCGAAGTCTTCAAGGCAAGTCGGGGTTGGTTGAGGGCCCTTGCAGTGCTGGGCGATGGACGCCTCGCTCTTACCCGAGGTTTTGACAACGCCATCCACCTGTGGGAACCGGTCATCGGCTCCTGCGGCGCCGTCTTCGAGGGACATCAGAGTTATGTATGGGCCCTGGCGGTGCTGAGCGATGGGCGCCTCGCTTCTGGCTCCGCTGACAAAACCATCCGCCTCTGGGATCCGGAGAGCGGCACCTGCAGCGCCGTCTTCTATGGGCATGAAAATATGGTAATTTCTTTAGAGATATTGGGAGATGGGCGCCTCGCTTCTGGCTCCGCTGACCACACCATCCGTCTATGGAATCCGGCCAGTGGATCTTGCAGCGACGTATTGGTGGGACATCAGGGGTCGGTGACGGCCCTAGCTGTGCTGGGCGATGGGCGCCTCGCTTCTGGCTCCGCTGACAACACCATTCGCCTCTGGGATCCGGCCAGCGGATCCTGCAGTGACGCATTCCAAGGACATCAGGATGTCGTTACTTCCCTGGTGGTACTTGGCGATGGGCGCCTCGCTTCTGGCTCAGACGATCGCACCATCCGCGTGTGGGATCCGCGCCGCGCCGATGGCGCCCCCCACGTGCTCTTCGTGGCCGATGCCGCCATCCACGCCCTGGCCTGGGTTCCCAACCACCAGCTCCTAGTGGCCGGCGATGCCAGCGGCCGGCTGCACTGGCTGGAGCTGGGGGGCCATCGGCCCTGAGCGCAGGCCCGCCACCGGCAGGGAGATGCAGCACAACATGACCAGCAGCGCCAGGGGGAAGGGGTGCTGCTCCGCGACCACCAAGGCCCACTCCTCAGCTACCACATCGGGTTCAGCACCTGGCAAAAGCTTCCAGCTACGCGAGATCCACGCGCAGCAGCGGAATCACGCGAGTGTGCCTGAACACCCGCCAGCTGTGCTGCTGGGCCGCCGCGCTGCGGCCCAAGGTCTCAAGCCGTGAATGGGGCGATCGAGGGGGATCAGAACCACATCAAAGGATTTCCACTTTGAAGGGCACTTCCACTTGCGTCGCTTGGGCACGCAACTGGCCAGACGATTGGAACATCGGGGGTACGTCACCAATCGGACCGCGACGGGTGTGGATCACCACGTCAACGGGATGCTCATCGAGCATGGTTGAAACCACCTGGAACTGACTACCTGCGCGTAGACGCGTCTGGCAGTTGGCGCAACCGGTGAGGGTCCAGCGGCTGAGCACGGCATCGGCCCCGATCAACCGACGCGAGCCATTGATATTAGCGTAGGCGGCAATCACGAAAGAGCCTGATATTTTCGATCGATCCACGCGACTCACCCGCACCTGCCGCGTCGGCTCAGAAGCGGCGAAGCGTTGCAGCCCGGTTGAACCCACCAAGTCGTCAAGGGAGCCAGGACCATAGGTGTAACCAAGTTGGTGTTCAATGTCGACGCAGTCGGTGCTGGTGTAAACGGCACCGTTATCCTTTAGAAAAGGAAGGAGCGGTGTGTCCATGGAGAGTTCATCGCCAGGATTGGCTCCGGCAGGAGGCTGGTTATTGGCATAGGAGGCACCTGGATCCTGAGCGTCGATCGTGAAACCCTTGGTGGCAACGTGGCGCCTTTGCCAGCACCAAAAGGCGTAATCGATAAAGCAATGATGAAAATAGAAGATGGGATCAAGGGCAGCCGTATCATTCTCTCCCATGTCGCCATTGGCCCCTGAAATTGGAGAGGCGTTGTAGGTAGGCACATCGAATCCCCCAACCGCAAGGTGAATAAAATTGTGCGGATTCTCAAGGGCAGTGACAGGAGTGCTTGGATTTGCTGTATTCCAGGCATTCTGCGACGTGGTGTTCGAGAAGAGGGTGTAATTGGGGGCCTCCAGGCAATCCTGAAACTTGTCGAGCACCAACCCCCGCGTCTTGCCGCCAGAGTAAACAGGCAGCGTCAACCAAGCCATGATATTGGCATCGAGTGTCTTCACATTGGCGGCGTAGTTCGGAAAGCCAGCATTGTGATCTTGCGTGGCTTGCTGATCAGCGGGGGTTCCGACAAGCCCCGACAGGGGATAGCGAACAGTTTCGTAGCCTTTTGGCTTGCTGTAGTTGGGGCTATTGGGATCATCTTGATCCTGCGAGACCTGATCAACAATGGCCAATGGGAGCACAAAGGAGCGAAGGGGGTTATCGATCAACTCGCCATCGAGTTCAAACTTTTCATCGGTCAGCGCCCGGGGAATGCCGTTATTCTGGGAATCAAGACTGCATTCATCCCAAAACGGCAACATCACAGCCTCGCACCCGGGAATCGACTGCAGTGCTTGTTCCAGCTTATAGAGATAGACCCGATGCCAGGTCGGAAACAAGACCGTGCCATGCTGGCAATAACCTCCCCACCAGGCATTCGCATAGGCCCCTGGCCCGCGGAAGGGCTCCCCATGGAAACCTCCCAGCCTAAAAAACGAATGGGGATCCGTGGGTGGGAGTTCCTTGATGCCTTTCCAGGCCCGCATCAAGTCGGTGAGTTCCTTTGTATTGCCAGCGTCGTAATCAGCTTGAATATCCGCAATTGAACGCCGGACCCGTAATGGTGGATGGGAAGACATGAAGCGTGGGCCAGGGAATCATGTCGAAGAGTAGCAACAAGCGCATGGCTCTCCAATAGGCAATCATGCCGGGCGCGAGTGGGCCGGCAGGGCGGCCGCGGGGCGGAGAGTCACGCAACCACCAGATGAGTATCCTCTCCTATGGCCACGGCCATCGACGAGTGCCAAGCTAAAGGTGCTTGTTCCATGACGATGAAAACCATTCTCTCCGTTGTCGTGCTTCTGGCCTCTCTCCTGACGAGCCACCCCGGGCTCGCTTGTGAAAAGCACCTCAATGGGCATCAAACGAGCAGCAACACCAACGCCGAGTCTGATCAACACTAGCCCCAGGCCTAAGCCTGCCCCCTCAACACCCGGCGATGCGATCCGGTACATGCAGAAGGGGCTACGGCCGCTGCTGCGATAAAACCATCTCTGATCCCAAGGCGACTAAACCCATAGGGTTATCGAAAAGATCAAGAAGAATCCGCCAGCGATCGCAAAAATGCGATGCTCCGCATTGATAGAGCGGCCTAAATCACGTTGTCATCGAAAAGTCACTGACTGTTGAATCGGATGGAGGACCTTGGTTGCGCTGGCAGGCCATGAACCGCATCTCATGGATGCCAAACAGTGCGCATCAAACCGGGGATTATTGGCAGCTCGCTGGGAAACAGACTGCGGACTTGTAGAGACAAAACCGTAGTAGTCTATTGGGATAGGCGCTAGAAGAGCGGGACCTGTGGAACCGAGTTGCGATGGAAGCAACGGTTGAGAAACGGGACGACGAAGCCGCTGGCCCTGAGAGCAAGGCAGGGCTGCCTGAAAGTTTCTCTTCTGAACTCGCAAGGCTCAGGTTATGCCGCGTTCCGGGATGATCCAGCGGGACCTGGCGTGGGTCCTGGCGGTACCGAAGCCATGAGATCGGGCCGCAGGAGAGGACTTGGAGGCAGCCCTGGAGAGCAAGGGATGCTTGAGGCATGTGAAGTTGATGAGCGCATCACGGCTGGAGGGCAAATTCGTGTTGTCCAACGCGATTGTCCCCAGCAAAGGATCGCCGATGGGGCTGGCAGAACGTTGATCCGCGACAGGCTGTTTGTCGGCTGGCCAGGCGAAGCCCGCTTTCATGGGATTCGTCGTCAGGCGGAAGGAAATAGGCATCAAGGCAACACGTCTCGGCGACGTTCGACGCGACATTCCCTCCCCCCAGGGTGTAATGCTTGGCAGGGGCCAAGCCGTTGTTGATGGCCTCGCCTGTGCCTTTGGCTGCCTGTCGCTGTCACCGTTGGGCGGCGATGGCGCCGAGGCCCACGCAGGATTGGTTCCCGTGATTCACGCCCCGCCATGCTCCGCATCCACGGCGACCGCAATAGCCTCCTGGCCGCCCTCACCGCCCACTGGGCGGAGCAGCAGCTGCAGCTCCCCCCAGCGCTGCGGCCCGCTGTGGCGCCCATCCGCCGCCAGCCACGCCCCAGCCGCTGAGCCGCCACGGAGCCGAACTGGGCTGCGGCGGTCCGTCCATCCAGTGGCTAACAAGGAGGAGAAGCCCTGCTGCTTGTCCATGGTTGCCCGTTTCCGTCCGCTGAGCCTGCCCGCCCTGGTGGTGTCCCTGCTGCCACTGCTGGCAACACCGGCGGCCATGGCTGAACCGCCTGGCGCTCCAGCCGGTCGTTGCACCATCGCCACCCTCAAGGGCACGTATCTCTACAGTTCGATCGGAACCCTGGATGGCAAACCCTATGCCGAAAGCGGACGTGAGGTGTACGACGGCAAGGGAGGCGTAGAACTCACCTACAGCGGAACCGGTGGTGCTGCCGGCACGATGCGCGCCACCTATACCGTGAGCCCCGATTGCATCGGCAAGGCGGTGTATCCCTACGGACAAACCCTTTCGAGCTTCATCAGCCCCGACGGCAGCCGCTTCACCTACACCATCACCCGTGGCCCTGGAGAGCGCCCCACCGCCCTCGCCGGCTGGGAAATCCGCGTCAGTCCTTGATCCCTCCTGCAGCCAGGTTGAGGGTCAGCCCCCCTGGTGGCGGGCGATCACAGGGGGGGAAGGAACTTATGGGCTTCACCTGGTTGGTGCCGTGCGTGGGATCACAAGGCGGCACTCCCACGCGCACGAATTCAAGACGAGTACTCCAGCGATCACGCATGGGGATCAGTAGAGCTGGCGCTCCAGTCCACAGACTCAAGACGACGGAACGGGTACCATCCGTCGGCCAGCCATCGCAGATGCCATGGCTGTGCACCGCAAGGAGGCTGGTGCCTCCAGGCGATGGATCCGCCGCTACAGCCTCCGGCGCCTCCAAAGGTGCAAAGGTGCAAGGATCACGGCAGCAAGGTCCAGGCGATGACACGGCCCCGCTTCAGGTTCCACGTGGTGGTGGGCCACGGCCCCCGCCTGCCATAGCGAAGCCGATCGAGGATCAGGCGGAACCCCATGCGCCAACCGTCATTGACCGCAATCATGAGGTAGACGGCGCTGGACGAGTTCCAAGTCTATGTCTAAGTCGAGATCGAGGAAAGTGGGCGGTTCGGCGGCAACGCATCCGCCTGCAGCGGCCCACGATCGAGTGCGACGGACTCCAGCAGCTGGCGCAGGGCCGGGAACGCACCGTCAGCCTTGGTGGCATCAGGGGTGGGCAATCACCACGTCTACCGTCTGGGACGAGAAGCTGACCTGGGTGTCCGGTGACCATCAAGACACATAACTTTTCTTGAAGCGATGCCCTGTCCAAGGGCGGCGGGCGCGTGGCAGCTGGGCGATCAATGGCGCGGCGCAGGATGTCGACATCCGCCACATCCAGCAGAAACAGCGACAGCCGCAAGCTCGGAGCCCATAGAGACTTGCCGAACCACACTGTTCCTGTCTAGGAGGACATTGCCTGAGTTTTCGCAGAATAAACTCAATCATCAGTAGGCGGACATGCCTGGAGATCACAATAGAATACTGGGTGGGAGCAGAGCAATGAACGTGGTCGCCTGTGCGAAGCTCAGCCTCGCCTCCATCTCCTTCCAGACCAACTGCCTAGTGAGAGAGTTGATTCATGCTGAACGGGTTGGGCTGAATGGGTTGGGCTGAATGGGATGGCGTCAACTGCAAGGGAGACAGCAGATTGCTGTCAGACATCGAACAACAGGTCAATGGCGTTCCCCAGCAGCAGCGCCGGAGCCCGCTTAATTGATCTTAATCAGAAGCATAAATTCGTAAGACTCTGGCGCTATTACAGGCACAAATCCACAGAACAGCCTTGACGACTATTAGCATATCTGATGACTCTCCGATTGAGGCTATCGCCTCTCTTGCACCGTGCTAGGGTCGACTTGAAAGACCAAAGAAACATGTCAAAGCTTCGCTTCAAGCCCATATCCCATAGCTGGGTAGCACTTCATCCAGAGCCAAAGGGTGTCATACAATTCATAGGTGGCGCTTTCTTTGGGACGTTTCTCCCGACGCTTTTCTATCGACATCTGTTGCGATACTTCTACGATAAGTCCTATACGATCATTCTTCTCCCCTTTAGCTTTAGTTTTAACCACTACAAAGAATCCTTTTTCCTTTTGCGAGAACAATACGCTCTTTTGCCTGAGCTAGTCTCGATGGCGATTGCGCAGGGTATTGACCCGGCAATCTATCTGAAAGCCCAAAACTATGCCTGGGTTGGCCATAGTATAGGCTGCAAATATATTTCGTTGCTTGAAAGTGCCAGCAAGTTGCCAACCGATGAAGCTGAATTGATATCCTTCATTGGGGACGTTCTTGAACCCATGCAATTGAGCCAAGATGCAAAGTCAAAACTTGTGCAAAGGCTCGCGCTTGAGCTTACTGAACTGAGGGAAGGCTTGATGATTGACTCACAAACCTCAAAAAAGCTAGTCAATCAATGCATGGACAATAATATCAATTATCTTAGCTCAACCCACTTGCATTCAAAATCTATCTTCGATGACTTGTTTATAGTCGATCAAAAATCGGTCCTCATAGCACCTGTTGCTAGTGACACATCAAGCGCCGTTCGACCGAAGTCACTGGCTAAGCTGATCGACAGACTTGGTTGGGGTGTACAGCCTACTTCAGCTGTGACCAAGTCTCTGATCAAGAAAGCTGATCTCTTCAACTTGCTGGTCTTGGCCAAGTTTATGTCTGATAAACTTGCACATGATACTATTGACTGGTTCTATAAGACTCTAGATAAGCCGAAAGCATCAGATCGAGATCCATATCCTGGAGGTCATTTAAGACCCCTTGGCTTTACCCTCGGCGATGTTGTCATTAACCCATGGTTTGATTTTCCTTTAATCACTTCTAGGTCTGCGCGGAACCAAGCCCTGGAGGATCGCTTGGATCATGAACTGCAAAAACTACAAGCCTGATCTAGTCATCACATGTTGACATCGTGGCATTCTCATTCTCCTAGTCCGTTATCATTACTTAAATCCCACCCCACAGGCTTGATGATTACTCTCTCCGTCCGGCTTTTGGCATCTGAGGCTCATCTAATGTAACTTCTCCAACTGAAGTGCCGTTAGTCTTTTGTTCTGCATGCTTGTTCGTGCACCTCAAAAGAGCTTCAAACAGCTTCATTAGCTTCTTATGGCTAATGTATCTGGCCTGCTGAATCTTCAAAACCTCGTCCCGTCATGCGACCATTCCCCATGAAAGCAGTTCATCTCTCAGTCCCCATTTCATCATTTGCACGGCTTGCCACTGCATTTCTAATCTCCTTCAGCCTCCTAATCCTACCTGGCTTTGCAATTCAACCAGCTAATGCTACCGACCTTGACGTAGGGCTCACCAGCTTCTCGGTGAATGCAGCAAGACAAGATGTACAGGTTGAAAACCTCAAGAAGACTGGATATGATGTGGCCGTGCCCTTAAATTTCAATGATCTTAAGGACAAACTTGGTGATGGCAGTTTTCAAATTGCAGATCTCGATTTTAGTGCCTCGGCTCCTTCAATTCCAAAGACAAACAAGCGTATTGGCTTTGAGGCTCCGCTTGCAGCGCCTGGAACCACATCCTTGCTCTATTCTGTCGTCGCCGGTATCCCTGATCCAACAACTTGCCCTGTCGAAATAAAAGAGACAAAGATTGCTTTCTTTTCAGATAAGCAGAAATCCAATGATGCAGCCGCTAAGCTTTCCGCGGATGGCTACCTGGTCTACGTGACAGGCAATACCGAGGTTCAGGATGCCGCGAGGAAGCAGATAGAGGCTTTGAACTGCGCACCAAACGCCCAAGGCATTGTTGTTAATGGCAAGACAAAATTCGTTAGCGTAGACTTTTCGGATATCTGGGAACTTCTGCCCGAAGAACTTCAGCAACCAGCCAAAAACTCCCCCTTTACTTACAAACCATCGGCTTCATCTGATGCCATCTACTTGGTGAATGGACGTCAAGAAAAGAAATCCACTTGACTTGTGAAAAATCACCATGGGGCGACCGGAGGGTCGCCCTTTTTTCTTGCCGAAACGACAGAAACACTCCTCAGGGATTCTGATCGACCGCGGCACATCTTGTCTCAGCGATTGATAACCGCCTAACCAATGGCGAACAGGGAGATTGACACTTCCTACAGCTTTTGACCCCTGAAGATGTGCCGAAAGCAGCATAACAGATCACTGACAACTTTCAGATTGAGAGTTCAAGATTCGTTCTGGCGGTAGCTTGGATCCGGATCATCGCTGGCTGATCCGTTGCCTCCCTGATCCGGTCGGCACAGCTGCAAGAACCATTTCCCCCCTCCGTTTTGCCCCAGGTCCTGCAAGCCGGTGAAGGCTCTGCATCGAGCTTTTGGTGCGCGGTTCATCCAGCAGCGGCCTTGACTTGACCGATGAGGAGGCCGTCATGCTGGTTCGAGAGAAGCCTTACCGGCTGTTTCTGTTGGTTTTGCTGTTTTTTCCTGAAAGGCACGATCTGAAACAACAAGGATGCTTCATGTCCGCTATCAGGCGACGGCGAACATTGATGGCGAACACTGCTGCGGAGGCAACACGACAACTCATCCATCCCGTGGAGCGAGTCCGCTAGAAAGCCAGGGGCGCAGAGGGTTCCTTCTCATGCCGATGAGTCCTTAAAAGACGCTGCAGACACGACAAGACAAGGAGGCGATGCGGCGCCAATCCACCACTGGCTGGTTGCTACGCCTAGGTCTTCATGAACTAGCCTCGAAGCGGCGGTTGACCTCATTCCAGTTGAGCAGTGACCACCAGGCCTTGATGTAGTCAGGCCGGCGGTTTTGATACTTCAGGTAATAGGCATGTTCCCAAACATCCAGGCCAAGCAGGGGTGTGCCTCGCTCGATCTCGGGCAGGTCCATCAGCGGGTTGTCTTGATTGGCGGTGCTGGTGATCGCCAAGGCCCCATCAGGCTTGCGAATCAACCAGGCCCAACCGGAGCCGAAGCGGCCAGCGGCTGCCTGGTCGAACTGCTGAACCATCGCCTCCAACGACCCGAAGCTGCTGGTGATCGCCGCCAGCAACAGCTCCGAGGGGGCTCCCCCCTGGCCGGCTGGCGCCAGCACCGCCCAGAACTGGCTGTGGTTCCAATGCCCACCGCCGTTGTTGCGCACCGCCAGCGGAAACCGAGAGATTTGGCCCTGGAGGGCATCGAGGCTGAGGGATTGCAGGGACGGATGGGCCGGCAACTGGGCGTTGAGGTTGGCCACGTAGGCGGCGTGATGGCGGTCGTGGTGGAGCGTCATCGTGGTGGCATCGATCGCCGGCTCCAGGGCATCGGTCCCATAGGGCAGCGGTGGCAAGGCGAAATCGGCCCAGCCGGGAGAAGCGGCGCCCAGCAACAGCAGTGCCATCAGGCTGGCCAGCAGGGGCTGGATCAGGAAGCGAAGGAGCATGGATCGGGCCAGGTCACGAGGGCCATTTGACCAGCCTGGCCGATGGCCGCCTTGGCGGCGTCCACGGCTGACAAGTGCCGTGAGATTGGAGTGCCGCGGCGCCCCTTCCGCTGCGAGCGTTCCGGGACAGGCGACAGGCAAGACGCGAGAGCAACGCAACTAAAAAGCCCCCTGGCAGGGCCGGGGGGCAAGGGTATGGGCTGGACACCCAGGTCTTCAGAAGCAGAAGGGCAGGAACTGGGTACGGCAGGCGGCAAAGCCGTCGACGAGCGATCCGAGGCCGATCTGATGGGCAATGCCAGAGCCGGTGAGCGCCTCGGTGAGGATGCCGATGACGATGCCGAGCATGGCGGCACGGCCGTTGAACAGTTCAGCCCGCTTGAGCTGCTCCATGTGGATCAGCTGTTCGGCGCGGTGCTGAAACCACTGATCGTTGGCGGGGGTGTTGGTCATGGTTTTGGCCAGAAATAGAGGAAGGGGAGGTAGTCAGGGAGTGACCAGTTGCTGCACAACGAAGGCGAGCGAAAGACAGGCGGTAAGGGTCATCACCGCCAGACTGCAGCCGGCTAACGGTTGTTGGTGGGCGCCAGGTCGCTCGGCCGGGTGAGCAGGAAGGCGGTCATGCCGGTGAGGACGACGACCAGGCCGATCAAGGCGGCGATGGCTGTGGAGTAATCGGTGCTCATGGCGTTCAACCAAGACCGATTTGGGAAAGGATGCCCTGGCCGGTGAGCAGCTCGGTGGCGAGGCCGATCACGAAACCGAGCATGGCCAGACGGCCATTCCAGGTTTCGGCGAAGGCAACGAAGCCGAAGCGTGGGGCGGGATTGGTCATGCACGTTTCAAAGTGTTACGCCAACTGTAACAGCATGTGAACGCGCTTGGGCATGGCGGGTCGGCGCTTATCCGCAAAGTTGTCCCGTCGAGGTGCGCCATCGAGCAGCTTCCACTCTTGCGTTGCATGGAGGTCTCCGCCTCGGCAGCAGCTCAGGGCCCACTGCAGGGGTGGGCCGGCTGGCCACACCGTTTGCAGCCACTGCCTTGGGGACGCTCCGGCGGCTTAAAGCCCGGCCCATCACCGCAGGGCGGCGGAGGCTTCACAGCCCGGCGGCTAGGGGGATTTGCGGGAGCTGCGGGAGCTGCGGCCGATCCGCTCCTGCAACCTGGCCAGCTCAGCGGCCAGGGCGGTGAGTTGGAGCCGCAGCTCATCGTTCGCTTGCCTGTGAGCCTGAATCTCACCCAGCTGGGCAAAGATCAGCTCTCGGACCTCGGCCGGGCAAGACAGCCAAACGGTTTCTGGGATCCGAGCCGCAGGCGTGATCATCACAGGCAGTCTCAGAATGAGATTCGAGCGGGAATCAAGATGCCGTCGAGGGTTGAGCAGGGCCAGTTGTCACAGCATGCCATCCCACCGTCTCAACGGTTATTCAAGAGCAAGGGCTGTGTCTTGGTGAGATCATGGGGTGATCAACAGAGTTCGATCACAGGCTGATGCGAACTGGCAACCGATCTCTTTGACTGCAGTTGGTGTAGCCGGGCCGCCGGGAGCCGTATAACCAAGCCTGTGACAGTCGCAGGCTCCCAGCGGGATTGATGGCACCGGCACGGACAGAATCAGCCGAAACGACCGGTCACGTAATCCTGGGTGGCTTGTTGGGCCGGGGCGTTGAAGATCCGCTCCGTGTCGTTGAACTCCACCAGATACCCCACCTTGCCGGACCCCCCCTCAACGGCTTCCGCGTTGTAGAAGGCAGTCATGTCAGCCACGCGCACCGCCTGCTGCATGTTGTGGGTCACGATCACGATGGTGAAGTTACGCTTCAATTCGTGCAGGGTTTCTTCCACCTTCAGGGTGGAGATCGGATCCAGGGCAGAGCAGGGTTCATCCATCAGGATCACTTCCGGCTCGGTGGCAATGGCCCGAGCGATACAAAGCCGCTGCTGTTGCCCACCGGAAAGGGCAAGCCCACTCTCTTGCAACTTGTCCTTGCATTCATCCCACACCGCCGCTTGACGCAGCGAGCGTTCCACCAGCTCATCCATATCACCTTTGTAGCCATTGATCCGGGCGCCGAAGGCGATGTTTTCGTAGATCGTCTTCGGGAATGGGTTGGGCTTCTGGAACACCATGCCAATCCGGCGCCGCACTTCCACAGGGTCGATGCGGGGGTGATAGATGTTTTCACCATCAAAGATCACCCTGCCGCGCAGGCTGCAACCGGGAATCAAGTCGTTCATTCGGTTCAGGGCGCGCAAAACCGTGCTCTTACCGCAGCCGGAGGGGCCGATGAAAGCGGTCACTTTGCCCTTGGGAAGATCGAGGTGCACATTGCGCACGGCCTCAAAGCTGCCATAGCAGATGGTGACGTTTTCGATGCCGATGCAGGTGTTTGTGGCGACGGCGGGAGTGGGGGTGGTGTGGGCCATGACAGGGATGTCAACGAGGAGTGGAGTGGGAGATCAGCGAGGCGATCGCGGCAGTCAGGGATCCATGGGGTTGTTCAACCACCCGCTTAGCGACGGGACACTTTGGTGATGAAGCGAGCCAAGATGTTCGCCATCAAAATCATGACCACCAAAATAAAAGAGGATGCCCAGGCGAGGGTGTGCTGTGCCTCATAGGGCATGGTGGCAAAGTTATAGATCAAGACAGACATCGTGGCAATCGGGTTGAAAAGCCCATCCGGCCAGAAGGGCGAAAACAGCGCCGTGAAAATCAGGGGGGCTGTTTCACCAGCTGCTCGCGCCAGAGCCAGCACAATGCCCGTGGCAATGGGTGTAAAGGCTGCCGGCAGCGTGACCCTTGTGATAGTAACGAACTGGGAAGCGCCAACTCCATAGGAGGCCCAGCGCAACTCCTGCCCAACCAGCCTTAGACCCTCGTCGGTGGTTTTGATGACGGTAGGCAACATCAGCACGGAGAGGGCAATGCCCCCGGCCATGGCGCTGTAGCTCTGCCCGAAGAAGAGCCGGCTGGCCACCACGGCGCCATACACGAAGACGCCACTGATGATCGAGGGAACACCAGACAACACATCATTGGCAAAACGAACAGCCTGGGCAAACCAACCAGAGCGGGAATATTCGGCCAGGAAAATACCGCCGCCGATCCCAAAGGGGATGGAGATCAGCGAGGCGATCAGCACCACCACCAGCGTGCCTAGGATGGCATTGCCGATACCACCACCATCCAGTCCTGGGGCGGGTGGCAGTTGGGTGAGAAGTTGGAAGCTGATTATCTTGCCGCCCTGAACTAGCACAAACAACAGAACCAGAACCAGGGGCAACACGGCAATAGCCGCGAAGAGTGAAGCTACACCAGTACAGATCAGGTTAAAGCGATTGCGCAGCAGCGAGGAATTGAAATGCAGTGATCCTCGTTCAAACTGACTATTGATGGGACGCGGGGAAGAGCTCAGCATGGGGGGAGCATCGAAAGGGCGGATGTCAGGAACGAAGATTTAGTACCGCAGGCTGAGGCGACGGACGATCCACTGGGCAACCACGTTGACCACCAATGTCAACACCATCAACACCAGAGCGGCATACATCAAAGAAGACACCTGCAGGCCGTCTGCTTCGCCGAACTGGTTGGCGAGCAGGGAGGCGATCGTGGTGCCAGGTGCCAACAATGAGGTGCTGAACTTGAGCGAGTTGCCGATGATCATGGTGACGGCCATGGTTTCGCCCATGGCGCGACCCAAGGCCAGCATCACCCCGCCCATGATGGCTGATACCGCTGCTGGCAGGATGATGTTGAAAATAGCGCCCCAGCGGGTGGCACCAATGCCATAGGCACCCTGACGCAACTCGATCGGCACCTGATTGAGGGCATCGCGAGAAATCGCGGTGATGATTGGCAGAATCATCACCACCAAAATCAGCACGGCCGGGGCAATGCCAGGGCCTTGGGGAACCGATGAGAACAGCGGGATCCAGCCCAAATACTGATGAAGGGCCTGGAGCAGGGGGTGAATCGCGGGTTCCATCACGAAAATGGCCCATAGACCCAGAACCACCGAGGGGATCGCCGCGAGCAGTTCCACCATCAGGGCGATCGCCTCCCGCAGCGGAATGGGGATGATGTCTTCGGTGATGAACAGCGCAGTGCCAACACCGAGCGGCACGGCCAGCAACAGCGAGAGCAGTGAGGTGATCAGGGTGCCGTAGATGGCCGTGAGCGCTCCGTAGCTGTCCTTGACAGGGTTCCAATCCGAGGTGGCGACGAATCGCAAGCCAAATTCTCGGAAAGCTTCCTCGGCTCCATGGCCCACGGTCAGCAGGATCGCCAGCAGAATCAAAGCGACCGAAGCCGCCAACGCGAAGGTGATCTGCCGAAAACCCCGATCAACCAGCCGTTCACCGAGGGGGCGCTGTCGGCGCGTGAAGGCCACCGACCTGGCGGCCATGGGCAGGTCATGTGGGTTCATGCGGAATCTTTGGGTGTGCGGTGCGCGGAAGGCAGCCCTCAGGCAACGGCTAGGGCATCGCTCCAACCCTAGGAAGTGCCCAGGACAGCACGTTTAAGCTGGGTTTAACAGCCTTTGCCGCTCCATGGTCCGCTCACGGCCTTTCAGCCCTGCCCTCCCAGGAACCTCCCGGTAGGGTTTCAGGCCGGAGGGGAGTTTCATGGGGCGCATCGTCGGTATCGACTTGGGCACCACCAATTCGGTGGTGGCTGTGCTGGAGGGCGGTCGCCCGCAGGTCATTGCCAATGCCGAAGGCAGCCGCACCACCCCATCGGTGGTGGGCTTCAGCCGCGATACGGAGCTTCTGGTGGGGCAGTTGGCCCGTCGCCAGCTGGTGTTGAACCCCCGGAACACCTTCGCCAACCTCAAGCGCTTTGTCGGTCGCCAGTGGGATGAGTTGGAGGACAGCAGCCTCAACGTTCCCTACACGGTGCGGGCCAATGAGGCGGCGAACGTCCGGATTGTCTGCCCGGCCACGGAGCGCGAATACGCCCCGGAGGAGCTGGTGGCCAGCATCCTGCGCAAGCTGGTGGATGATGCGGCCACCTTCCTGGGTGAACCGGTGGAGGCGGCGGTGATCACCGTGCCGGCCTACTTCAACGACGCCCAGCGCCAGGCCACCCGCGATGCCGGTCGGCTCGCCGGCATCAACGTCGAACGAATTCTCAACGAACCCACCGCGGCAGCATTGGCCTACGGGTTTGATCGCAGTCCCGCCAAGCGGGTGCTGGTGTTCGACCTGGGCGGTGGCACCTTTGATGTGTCCGTGTTACGGATCGCCAACGGGGTCTTCGACGTGAAAGCCACCAGCGGCGACACCCAGCTGGGCGGCAACGATTGGGATGCCCGGATCGTGAACTGGCTAGCCGAAAGCTTCCAACAGGCGCATGGATTGGATCTGCGCCGGGATCGCCAGGCGTTGCAGCGCCTCACCGAGGCGGCGGAAAAGGCCAAGCAGGAGCTGTCCGGTGTTACCAGCACCCCCATCTCCCTGCCCTTCATCGCCACCGGCCCGGAGGGACCGCTGCACATCGAAACCAGCCTGGAGCGGCGCCAGTTTGAGGCCCTCTGCCCCGACCTGCTCGACCGCTTGCTCCGCCCGGTGCAACGGGCCTTGCGCGATGCCGGCCTCTCGGCCGACGCCATCGACGATGTGGTGTTGGTGGGCGGCTCCACCCGCATGCCCATGGTGCAAGAGATGGTTCGCACCCTCATCCCGCGGGAGCCCTGCCAATCCGTCAATCCCGATGAGGTGGTGGCGGTCGGCGCCGCGGTGCAGGCCGGGATCCTGACCGGGGAGCTGCGCGACCTGATGTTGAACGACGTGACACCGCTCTCCCTGGGCCTGGAAACGATCGGCGGCGTGATGAAAGTGCTGATCCCGCGCAACACCCCGATCCCGGTGCGTCGCTCCGATGTGTTCAGCACCTCGGAGGCCAACCAGAACTCGGTGGAGATCCATGTGCTGCAGGGCGAGAGGCAGATGGCAGAAGGCAACAAATCCCTGGGGCGCTTCAGGTTGTCGGGAATACCTCCAGCCCCTCGCGGCGTGCCGCAGGTGCAGGTGTCCTTCGATATCGATGCGAACGGGCTGCTGCAGGTCTCGGCCACGGATCGCACGACGGGTCGTCAACAGAGCGTGTCGATCCAAGGCGGCTCCAACCTCTCCGAGGAGGAGATCCAGCGGTTGCTGGAGGAAGCCGAGCGCAAGAACGTGGAAGATCGCAGGCGCCGGGCCGAAGTGGACCGTCGCAACCGCGCCCAGACCCTCGTGGCCCAGGCAGAACGGCGCCTTCGCGATGCCGCCCTGGAACTCGGCCCCTACGGCGCCGAACGCCAGCAACGGTCGGTGGAGCTGGCCCTGCGCGATGTGCAGGATCTGCTGGCCGAAGGGAACGGGGCCGACCTGGAGCTGGCGGTCAGCCAACTGCAGGAGGCGTTATTCGGCTTGAACCGGCGGCTGCTGAGCGAGCGCAAGGCCGAGGCGGGCCCGCTCCAGGGTTTGCGCAACACGCTCGGAACCCTCAAAGATGAACTGTTTTCCGACGACGACTGGGACGATTGGGATCGTTCCGGCCGGGGCGATCCCTGGGATTCCGCACCGCGGCGCCGCGAGGAAGACCGTTGGCGCGATCCAGGCCGTTCGCCACGGCAGGACTCCTGGTCCGATCCCGGGACGAACGGACAGCTGGAGCGCGGCCCCGGAGAACCGCTGACCAGGGAGGGCGGCAACGCCCGTTTCGCCCCCCCCCAGCCCGCCTGGAGGGATAGCGATCGCGGCAGACCGCGAGGGGTTCCCCCTGCCAGCCTCGATCCTTGGGGAGACGATCCAGTCCCGTGACCCCAGGCCCCCGAACGGCGGAGCGCCAGTGGCTGAGTGAGGACCACTGGGAGGTGCTCGGCCTCAACCCTGGCGCCGATGCGGATGCCCTCAAGCAGGCCTTTCGCCGGGAGGCTCGGCGCTGGCATCCGGATCTGAACGCCAACGACTCCGTGGCCGAGGAGCGCTTCAAGCGCATCAACGAGGCCTATGCGGTGCTGAGCGATCCCAAGCGCCGTCAGGCGTGGGAAGCCGGCGAGGATCAGCCCCATGGCGCCGCCGCTGACATTCCATTTGCCACGGGCTTTCCTGAGTTCGACGACTACCTGGACGCGCTGTTCGGCCGCCGGGGCCGCGGTGCAGCGGAGCGCCAGACCGGCCCCCAGGCCCCGCCGTGGGAGGCCGGCGCGGAACCGGTGACGCCAGAGCCTCAAGCTGGCGAGCGCTTTTCCCCCCCAGACCGCGCTGAACCGAATCCGGGGGCGGTGACCCCGTCCGGCCCCTCTGCCCCTGTGCGTGCTAGCGGCGATCTGGAAACCCTGGTGGAGCTCAGCCCTGACCAGGCCCTGACTGGCACCCGTCTGGAACTCGCCCTGCCTGACGGCACGCTGGTGGAGGTCTGGACCCCACCCCTGGCGGGGGATGGCTGGCGGCTGCGGCTGGCGGGCGTGGCCCCAGGGGGCGCTGACCATTTCCTGCACTTGCGGGTGCGCACGGAGGAGGGGCTGCGGATCGATGGATTGCGGGTTCTTTATCGCCTGGAGCTCCATCCCGCCGATGCCGCCCTGGGCTGCCAGGTGGTGATTCCCACCCTGGAGGGACCGGTGCGGTTACGGGTGCCGCCGGGTTCCTCCAGCGGCCGCTTGCTGCGCCTGCGGGATCGCGGCCTGTGCTGGGGTGACGAGCGCGGCGACCAGCTGGTGGAGCTGCGCATCGTGCTCGACAGGCCGCCCGATGAGGATGAGCAGTCGCTTTACCGCCGTCTGCGGGAACTCGATCAAGAGCGCCGCTCTGGTTGAGCCGAGCCACTGGTGAGAAACTGGCCTCACCAACCTCCAGGCCGCAGCCCACGCATGCCTAGCGCCGAGCTTGTCCACGTGCTGCTCTTCGATGTGGGCGGCGACCAAGAGGGGATCCACTCCCTCGAGGTGGCCGGGCGCACGATCGTGCTGCTGTTCGAAACCCACGACGACGCCGCCTGTTACGCCGGTCTGCTAGAGGCCCAGGATTTTCCGGTCCCCAGTGTTGAGGCCATCGAGCGCGAGCAGATCGAGGCCTTTTGCGCTGAAGCCGGCTACGAGGCCCGCCATGTTCCCCGCGGCTTCCAGCCCCACACCATCGAAGACCGCCTGCTGATCGCCCCTCCCGAGCGGAACATGGACCTGAGCAACTGGCGGGAGCAGCCACGGGAGTCCCCGACCGTGCTGGAATCCGAGAGCGACCGGGCCGATCCGGCTCTGGAAGCGTTTCGGCGCAGTCTGGAGGGTCTGCTGTGACACTGGATCGCGGCCATCTGCTCACCGAGCAGGCCCATCCCGCTAGCGCCGAGCTGGACAGTCTCACCACGCCTGCGCTGGTGGAACTCTTCTGTGAGAACGATCTGGAACCCCAGCGGGCGGTGGCGGAGGCGGCGACGGCCCTGGCCGCCGCCATCGACGCCATCAGCGCTCGGTTGGCCCGCGGCGGTCGGCGGTTTTACCTCGGTGCTGGCACCTCAGGGCGCCTCGGCGTGCTGGACGCCGCGGAGTGCCCGCCAACCTTCTGCACCCCACCGGAGTTGGTGCAGGGCGTTCTCGCAGGTGGCGCCCCAGCTCTGCTGCGCAGCTCCGAGGGCCTTGAGGATCGGCGCGAGGCCGGCCGGCAGGATCTCGAGGCCCGCGGTTTCACCACCGCGGATGCCCTGGTGGGCATTGCGGCCGGAGGCACCACCCCCTATGTGCTCGGCGGACTGGACCATGCCCGCGGCCTGGGAGCCCTGGCCATCGCCATGGCATGCGTGCCCACCGAGCAGGCCGCCATGCCCTGCGACATCGACATCCGCTTGCTCACGGGGCCGGAACTGCTCACCGGCTCCACCCGTCTGAAGGCGGGCACCGCCACAAAGATGGCCCTCAACATCCTCTCCACCGGGGTGATGGTCCGCCTGGGGAAGGTGCACGGCAATCGCATGGTGGATGTGGCGGTCACCAATGCCAAGTTGGAGGATCGGGCCCTGCGGATCCTTCGGGATCTGGCTGACGTGCCCAGAGAGGACGCGGCTGCGTTACTCGATCAGGCCGGTGGTTCGGTCAAGCAGGCCCTGCTGATGGCGATCACGGGCCTGAACGCCCCGGAGGCCCAGGGGATCCTGAGCAACCACGGCCCCTCGCTGCGGCGGGCCCTTCGGGCAGTGGCCACCGACGGGGAGAGCGACGGCTAACGGCCGCGGTTGGCGCTGGCCGGCAGGGGGTGAATGCTCTGGGTCAAAGCGAGGGCACTGCCATCCGGCCCAGGGAGGAAGCCCATTGGGGCCTGAACGGGCCAAGGTGGTGTGCCGAGGCCCGGCCTTGTCTCACCGCGCCCATCCGCTCCCATCAAGCCGGCGCTTCTGGAAGCCGATCGCGCTCCACCACCAGCCAGAGGCGCAGATCCCGACCTCCCCGCTGATTGGGGGCAGAACCTTGATAAACGGCAGCCTTGCCGTTGGGGCCGATCCACACCAAACCGATGGGGTAGCCATGCCTGGAGGCCTGGTTGAGCAGGCTGGCGGCGGATCGAAAGCCGAGGCTGCGAGCCGCTGCCGCCGTTGAGCAGGGCGGGTGGTCCAACAACGCATTGAGGCGCTCCTGGCCCAGGATCCAGGGGGCATGGGCCTGGCGGTCGCCCTGGCCGCTTGTTGACGGCTGCCCTGGCCGGCTTGATGGCCGCACTTTGCGCGGGGCTGGGGGGGCGGAGGGCACTGGGGGAAGACGCCGTTCGAGGGCATCCAATCGCTCCAAAATGGTGGTCAGGAATGGCGCGGCCGGCACCTCTCCCGCTGGGGCCTCCTGGGCGGCAGCCCCAGGCGCCGCTGCATCCGCGGCGCTCAGCGGGCCGGGGACATCAGCCTGGGGAGGAAGCGGACGGCGAAAGATCATCATCAACAAACTGCCCAGGGGAAAGATCCCCAGCAGCTCCCAACCCTTGCGGCCGTGACTGTTGATGAAGCCCTGCAGCTGGACCGCGGGGTGATGGGGCTGCTGGATCGGCGAGGGGGTGGAGGAACCCGGCGGTTGCTGGGGGCCGTAATGGGCGGGGAATTCCTGCTCCAGATAGGTTTTGGTGAAGGGCGGCAACGTGGTCGGTGCCCCAGCCGACGGCGACGGGGGCGTGTCCCTGCCGGGTCCGGAGGAATCCACATTCAGGTGGATCACCTGGTATTCCCACTGCTGCATGATCGCTGGCCGCTCCGGGATCCCCCCCTCAGGCGGGCGTCGCCGCGGAGGATTCATCAAAGGTCCCCCAATACGGGGCCGTCAACAGGTCAAGCCGGCGGCGGGTGGCGGCGGGAACGGCGGCGGCGGGGGTGATCAGGGCGTGGCGCAGGGCCTGGTGGCTGGGACTGGCGGGCTTGAGAGCGCCCACCCGTTCGGCGGCAAGCCGGACAATGCTTTGCGCGAGTAACGCGTTGGCTTGAAGATTGGCCAACACCATGTCAACCGTCACGGCGTCATGGTCGCTGTGCCAGCAGTCGTAGTCCGTCACCATAGCGAGGGTGGCGTAGGCGATCTCGGCTTCTCGCGCTAGACGGGCCTCGGTGTGATTGGTCATGCCGATCACGGAACAGCCCCAACTGCGGTAAAGCTCAGACTCGGCGCGCGTCGAGAAGGCCGGCCCCTCCATGCACAAATAGGTACCACCGCGATGCAGCTGGCGGTCTTGCGGCATGAGGCTGTCGCCCACATCGCCCAGGATGCGGCTCAACACCGGGCAAAAGGGATCCGCCGCCGTGACATGGGCCACCGCTCCCTCCCCAAAAAAGGAGAGGGGGCGCTCGCGGGTGCGGTCGATGAACTGATCGGGCACCACCATGTCCAAGGGCCGCATGGATTCCTGCAGCGAGCCCACGGCTGAAACCGAGAGGATCCAGCGCACGCCCAGGGAGCGCAGGGCCCAGATGTTGGCGCGATAGGGAACCTCGCTGGGGCTATGGGTGTGGTGTCGGCCGTGCCGGGCCAGGAACACCACCTCGAGGTCCCCCAATCGGCCGATGCGCAGACTGTCGGAGGGGTGGCCATAGGGCGTCTCGACCGCCGTTTCCTCCACCGCCTCAAGCCCTTCCATGCTGTAGAGGCCGCTGCCCCCCAGGACCCCCACGCGGGCCTTGCTGAGGTCAAGGGGGGTCGGCTGGCGGGTCATGGCTCCATCCATTGGCTCGGTTGCCCTCAGTCCTAACCCAGAGGCTGGAGCGCTGTCCTGCGAGAATCCCCCCACTTCGACAGAAAGGAATGACCAAGGCTGTGATGGAGACCGACGCGGGCAGCATCAACCTGGAGCTGTTCGATCAGGATGCCCCCGGAACCGTGGCCAACTTCGTGAAATTGGCGCGTGAGGGCTTCTACGACGGGCTGGCATTTCACCGGGTCATCGATGGCTTCATGGCCCAGGGCGGCTGCCCCAACAGCCGTCCGGGTTCCTCCCGCCCAGCCGGGACGGGCGGTCCCGGCTACACGATTCCCTGCGAGATCAACAGCCGCAAGCACCAGGCTGGATCTCTCTCGATGGCCCATGCCGGACGCAATACCGGCGGCAGTCAGTTTTTCATCTGCCATGGCGCCCAGCCCCATCTCGATGGTGTCCACACGGTGTTCGGCCAGACCGGGGATCTGGATGTCGTGCTGAAGCTGCACAACGGCAGCGTCATTCAGCGCGTCAGCATCGAAGACTGAGGCCCCACTCCCGGGCTTGGCGGAGGCCCTCCGCCACAGGGCGCAACGCCGCAACCGCGGCAAACAGCCGGCGGCGGGAGGGCTCCCCGCGCCGGCTGTTGTGTTGGGCACCGCTTCCCGCTGGGCCGTGGGGTTTCGGCCCGCCTTCAGAGCCCTGGAGAGTCCTCAGACCAGACGACGAAGGCGCCAGGCCTGAGATCCAGGCGGGGGCAGCTGGCGACATCGGGACCTGGGTGGAGATCCGCGAGGCCGCGATGTTCAGGATGAACATCAGAGCTGGGGTGGCTCACGCGCGTCGCATCCGGGGCCAACAGCAGGCTGATGCGCTGGCAACCCTGCCACCCGGCCAGGGTGCGCAGCAGGGTGGCGAGATCACTGGCCAGGAGCTGTTGATCGCGTTCAGCGGCCAGCAGCAGCGCGAGCTGGGGTTGATCCAGCAAGGCCAGCAAGCGCGGGTCGGTCTCCCGCTCCACCAGCAGGCCCGAGGCCTGCAACCGCTCCCGCAAGCCGTCCAGCTTCTCGGCCGCGATCGCGGCCGCATCGCCTCCATGCCAGGCGACCACGGCGGTCAGCCCGCAGAGCTCGGGGGCTGCCTCCCCTGCCTCCACCCCGGAGCCCATCAAATGTCCCAGCTTGGTCTGCTTAATCCGCAGGTAGTGGGCGTTGTGGCTGCTGGGGTCCATCACCAGCGGCACCCGATCTTCCACCTGCAAGCCGTAGCCCCCGAGACCGGCGATCTTGCGCGGGTTGTTGGTGATCAAACGCAGCCGCTGGATGCCGAGGTCGCTGAGGATCTGGGCGCCAACCCCATAGTTACGAAGATCGGCGGGAAAACCGAGGCGTTCGTTTGCTTCCACCGTGTCCAGCCCCCGATCCTGGAGGGCGTAGGCCCTGAGCTTGTTGATCAGGCCGATGCCCCTGCCCTCCTGGCGCAGGTAAACCACCACCCCCGTTCCGGCCGCCTCGATCATGCGCAGGGCCGCCTCCAGCTGGGGCCGACAGTCGCAGCGCAGCGAGCCAAAGGCATCGCCGGTGAGGCATTCCGAATGCACCCGCACGAGCACCGGACCGACGCAGGCCTCCGGCCGCCCTTTGACGATGGCCACATGCTCACCCCCATCCAGTTCATTGCGATAGCCGATGGCCCGAAACGAACCGAAGGCGCTGGGCATCACCGCCTCGGCCTGGCGGCGCACGAAGCGTTCGGTCTGCAGCCTGTAGCGGATCAGATCGGCGATCGAGATCAGGCAGAGGCCGTGCTCGCGCGCATAGCTGACCAACTGGGGCAATCGCGCCATGGATCCATCGCGGTTCTGAATCTCACAGATCACGCCAGCGGGATAGAGACCAGCCAGCCGGGCCAGATCCACGGCAGCCTCCGTATGACCAGCCCGTTTCAACACGCCCCCATCCCGGGCCCGGAGGGGAAAGATGTGGCCCGGCCGGCGCAGATCGCCGGGACGGCTCTGGGGATGCAGCGCCACCTGGATGGTTCGCGCCCGGTCTTCAGCCGAGATCCCCGTCGTCACCCCATGCTCCAGCCCCGCATCCACACTCACCGTGAAGGCCGTCTGGTTGCTGTCCGTGTTGCGATCGACCATCAGAGGCAGATCCAGAGCATCCAGACGCTCCCCTTCCATGGCCAGGCAGATCAGACCGCGGGCCTCGGTGGCCATGAAGTTGATCTGCTGGGGCGTGGCGAACTGGCCGGCACAGATCAGGTCGCCTTCGTTCTCTCTGTTTTCGTCATCCACCACGACGATGCAGTCGCCATTGCGGATCGCGGCCAGGGCCTCCGGGATCGGGTCGAAGCGCATCCCCCCTTCCCGCCCGTCTTGGTCAGTGGCGGGAAGACCCATGGCTTTGGACTCGCTGGAGGGAATCAACGGCTCAGCTCTGACAGAAGGTGATCACCATTTTTGGCCTTAGCGGCGACCATTACGATCCCCCCTTCCTCTGCCGTACAAGCCATGGCTAGCCATCGGGTCGCCGTGATCGGAGCCAGCGGCTACGGCGGCCTGCAGACGCTGCGCCTGTTGCAGGGACATCCCGCCCTGGAGGTCACCTTTCTGGCGGGGGAGCGCAGCAGCGGCAAACGTTGGAGCGAGCTGGTGCCCTTCCTCCCCCTGCCCGGCGACCCCGAGGTGCAGTCGCCCCAGCCCCAGGCCATCGCCGCCGCCGCGGACCTTGCCGTGCTGAGCCTGCCCAATGGCCTGGCCTCCACCCTGGTCCCGGAACTCCTCAGCCTGGGCGTGCGGGTGGTGGATCTCTCCGCCGACTATCGCTACCGATCCCTGGAGCACTGGAAGCAGATCTACGCCGAGGAGGCGGAGCGGCGACCGCGGCAGGATGCCGACCTCTGCCAGGAGGCGGTCTACGGCCTGGTGGAATGGCAGGAAGAGCGGATTCGAACCGCCAACTTGGTGGCTGCTCCGGGGTGTTTCCCCACCGCCAGCCTGCTGCCGTTGCTGCCATTTCTCAAGCAAGGGTTGATTGAAACCAGCGGCATCGTGATCGACGCCAAGACCGGCACCTCCGGCGGCGGTCGCTCCCCCCGGGAAAACCTGCTGCTGGCGGAAGCCTCCGAAGCCGTCGCCCCCTACGGCGTGGTGGGGCATCGGCATACCAGTGAGATTGAACAGGCCGCCAGTGAAGCGGCGGGTTGCGCGATCCAGCTGCAGTTCACGCCCCATCTGATGCCCATGGTGCGCGGGCTTCTGGCCACGGTGTACGCGCGGTTGCGGGATCCCGGGCTCACCGCCGAAGACTGCACAACTTTGCTTCAGGCGGCCTATCGACAACATGCCGGCGTGGTGGTCCTGCCGGTGGGAACCTATCCATCCACGAAGTGGGTGCGCCAAACGAATCGGGCCCTGATCTCCGTCCAAGTGGATGACCGCACTGGGCAGCTGATCCTGATGAGCGCGATCGACAACTTGGTGAAGGGCCAGGCGGGGCAGGGGCTGCAATGCCTCAATCTGATGGTGGGCCTGGAAGCAGGCGTGGGGCTCCCGTTGTTGCCGTTCTATCCCTAATGGCGCTCAGCGCCCAGGCGGCGAGCGGGGCTCGGCGTGGCGCTACCCGAGCCGTTGCGCGGCCAGGGCCACCGCCAAAGGCAAGATCCGGTGCTCCTGGAGCTGGATTCTTCGCCGCAGGCTGATCACATCGTCCTTGTCGAGCACGGGTACTGCGGCCTGAACCAGGATCGGGCCGGCATCCACCTCCTCAGCCACGAGGTGCGCGGTGCAACCACTGATTTTCACGCCACTGGCGAGCGCCTGATCCACCGCGTTCAACCCTCGGAAACTGGGCAACAGCGAGGGGTGGATGTTGACCAGCCGTTGGGGGAAAGCGTTGATCAGGGTTGGGGTCACGATGCGCATCCAACCGGCCAGCACGATGAGGTCGACTGCCGCGTCCTCAAACAGGGCGATCAGCTGCAGCTCCAGCGACTCGCGGCTGGGATAGAGGCGGTGATCCAGGCAGGCACAGGGCACGCCCAAGCGATCCGCCCGGCCCACAGCGCCACAGCCCGGGTTGTTCACCGCCAGCTGCACCACGTCGCCCGGCAGGGGCCCCTGGCGGCAGGCCTGCACCAGGGCTTCGAAGTTGGTGCCTTCGCCGGAAGCCATGACGCCAATCCTTAAGACTCGCTCCCCGGCCGGCCAGATCTGTGGCCACGGCCACTGGATGCTCGCAATGATCTGGCTAGGGTCGTTGTCTGCGGGCATTGCCCTCCATGTCCCATCTCACCATCCTGCCAACGGTCCTGCGCGATGCCGAGGTTCTGGCAGCGAGCTTGCGGAGCCTCGGACTGAACCCCCTGCGAGGTCAGCGCGTTCCAGGATTCGCTGGCGAATCGCTGCAAGTGGATCTGGCCCTGAAGCTTGAGCAAGATCTCTGGATTGGTTGGCGTTGCGAGAGCGATGGTCGGCTGACCCTCATCGGTGATCTGCAGCGGCTCAGCAGGCATCGCCAGCTCCAGACACTGCTGGGACAGATCACCCGGAGCTACGCCGCCCACCAGGCCGTTGTCGAGGCGGCCAGCCAGCTTCCGCAGGCCGACGTTCGTCTCTGTGTCTGAGGTCTGCGCCCCACCGGCTGACAGCATTGAGGTCAGCCTCGATCTGCGTCAGCCAACAAGCCATCTGCTGGGCGTCAAACTTGAGCTGACTCCAGCTCACGTTTCCCTTGGGCTCGATCTGCCGGCCTGGACCCCAGGCTCCTATCTCATCCGCGACTACGTTCGCCATCTCGAAGGGCTTGAGGTCGAGCAGCAAGGTCGCCGTTGGCGGCCCCAGCGGCGTGATCTCGCGAGCTGGTCCCTTGAGCTGCCCTGCCAAGAGCGGATCTGTGTTCGGTATTCGATCCTGGCCACGGAGCTGAGTGTTCGCACCTGCCATCTCGACGCCGACCATGGTTTTCTGGCCCTGGCGGCGGTCGTGTTGCTGGTGGCGGGTCGCCGCTGGAGCCCGCTGCGGCTGAGCCTGGAGTTGCCAGCCGGCTGGCAAGCCTTCGTGCCCCTGCCGGAAGCGGGGCAAGGCAGCTGGTGGGCCCGTGATTTCGATCAGCTTGTCGACAGCCCTGTGGAGGCCGGTCCCCATCCCAGCCACAGCTTCAACGTGGCTGGGGTGCGCCATCGCTGGGTGAGCTGGGGAGGCGATCTGCCGAGTCTCGATGCTCGCTGGTTGATCGATGTCAGCCAGCTGTGTCTGGCCTGCTGCCGCTTGATGGGGGTTGGGCGACCAGCCGCAGATGATTATCTCTTTATCCTGCATCTGCGTGACCAAGGATTCGGTGGTTTGGAGCACGATTCGGCTTCAGTCCTGCTCTACGGTCGCCGCGCATTGCTGCAGCCAGGCGGTCGGAGACACCTGTTGCAGTTGGTGGCTCATGAATACCTGCATCAGTGGAATGTGCGTCGTTTGCGACCAGCAGAACTCTGCCCCTATGACTACACAACTGCCACGATTATCCCGACGCTCTGGTTCGCCGAAGGTGTGACCAACTATTACGATCAGCTGCTGCCTTTCGCGGCAGGCCTTTGCAGTGAGGCGGATCTGCTGGAGGATCTCAGCGGCGATCTCAGCCGCTACCTCCTCACACCAGGACGGGCTGTGCAAAGCCTCAAGCAGAGCAGCGAGGAAGCCTGGGTCAAGCTCTATCGGCAAGATGCCTGGTCGAGCGACAGCCAAATTAGCTATTACCTCAAAGGTGCCGTCTTGGCCTTGGTTCTTGATCTGCATCTGCGTCGCTCCGGAGCTTGCCTGGCTGAGGTGCTGCAGAACCTCTGGAGGCGCTTCGGGGCCTATCAACGCGGCTATCAGGAGCAGGATCTTGTTGAAGCCTTCGCCAGCTTCAGTCCCGATCTCCAGCAACTCCTACCCGCTTGGTTAACCCAGACCGACGATCCAGACCTGCACAGCTATTTCAGCGAGATCGGCCTGTGCCTGCAACCTCAGCTAGCGAGTAGCGCTGAGGCTGGATGGAGCCTGGAGCCTTCCGACCACGCTGGCTTGCGTTTGTGCCGCGTGCTGCGCCATGGCCCGGCCGCCCTTGCGGGGCTGCAGGTGGGGGATGAACTGCTGGCCATTGATGGCAACCGCATCCTGCAGCTCGATGCGGTGTCGATCTACTTGGGCCTCAGCGAATCAGGAAAGCCCCAGCATCCGCAATTGGAGATTCTGTACTGCCGCGATGGCAGTGTGCGGCGCACGATTTTGAGGGTGACGGCTGCCGGCATCGAACGCTGGACCCTCAGCCTCGACGCCGGCGCACCCAAGCAGGCGATCCAGCGGCGACAGCGTTGGATGAAGCTGGAACCTGAGCCATGACCGAACACTCCAGGCCACTGCTGATTTCCCTGGCAGGTGCTCTGGTGGTCTCCCTTGCCAGTTTGGCGATGCTGCGGGGTTGGCCCGGCTGGCGGTCCCAAGGCACGACGGATACGAATAATCTCCAGGATTTGCTTCAGCAGGTTGGCAGCCAGCGGATCAGTGAGCCGGAGGTCCTCGCACCGCCACCGCCTCGCCAGATCACTTGGGTGTCGCCGCTGAGGGGCCAGTGCCCCGCTGTGGATAGGTCGCTACAGCTGCGCTTGCTGCAGCTCCAGGCGCGCATCAACCGCCAATCACCCCTGCGCCGCATTGACCCCAGCAACTACGGCCAGCGTTACCGCCGCGACGCCTTTGGCACACCCGTGGATCCAACGCCCAAGGTGATTGTGTTGCACGAAACGGTCTATGGGCTGAGCTCGGCGCTCAACACCTTCAGCACACCCCATGGCGATGACGCAGACCAGGTTAGCTATCACTCATTAATCGGCCTCGATGGTGAGCTAGTGCGCGTGGTTGATCCGCGCTTGCGGGCATTTGGCGCTGGCAACTCCGCTTTTAACAATCACTGGGTCGTCACCAATGCGAAGGTGGGGGGTTCGATCAACAACTTCGCCCTTCACCTCAGCCTGGAAACCCCTGAGGATGGAGAGAATGAGGCCCCTGAGCACAGCGGTTACACCAAGGCTCAGTACGACACCATGGCCTTGGAACTCGCCCATTGGATGCGCCGATTCGCCATTCCTGCTGAACACATCACCACCCATCGTCACGTGGATCTCGGGGGTGAGAGAGCCGACCCGCGCAGTTTTGATTGGGGCCAACTGGCCCTGCGCCTCAGGGCCCTGGGGATGCTGTGCAGCTCGCAAGGGTGATGGCTGCGGCAAACGCCTGGCTCGCCACTCCTAGAAGCTCAGCCCATCCGCGCCGCAACACGCCAGTACGGAAAGCGAGGAGGGCGCCGGATCGCAGGCATGGCCAGGGGGAGAGCCCATCCGCCGCCGTGTTCAGCGTGACAGCGCTCCCGCCCGGACCCACAGGCGGGGTTGGGTAGTCAACGTAGGCTTAAGCAGTGAATCAGAAATCACCAAAAGTTTCAAGAGTTGCATACTTGCATCGCGGATGACTACGGGATCCCAGCAATCACCCCCCAGGAAACGGCAAGCCTTGAATCCCACACGTGGCCTCTGGCCAAAATAAAAGGGCGTAAAGATCTGGCGATGATTTGATAATGCCTCTTGGCTAATACTTGGTTGCAGAAAAGTGAGCTCCAGGCCCTGAAGAATCCGGCCGTCAGGCCAAAAACTCAGATCATGGGTTCTGGCTTGGGGCGTCGGGAGGAGTAGATCAATGCGTGCAGCTCGGGATCCTGCATGTACCGAAGGATGCGGCCAGGATAATCAAGCTTACCGTTGTGGAGATAGGCGAGCGTAGCCAAGATTTTGGCATCACGCGGTGAGCTGCTTGCCATCGGCAGATGGTCAGCAGGCAGCCCCAGTTCCTTGATTAGGCGGCTGAACTCACCCACGAGCAACTCGACATTGTGGTCAGGATCGAGCAGCCGCTGGCGGGCTTGATCCTGTTCCTCGGGGCTCGCATCAGCGGCCAACAAGCCCTGCTTGACCATTTCCTGCAGACTCAGCTGGGCGGGACCGTGGGTCTTGAACAATCCCGTGCTGATCGCCAGGGGCGAGTCCTCCCCCGGTTTGGCGTGCTGCATCTCGTCGAACAGAACGGCCGCGACAAGCATGGGATTGATGCGGCGACGGCGGCTCTCGGCGAGGATCACCGGTCGCAGCTCTTCCAACCTGCGCAGAGTGATGGCACGCAACGGCCGCAGCTGGTCCAGCCCTTCGGTGAACAATTGGGCAAGTCGAGGCTGGGGACCGTGCACGCCGAAGCGGCGATTGAGTTCACGCAGCTCGGCCGCACTAAAATCGATCGGATCAGGGCGCTGACCTTCCGAAGTCAGGCCGCGGGCCTCGGCACCGGTGTTGCTCGTGCTGCCGAGGAGATCGGGGGCCAGCTGGGCAGAGGGAGATGTGGACGTGAACCAGGACAGCGAAGGGGCGCACGCCAGGGCAAGCAAAGCCGGAAGCAGCCGGGTCGCGGAGCTGGCCGGGCGATCGGAGCAGGCGGGCAAGCCCAAAGGTTGTTGGGGCAGAACCCGAGGCACGATGCGGCGAATCCCGGCTCGCATGGTGCGGATCCAAGGGAATCGCATGAAGAAGCGGTCTGATGTCCAAGACCTTCACATTGTTAACCGTTTCTTGACTCCTGTCCAGACCTGGGCTCCGGTGGGCGGTCTGTCCCATCTCCGGACCTGGTGCTGGGTGGCCCAGCGTTGAGGGGATACCCTGATCTGGCGTTCTGAGACGCCTGAGGCTCCTGGGCAGCCATGACCACACTCCCACCGCTTCAAGGAAGCGACGCCACCGTGTTGTGGCAGCGTTTTCAGAATCTTCTCTGGTACGACGACGACCTCGCCTGTTGGCTCGACATCAGTCGGATGGGCGTGAGCGAACAGGATCTGCAGGCCCTGCAAGAGCCCTTCAGCCGTGCCCACGCCGCCATGGCGGCCTTGGAGGCGGGCAGCATCGCCAACGCCGATGAGCAACGCCAGGTGGGCCACTACTGGCTGCGGGATCCCTCCCTGGCTCCCGATGCCCAGACCGCGGCTCACATCCGTGAGGAGATCGACCGGATCGCCCATTTCGGCGCCGCCATCCTCGACGGCAGCACCCGCTCGCCGAGCGGGCAGCCCTTCAGCGATGTGCTGTGGATCGGCATCGGTGGCAGCGGTCTTGGCCCCCTGTTGATGGTACGGGCCCTGCAACAGCACGGGGTCGGTCTGCCCTTTCACTTTCTCGATAACGTTGATCCGGAAGGCATCAGCCGCACCCTTGGCGTGTTGGGGCCCCGTCTCGCCAGCACCCTGGTCATCGTGGTGAGCAAATCGGGCGGCACGCCGGAACCCCACCTGGGCATGTCCCAGGCGCGGGCCCGTCTGGAAGCCCACGGAGGCCATTGGCCTGGCCAGGCTGTGGCCGTGACCATGCTGGCCAGTCGTCTCGATCAACAGGCGGAGGCTGAGCGCTGGCTGGCCCGTTTCGACATGTTCGATTGGGTCGGTGGCCGCACCAGCATCACCAGCGCGGTGGGCTTGCTGCCTGGGGTGTTGATCGGGGCGGACATCCGATCCTTCCTCGAAGGGGCCGCCGCGATGGATGTCCTGACCCGCGATCCGAACCTGACCAGCAACCCCGCCGGTCTGCTGGCCGCCGCCTGGTACGTGGCCGGGGAGGGGAGGGGCCGACGCGACATGGTCGTGCTGCCGTATCGCGATCGGCTGGAAGTGTTCAGCCGCTATCTGCAGCAGTTGGTGATGGAATCCCTCGGCAAGCGCCTCGATCGCCAGGGTGAGGTTGTTCATCAGGGCCTTGCTGTGTACGGCAACAAGGGCTCCACCGATCAGCATGCCTATGTTCAGCAATTGCGCGATGGTCTCGACAATTTCTTCGTGACCTTCATTGAGGTGCTAGAAAATCCCCAGGATATTCCTTCACTGGCCGGGGAGAATCCGGCCGACTTCCTGGAGGGTTTCCTGCAGGGAACCCGCTCGGCCCTGAGCGAAGGCGGGCGCCAGAATCTCACAATTAGTCTGCGGCGCTTCGATGCCCGCGGCCTGGGCGCCTTGGTTGCCTTGTTCGAGCGCGCGGTTGGTCTCTACGGCGAGTTCGTGAACGTGAACGCCTACCACCAACCCGGAGTGGAAGCTGGCAAGAAGGCGGCGGCTGCCGTGCTTGATCTGCAATCTCGCTTGGATGCCTTGATGGCGGATCAGCAACCCCGTTCCCTGGAGCAGATGGCTGCAGCTTTGGCCCTGGAAAGCCCGGAAACTCTGTTTTGGATCCTGCGCCATCTCTGCGCCAACCCCCGCGGTTACACCGCCAAAGGCGATTGGGCTGTTCCGGATCAGCTACTTTTCCAGAGGATCAACAACGATTGAGACAGCCGCTCAGTTGAGATATTTGTTCAGCTGAGCTGCGGCTCAGCTGAACTTGTTGCTTTGCAGCCTGACTTGCTTTACAGCCTCGTTTGCTTTGCAGCCTGACTTGCTTTGCAGCCTGGATTGCTTAGCAGCCTCGTTTGCTTAGCAGACTATGTTGCTTGGGTCCTGGGCACCCCTGCCTTCACCGCACCGGGATTGGCGGGGGGCCAGCTCTTGACGACCACTCTCCTGCCGCTGATGTGGCACCTGCTGTCCGCCCTGTGCAGCTGGCGGGGATTCAGCCTTAGCAGCGGTTTACGGCACCAAGTTGACCAGTTTGCCAGGCACCACAATCACACGGCTCGGAGGCTTCCCCTCCAGCCAACGGCTGGCCACTTCGCTTTGGAGCACCAGTCGCTCCAGCTCAGCGGCATCCAAATCGGCGGCTACTTCCAGGCTGCCCCTCACCTTGCCCTTCACCTGGATCACCACGGTCACGCTGTCACGGGCCAGTGCGGTGGTATCAAGGCGAGGCCAGGACTGCTGATGGATGCTGCGATCGCCGCTGGGGTTGGCGCCCAGCTGCTGCCAGAGCTCTTCGGCGAGATGGGGGGCGAAGGGAGCTAACAACAGCAGCAACACGCTCAACGCTTCCAGCGCCACAGGGGCCGACACCTGGTCGAGCAGTGACCCCATGGCGTTGCTGAGTTTCATCAGCTCCGAAACGGCGGTGTTGAACTGGTAATCGCCATCAAGATCTTCAGAAATGGCGCTGATGGCCGTATGCACGGCTCGGCGCAGTTGCCGTTCTGGGTCGGTGGTGGCCCCAGGGGAGCCCTGCAGACCGGCCACGCTCGGTTCGGAGAGATTCAAGCCTTGGTTTGAGGCATGATCGGCCAACCGCCACAGACGCTGGAGGAAACGAAACTGCCCTTCGACATCGGCATCGTCCCATTCGAGATCCTTTTCCGGCGGAGCCTTG
>JBKCTK010000190.1:0-1271 GCA_046319055.1 Synechococcaceae cyanobacterium
CGACCCTTGGCGCCGCTGGGCTTGTTGCGGTCGATGGTCTCCTGCAACGCCTTCAGGTTGTCGAGCAGCTTGGCCGCCTCGAAGCTGGCCTTGCCGAACCGCACATGCACGATGCCGCTGCGGTCGGCCCGGAACTCAAGCTTGCCCGCCTTGAACTCCCGGATCGCCCCCGCCAGGTCGGTGGTGACGGTGCCGGCCTTGGGGTTGGGCATCAAACCGCGGGGGCCCAGCACCCGGCCCAGCTTGGCCACCTTCGGCATCATGTCCGGCGTGGCGATCAACAGATCGAAGTCCATGGCGCCGCCGGCGATCTGATCCACCAGCTCATCGTCGCCGGCCTGATCGGCTCCGGCGGCCTTGGCCTCGGCCACCTTCTCGCCCCGGGCGATCACCGCGATCCGCACCATCTGGCCCGTGCCGTGGGGCAGGGCCACCGTGGTGCGCAGCTGCTGGTCGGTGTATTTCGGGTCGATGCCCAGGCGGGCGTGGGCTTCGAGGGTTTCATCGAACTTGGCGGTGGCGTTGGCCTTCACCAGTTCGAGCGCTTCGAGAGGCGTGTAACTGCGGTCCTCCACCTTGGCGGTCAGGGCGGCGAAACGCTTGGAGATCTTCGGCATGACAGGAATGGGGTGCAGGCGACCGAGGCGGTCTCCCCCGATGGGGTGAAGAAGGTGGAACGGGAGGCGCCTGCGCTGGCGCCATGGCAGCGGGCCCCAGCGGGCCGCTTCAGCTCAAAACCGGGCCCGGGGGCCTCAGTCGTTGACGGCGACGCCCATGTTGCGGGCGGTGCCCTCGATGATCCGCATCGCCGATTCGACGCTGCTGCAGTTGAGATCGGGCAGCTTGGTCTTGGCGATCTCCTCCAGCTGGGTGCGGCTGATGGCGCCCACCGATCCCTTGGCGGAGCTGGCGGCACCTTTCTCGATGCCGGCCGCCTTGGAAATCAGCACCGAGGCGGGAGGCGTCTTGGTGATGAAGGTGAAGCTGCGGTCTTCAAAGACCGAGATCTCCACCGGGATCACATAGCCGGCCTTGTCCTGGGTGCGGGCGTTGTACTCCTTGCAGAACGCCATGATGTTGACCCCGTGCTGACCGAGGGCAGGACCCACCGGCGGCGCGGGGTTCGCTTTGCCGGCCTGCAGGGCCAGCTTGATCACGGCTACGACTTTCTTGGCCATCGGCTGGGCAAAGGGAAGGGCTCCCGCACGGGAAGGGAAGGCGATCTCGGCAACGCACCAGGGGCGCAGCCGCCGGAGGGGTTCCCTGGGGGA
>JBKCTK010000191.1:0-16813 GCA_046319055.1 Synechococcaceae cyanobacterium
GTGGATGGGTGTTCGCCACGGCTCGATGGCTGGTTTGCTGAGCAACGTTGCTGCATCTCGGTGATCGTGGCGGTTGAGATCCGCTACGGGCTGGAAAAGAAGGCGCTGAATGCCAGGACGCGGCAGTTGATCGAAGCGTGGCTGGATCGCCTGGAGGTTCTGCCCTGGACCGGGGCCTGCGCCGTTGTCTATGGTCGCGTTCGGGCCGAGCAGGCCAGGAAGGGGCGCCCGCTTGGGCTGATGGACCTGCTGATCGCCAGCCACGCCCTCAGCGTGGACGATTTCACCCTGGAGGCCTGGTGATGCCCAGCACCACCCACGACATCGTCGCCAAGCTGTGGAACCTCTGCAACGTCCTCAAGGACGATGGGGTGACGTATCACCAGTACGTGACGGAGCTCACCTATCTGCTGTTCCTGAAGATGGCCAAGGAGACAGGCCAGGAGCAGGGCATCCCTAACGAATGGCGTTGGGATGTGCTAGAGATGCTTCAGGGCCTGAGCCAGCTGGAGCACTACAAGGAGCTGCTGCTGAAGCTGGGCAGCAGCGGCAGCGGCGACTCAGCGCTGGTGCAGGAGATCTATGCCAATGCCAGCTCGTTCATCAAGAAGCCCACCACGCTCAACAAGCTGGTGAGCGAGATCGACAAGCTGGATTGGTACAGCGCCCGCCAGGAAGGGCTAGGTGATCTGTATGAGGGGTTGCTGCAGAAGAATGCCGAGGAAAAGAAATCCGGCGCCGGCCAGTATTTCACGCCCCGGCCGCTGATTGATGCGATGGTGGCCGTGATGCAGCCCACGATCGAGGATGTGATCCAGGATCCTGCGGCCGGCACCGGCGGCTTCCCGAGTGCGGCGCTGCACTGGATCCGCGAGCACCACGAGATCAGCGAGCTGACTGAGCAGCAACAGCAGAAGTTCTACCGGCGCACCTTCTACGGCATGGAGCATGTGCAAGACACGCACCGGTTGGCGTTGATGAATCTGATGCTGCATGGGCTGGATTCCCGGCCGGGAGAATGCGGCATCTGGTATGGCGACACCCTCAGCGGCGATGCGGAGGCTCTGCCCCCGGCCACGCTGACCCTCACCACACCACCGTACGGCACCAAGAAGGGCGGCGGCCTACCCAGCCGCGATGCTTTCACCTTACCCACCAGCAACAAGCAGGTCTGCTACCTGCAGCACATCTACCGGGCCCTCAAGCCCGGCGGCCGGGCGGCGGTGGTGCTGCCGGATAACGTGCTGTTTGAAGGCAACGTGGGCAAGCAGATCCGCGCGGATTTGATGGACAAGTGCAACCTGCACACGATCCTGCGCCTGCCCACCGGCATCTTTTATGCGCAAGGTGTGAAAACCAATGTGCTGTTCTTCACGCGCGGCACGAGCGATCGGGGCAACACCGAAACCGTGTGGGTGTATGACCTGCGGGCCAACATGCCGGCCTTCGGCAAGCGCACACCGCTCACCCGCGAGCACTTTGCGGAGTTTGAGGCGGCCTACGGGCCGGATCCCCTGGGCTTGGCGCCGCGCACAGCCACCGGGCCTGAGGGCCGCTGGCAATGCTTCAGCCGCGAGGAGATATCCGCACGCGGCGACAGCCTCGATCTGGCCTGGCTGAAAGACGATTCCGCCGAAGACGCCGCCGACCTGCCGGAACCCGCCGAGCTGGCCCGCGAAGCGATGGGCGAACTGGAAGGCGCCCTAGACGATTTGCGGGCGATCCTGGCGGAATTGGGGGAAGAGTTGGAGGAGGTGGTGTGATGGAGGAGCGGAGAGAGCTGCCGGTGGGGTGGTGCTGGAGCGAATTGATAGATGCGTGTAGCCGAATCGTTGACGGATCCCACAATCCTCCCAAAGCAAGCGATTTTGGCCTGCCGATGCTCAGCGCACGCAATATTGAAAACAGGCGAGTCAATCTTAATGCAGAGCACAGGTTGATTGGTTTCAGTGATTTTGAGCTCGAGAATCGAAGAACCAGTGTCGAGTCTGGTGATGTCTTGCTTACAATTGTTGGGGCGATCGGGAGGACGGCGGAGGTCGAGGCAGAGTTTCTGCCGTTTACACTTCAACGAAGTGTTGCTGTTATGAAACCAGCTGATGGTTTTGTGAGTAAGTACTTGTGTTACGCACTCGAATCACCGGAGTTCCAGCAGTTCCTTGTAGAAAATGCCAAGGGAACAGCTCAGAAAGGCATTTATCTCAAGGCTTTGGGCAAGGCCTCAATACCCGTGGCCCCAACTGGTGAACAACGCCGCATCGCCGCCAAGCTCCACACCACCCTGGCCGCCGTCGACGCCTGCCGCCAGCGGCTCGATGGCGTGGAGACCCTGCTCAAGCGCTTTCGCCAGGCGGTGCTGGCGGCGGCCACCTCGGGGGGGTTGACGCGGGAGTGGCGGGAGGAGCGGGGAAGAGATCTCGCTCCATGGGCAGACAAGACCGTTGGGGATCTTGTCAGTGATATTGATGCAGGCCTCAATCTGAAATGCGATGAAAGACCCCCTGAGGGGGATGAAAGGGGGTTGGTCAAAATTAGCGCCGTGACATGGGGAACCTACAATGAAGAAGAAAGCAAAACGCTGAATCAGGATGCGATCATCAGCGAAGAAAACCGTATCCGCCCTGGAGACTTCCTGATTTCTAGGGCGAACACTATCGAGCTTGTTGGTGCATGTGTTATTGTCCATCAAGTCACCCGCAAGCTTTATCTCTCAGATAAAGTCTTGCGCCTTGTTGTGCCAGAAGAATGCAAGCCTTGGCTTCTTCTTTGCCTCAGATCACCGTCTGGGCGGCGCCAGATTGAGGGGCTCTCAAGTGGTAATCAGCTTTCCATGCGAAATCTTGCACAGAAAAATCTTCTGGCGATCAAGATTCGGATGCCACCGCCTGATGAGCTGGACGCAATTAAGCGAGGCGCCCAGCAGCTCTTCTCCCTCGCCGACCAACTCGAAGTCCGGCTCAGCGCCGCCCGCAAGATTGTCGAGCGGCTGACGCCGGCGTTGCTGGCCAAGGCGTTTCGCGGTGAGCTGGTGCCCCAGGACCCGGGCGACGAACCGGCGAGCGCCTTGCTCGAACGGCTGGCTGCGAAGAAGCGGGCGGCCCGCCAGGCGGAGGCCGCGGCGTCCGGCCCCTCGCGGCCTGGTCGGCGCCAGGCTGCAGCCAACCCGGAACCGAGCATGTTTGATGCCGCCCCCGTGCCGCCCGATCGGCTCGCCAACCTCTTGCGCGAATGCGGCGCCCTGAGCGAGCGGGCGCTGCTGGCGGCCTCTGAGTTGGATCCCGCTGGGTTTCGGGCCCAGCTGGCATTGGAGCGGGAGCTGGGGACAATCCAGGCAACGCTGGAGGATGGCCAGGTGCTGCTGGAGGCGGTGGGGTGAGGATCCTGCACTGGCTGGAGATCAGCAACTTCAAGAGCTATGGCCGCTCCGGGCGCATCCCCCTGGAGCATCCCTCCGTCCTGATCGGCCCCAACAACTGCGGCAAGACCACCGCCCTGCAGGCCATTGCCCTCTGGGCCATCGCGGCGCGCAACTGGCAGCTGGAATCCAGGGATTCCAAAGCCAAGAAGCGCACCGGCAAACCTCTGAACCGCCTCACGATCCTCTCCGTTCCCGTTCCCAAAACGCGCCATTTCTGGAAGAATCTCAAGGTTTCTGGCAAGGATCTCCACATCACGGTAGGGATGGAGATGAAAGGTGATGTTGTGCCCGTGACGATGATCTTCCGCCATCACGCCAGTGATGAGTTGATCTACGCCGTGCCTCACCCTGCCACCCTTCACCAGCCAGAAGCGCTCGCCAAAGCCGCCGAGCTGGATGTCGCCCTGCTCTATCCGATGTCGGGCATTTCGGCGGATGAACCCCTGATTACGCGCAACCGAATCGATTACCACATGGGTCGCGGCAGCACGGCTGAAGTGCTGCGCAACCTTTGTCTCGTGGTTCATCAGAACAGCCCGCAGGATTGGCAGGAGATCACCGCGCTGATGCGCCGCCTCTTCCAGGTTTCCCTCAGCACGCCGACAGAGAATGAGGCTGGATCCCTCGATTTGTTCTATGAGCAGAGCGGCGCCGATCGGCCGCTTGATCTTTCATTGGCAGGCCGTGGCTTTCAACAGATGCTGTTGATCCTGGCCCATCTCTATGCCCACAAGGGCAGTGTACTGCTGATCGACGAACCGGACGCCCACCTGGAAATCCTGCGGCAGCAGCAGATCTATGTCTTGCTTCACACGATCGCCGATCGCAATGGCTGTCAGGTGCTGATGGCCACCCATTCCGAGGTGGTGATGCAGGAAGCCCTCGATCGCCACCTCACCTTGATCCTGGCTGGCCATGCCGAGGATCTCGCCTCAACGCCAGCCATCAAGACATCACTCAGGAGTTTTGGAGCCGCTCATTACGTGAGGGCCCGCGAGACAGGTCACGTGCTCTACTTGGAAGGGAGCACCGATCTCGCCATGCTCAGGGCGTATGCCGATCGCCTGGGGCATCCTGTTCGCGATCTAATTGCCGATGGTGCCCATCTGAATGTCTATTACCTTCAGGACAATCGCCCTAGGCCTGGCCAGAGCCCTGAAGAATTGCTAGATGCTGTGGAAGGCGCTTTTGGTCAGAAAGCCAGGGATCACTTCTTCGCCTTGCGCAACATCTTACCCAAGCTGCGGGGCATCGAAATCATCGACAATGACAACCGCGGACTGCAGGAATCGAGCGCTGGTGGCTTCAGGCGCCTACCCTGGAAGCGTTATGAGCTGGAGAATTATCTTGTGACCCCCGATCTGCTCATGGAGTGGGTGCATGCGGATGGCATCGATCTGTTTGCCGATCAGCGCCAAACCATCCTCGACGGATTGCTGCTGGACCAGATCTTTGATGACAACCAAGCTGATTTCGAGAATTACTCCCAGGCCAACTCGTCCACCCAGAACACGATCTGGCGCGCCCAGACCCAAACCAAGAAACTCAGCCTCTTTGCTGAGGAGTTCTTCAGGCGTTGTGCCGCTGCAACAGGAACTGCCATTGCGCTGCGAAAGGGCGATTTCTACAAATTGATCAGCCGGCAGTCGATGGCCTCCATCGATCCAGAGATCTCCGAAAAGCTGGATGCCATTTTTGAGCTTCTGACACTCCCGACGCAAGACCAATCCGAGCTTCCTGAGCTGTCTGGTTGAGCTCGGCCTCACTCTTGAGGAATCGGGCCTTTGGCTCATGGTTGCCGAAAGGGCTGATGCGTTCCTGCCGCTCTCGGCATCCGACTGACGTGCTCGCCCCCCCTGACTGCCCGCCACTGCTCTCGTCCCTCAGGCCAGGTCGCTGAGCAGCTCCAGCAGGGCTTGCCGCAGGCTCTCGACCTGCAGCAATGGCGGCAGCAGCTCCTGTTCCGGGTGCCGTTCACAGCCCATCAAGGCCTCGCTCAGGCGGTTGGCGGCCAGGCTCCAGGGCACCAGCAGGGCCGATTCCCCTGGCGCCGCTGGCCCCGGCAGACCCGCCTCCCGATGGGCCGCCAGGCCGGGGTGTCCCAGCACCTCGCTCAGATGGGCCAGATAGCGGCTCGCCAGCTCTCCCTCCACGGGGTGGTGCAGCCACAGCAGCGCTCGGTTCCCCGCCAGGGCTTGCAGCTGCCCCCGCAGCTGGGCCTGCCACGCCGGCCAGGCCCCCAGGAATGGCTGGCGCCAGAGCTCCAGACCGCCCTCCGCCCGGGCCCGCTCTCGCCAGGCCCGGGCCAGGGCTGGCAGGTCGCGGCGCACGTGCCCCCCTGGAAGCAGCAGCAAGGGCACCAGGGTGAGGCCACCGGCCCGTTGGGCCGCGGCCCAGAAGGCCTTATCGGGCTGGGGCGCCTCCACTTGGGTGAGGGCCTGCAGGAGCACCGGCCCGCCGCGCCGCCGCTCCAGCTCCGCCGCCAACGCCAGCAGCTCCGGCGGGATCCGTCCCCCCTGGCGCCCGTGCACCAGCAGCAGCAACGGCGCGGCCGGCAGGCGGCGGCGCCAGCGTTGGCGCACGGTTGGATCGAGGGCCTGCCGGCCCGCCCGCCGCAGCGCCTGGCGCCCCTGGGGAAGCCGCGCCAGCAGGTCCACGGCGCTGGCCGCCAGCTGGGGGTCTAGGTCGGCGCTCAGCCGCACCAACCCAGCACTCAAGGGGCCGATGGGCCAGGCCGACAGTCCCAGGGCCAACCCTTCGAGCGCCGCCCTCCGCCGGGCCAGCCGGCCCGGCCGCAAGGCCAGGTTCAGCAACAGCTCGCCATCTTGGGCCTGGCGCTGCAGGCCCAGCAGCGGCGCCAAGGTCTCCACCCCTGGCGTTGCCTCAGGCGCCGCTGCCGTCAGCTGGCGCATCAGGGCCTGGCGCAGCCGGGCCGCCACCTCGGGGTGGCGAAATGGTCCCAGCAGCTCCAGCCAAGGGTCGGCGCGGCCGGGATCCTGCCGGCTCACGGCGCTGTGGCGCTCCAGCAGCGGCGCCAGCCAGGCTTGCCGCACCGGCTCTTGGCCCGCCAGCAGCGGCAGTTCGCGCCGCCCCGCCGCCAGCAGCGGCCGCTCGGCCGGCGCCGTCACGGCCGCCAGCAACCGCTCCACGCCCTCGCGGTCGAGCACGCCGATCAGGGCCGCCAGCAGATCCTCATCGGCGCTCTGCCCACCCGCCTCCAGGGCCTTCAGCAGCGGTTCGGGAGCGATGTTGCCGCGCCGCAGCCCCTGCAGCCGCCACCAGCGCTCCTGGCTCCCAGGGGGCGCTAACGGCCCGCCGCCAACTGTTGCCGCCGACTCCACGGTTGCCGCCGGCATCTCGGTTGCCGCCGGTTTCTCGAATGGTGCTGGCCCCGCCGACGGCGTTGGCCCCGCGGGCAGCGTTGGCCCCGCGGGCGGCGTTGGCCCCGCGGCCGGGGCTGGCGTGGGTTCCGGGGGGAGCGGCCCCATCGGCGGCGAGCCCGCAGGCCCCTCCACCCTGGCAGGGCCGTCGCGCCAGCGACGCGGCGCGACGCGGGGTTGAGATCGGTTTGTGGCTGCCATGGTGCTGCCCCTTGTTTGACGCGTCGTCACAACGCACTGGTGATGGCTGCTGGCGGCTGTAGCAATGGTTACAGCCAACCCGTTGGAGCCTGGCGCCATGCAGCCGTTCTCACCGTCCGCCGCCCCGCTCGGCGCCGCGGCTCCAGGCTCCACGAGCACCCTTGGGCCAAGGCCCGCGACCGCGTCTTCCAGCGATCACGGCCGCCCCCTGGGCCGCGGTCGGGGCGGGCCCGCTCAGCCCCTGAGCGTCGCCGCCTGCAAGGAGCAGCAGCTGGTGTTGCTGTTGGTGCGGCAGTTGGCCACCGCCCAGTTCGAGCGGGCCCATGCGGGCATGACCCAGCGGCTCTGGGACGAGCTGGCGGCCCTCGAGATCGATCCGGAGCGGGTCATCCATCTGCTGTATGGCGGCCACGACCTCCAGGATCGCCAGCAGCTGCAAGCCCTCGACAATCTCTGGCTCGACCAGCAGCGGCCAACGGGCGGGGCCTGGATCCGGCGCCTCACCCCCGCCGCCTGGCGCCGTGGTGCTCCACCAACAGCGCCTCGAGCGCATCGCTGAGGCGACTGAGCGGCACCCCCTTGTCGTGCAGCTCGGCCAGCTTCGGTTCGGCTGCCATCGAGCCGCCCAGGTAGATCTTGGCGGCTTCCACCATCTGGCCCCCCTCGCGGGCCTTGGCTCCCATCAGGCCGATCTCGCCCATGTAGGGCTGGCCGCAGGCATTCGGGCAGCCGGTCCAGTGGCTGCGCACCGGGTGGGGCAGCTCCAGCCGCCGCTCCAGCTCCTCCAGCACCGTCTGGGCGGTGGTCTTGGTGGGGATCAGGGCGAAGCTGCAGTAACGGCTGCCGGTGCAGCTCACCGCCTCGGCCAGCAGCGGGCCGGGGTCGGGCCGGAAGCGCCGCAGCAGCGGCTCCGCCAGCAGCGCCTCCAGCCGTTCCGCGGGCACGTGGGGGATCAGCGCGTTTTGGGCTTCGGTGAGGCGCAGCTCCCCCTCGCCGTAGCAGCGCGCCAGATCGGCCAGCGCGTCCATGTCGGCCCCGTCGAGGCGGCCCAGCGGCACCCCCAGGCCCACCCAGTGCAGCCCCGGCTGCTTCTGGGGGTTGACCCCCAGCGCCGCGCGCGGGGCGCGGTTCACCAGATGCTGGCCGTCGTGGCTGAAGGCCTCGCCCCCCAACCCGTTGAACTCCTCCAGCACGGCGGTGCGGTAGGCCTCCAACCCCAGCTGGTCGATCAGATACATCAACCGGCTTTTGTTGCGGGCCTGGCGGTTGCCGTGGCGCCCGAAGTGGCGCAGCGTCGCCAGGCTGAAGGCCGGCAGCTGCTCGGGCCGCAGCCAGAGGCCAAGGGGGATGGCCAGTTCGTTGCGTTGGGCGGAGAAGAAGCCCCCCACCATCACCGTGAAGCCCAGCTCGCCTTCGCGGCGGGCTGGCAGGAAGGCCAGGTCGTTGTGCAGCAGGAAGCTGTCCGGCGCCCCCCCCACGGCGATGTTGAACTTGCGGGGCAGATTGCGGGGTCCGTCGCTCGCCAGGATCCGCTCCTGGATGGACGCCACCAACGGCCGCGTGTCGATCAACTCCTCGGGATCGATGCCGGCCAGCGGGTTGCCGGTGATGTTGCGCGGGTTGTCGTGGCCGGACTGGCGGCTGGTGAGGCCCACGGCGTCGAGGCCCGCCAGCAGCGGCGCCATGTCCTCCAGCAGCAGGCCGCGCAGTTGCAGGTTCTGGCGGGTGGTGATGTCGGCGCTGCCGTGCTCGCCGCAGCGATCCACCACATCGCCGAGAAAGGCCAGCTGGTCGGCGCTGATCACGCCGTTGGGCAGCCGCAGCCGCACCATGAACCGCCCCGGCGTGACGGGTCGGAAGAAGATGCCCAGCCACTTGAGCCGGATCGTGAGGGTGGCCTCATCGAGGGCCTCCCAGCCCGAGGCCGCCAGGGTATCGAGTTGATCGGCCAGGTCGAGGCCGCAGGCTTCGGCCTTGGCCCGCTCCACCTTGCTGAGCCCTTCGCCACTGGGGGGCGCGGCTTCAGGCCGGCCGGCCCCACTGGTGAGGGCGCCACTGGTGGGGACGCCAGCAGGCGGGGCGCTTCGACCGGGATCCCCCTTGCCGCTGTCGTCGGCGGAATCCAGGGCGGTCGCCGTGGGCCGACTGGCCTGGGCATTCCCCATTGGGGGCGGGATCACTCCTGGGGATGGCTGACCAGGGGGATCGCTAGACGGGGCAGACATGGGGAGCGATGGCGGAATGGCTGGGTGCTTAGCACCAGCTAGCGGATGGGCTAGCCGGGACATGGGGCCGTAACCGTTGTCGCTCTCAGGAAGAATGAGATCATCCGGCGCCACGCGTGCCTGTTGCATCCGCTACATAACGCTGTGGAACAGCCCTTGCTCGACCGCCGAAACCAGCGGCTGACCGCCCTCGGTGAGGCCCGCGCCCGCTTCCGGGAGCTGATCGGCAAGGTGGGCAGCGGCGAGCACACCAGCACCGGCCTGAGCCGGGCGGAGGCCTATGAGGCCATGGCGCTGATGCTGGGCGACGCGGTGGATGGGGCCCAGATGGGCGCGTTCCTGATCGCCCACCGCATCCGGCGCCCCACGCCGGAGGAGCTGGCGGGGATGCTGGAGGCCTACCGCGATCTGGGCCCCAGCCTGCAGACCCCCGGGCGCCGGGCGATCTGCTTCGGTGTTCCCTACGACGGGCGCGACCGCACCGCGCCGCTGCTGCCGCTGCTGGCCCTGACCCTGGCCGCCGAAGGGCTGCCGGTGGTGCTCCACGGCGGCGAGCCGATGCCGGTCAAATACGGCGTCACCCTGGCCGAGCTGTTCGCCAGCCTGGGGCTGGAATGGCGCGGCTTGCCCCTGGCCGCCGTGCAGGAGCGCCTCGACCGCCATGGCCTGGCCCTCACCCACCAGCCCGATCACTTCCACGCCGCCGAACGGCTGGTGCCGATTCGCGACGCCATCGGCAAGCGGCCGCCCGTGGCCAGCCTGGAGCTGCTCTGGACCCCCCATCGGGGCGCGCGCCTGCTGGTGAGTGGTTTCGTGCATCCCCCGACCGAGACCCGGGCCTGGGAGGCCCTGGCGCTGGTGGCCGAGACCGACATCCTCACGGTCAAAGGCCTGGAGGGCTCCACCGATCTGCCCACCAGCCGGGCGGGGATCACGGCCCGGGTGCGTCAGGGGGAGGTGGAGCGGATCCTGCTGCATCCCCGCGATCACGGCATTACGGCTCCCCACCCCGCTTGGAGCGACCTGGACAGCTGGCGGGTCGAGGCCCTGGCGGCCCTCCAGGACGAGGGTCCGCTGGCGGAGCCGTTGCGCTGGAATCTGGCGGTGTATCTGTGGTTGACGGAACGCGTCGCCGACTTGCCCCAGGCCATCGAGCGCGCCCGGGCGCTGCTGCGGGCACGGGCAGGATGGAGGTTGCTGCAGGCGATGGCGCCGTGAGCACCCCGGAGGTTCAGCCCGCCGCTGGAGAGGGGCCCATCTTTCGCTTCGAGGCCGACTTCGCCACGGATCTGCGCTGCATTCCGATGGCGGTGCGGCGCAAGCTCGACCTGGTGGGCGTGAAGTTGGGTCTGCCCCACTGGCTTCGCTTCAGCGCTGCGGAGCGCCAGCGGCTGCTGGCTTGGCCGGACGACGCGGCAGGGCTTGGGCAGCTGGGTGATTGGCTGCGCCAGCGCACCGCCGCCATGCCGGAAGGGCAGGCCAAAGCGCTGGAGCCGGCCCGCCAGGAGCCCTGGCAGCGCGCTGATCTCTGCCCGGAGATCCTGCTGGAGGCCTGCCGTGAGCTGGGCTTGCGGTTGGCCCCCAACGGCTGGAGTCGCTTGGGGGAACTGGAGCGTTTTGCCCTGGTGAAGCTGAGCCGACCGGGCCATGAGCATCGCAATCTGCCCCATGCCTTGGCCGAGTTCGGCTTGATCGACTGAGGGGCTGTCGCATCGCGCTGCTTCGGTACGGGTGGGCCGCGGCCAGCCGGCTTGGGCCGGGGCCTCCAGGTTGGTGGGCCTCCCCAGCTTCTGGACACCCGCAGGGAATGGGGCAACACCAGCGCGAGAAATGGCGGGTTCTGTAACGGCAGTTACCGATCCCTGTGACGCCGGCATGGTTTCTTAACTCAGCCGGCAAGCCTGAGCGCCGGCATCCCCGCCTCCGGGTCTGCCCTTCTGAAACCCTGGCGGGGTGTTGTTCGCTCTCGCTCTCACACCAGGTCCTTCTCGGCCTGATCCCTTCATTTCGAGTCGCCTTGCTTCGGTTCACGCTGAGGTGGTGATCTCGCTGTTTCTTGGGGTGATTGTGCTGCGGTTCCATCCGCAGATGACGCTCACCCCTTGTAGCTTCAGTAGCAATCTTCTTGGGGCGCAACGGTGATCATTCGAGCGTTGCCGTCGGCGCCCTCCGGCTTAACCCCTGCCCTCCAACCAGGCCTCCTGCCTGATGTTGGATTTAACGGTTGCGCCCTTCACATCGGCCTGACTTTTTCACCATGACACCCATCACCCGCCGCAAGGCTCTGCTCACCGGCCTGGTTGCCGCTGCCGGCGCGATCATTCCCTTCGGCGGCCTGGCCAGCCTGTTGCTGACCACACCTGTCCAGGCGGCCCCCGGCAAGCCCGAAACCACTGGAGTGGAGCTCGGCTTCATCGCCCTCACCGACGCCGCTCCCCTGATCATTGCCAAGGAAAAAGGCTTCTTTGCCAAGCAGGGCATGCCAGGCGTGGCCCTGAAGAAGCAGACCTCCTGGGCTGTGACCCGCGACAACCTGGAGCTCGGTGGCGGCGGCGGAGGCATCGATGGCGCCCACATTCTCTCGCCGATGCCCTATCTGCTCACCACGGGCGCGATCAGCAAGAGCAGCAAGCCGGTGCCGATGGTCATCCTCGCCCGTCTGAATGTCAACGGTCAGGCGATCTCGATGTCGAAAGACTTCCTCAAGGAAAAGTTCACGGTCAAAGCGCCCACCTTGCCCAAGGTGGTTGCCACCAAGAACAAGACCGGTGACAAGTTCAAGGCCGCTGTCACCTTCCCCGGCGGCACCCACGACCTCTGGATGCGTTATTGGCTCTCCGCCAATGGGGTGGATCCCACCAAGCTCGTGGATCTGGTGGTGGTTCCGCCGCCCCAGATGGTGGCGAACATGCAATCGGGAACGATGGATTCCTTCTGTGTGGGGGAACCCTGGAACGAGCGCCTGGTGAACAAAAAGCTCGGCTACACGGCGTTGACCACGGGTGAACTGTGGAAGGATCACCCGGAGAAGGCCTTTGCGATGCGGGCCGATTGGGTGAAGAAGCACCCCAATGCCACGCTGCGCCTGTTGATGGCGGTGCAGCAGGCCCAGAAATGGAGCGATGATCCCGCCAACACCAAGGAACTGGCCAAGATCCTCGCCGACGAAAAGTATGTGAAGGCCACGGTGGAGGATTTGCTGCCCCGCTTGCAGGGCACGATCGACTACGGCACCGGCCGGGTGGTAAAACAGGACAACCTCAAGATGAAGTTCTGGGCTAGCAATGCCTCCTTCCCTTACAAGAGCCACGACACCTGGTTCGTGACCGAAGACATGCGCTGGGGCTACCTGCCCAAGAACACCGATGTCAAGGCCCTGGTCAATAAGGTGAACCGCAGCGATCTCTGGCGTGCCGCCGCCAAGGCCAATGGCTTCGGGAACGGCCCGGCCAGCGATTCCCGTGGCGTCGAAACCTTCTTCGATGGCACCAAGTTCGATCCCAACAATCCCAAGGCCTATCTCAGCTCGCTCAAGTTCAAGGCCATGAAGTAAGGCCCGTCGGGCGGGGGGCTGCCCTCCGCCCGCGGCTCCGCCCCAGCCGTGCTCCTGGGGCGATCTGCGTATCTTCCATTCCGTTGCATTCCTCCATGGTCAGCCTCTCCCCCAGCGCCAGCGAGCGCCAGGCCCCTGCGAGCTGGTTGCGTTCACCCCTCGCCAAACAGATCAAGGCGCCAGTGGTCTGCATCGGGCTCACCCTGGTGCTTTGGCAGCTGCTGGCGCAGTTCAATCCCGAAGGCTTCCCGGGCCCGATCCAGGTGATCACCCAAACCTGGGATCCTTACATCAGCCAGCCCTTCTACGACAAAGGCGGCACCTCCAAGGGCATCGGTCTGCAGCTGTTTATCTCCTTGCAGCGGGTGGCGGTGGGCTACAGCCTTGCCGCCCTGGTGGGTATCGCCGCGGGCCTGGCCATTGGCCTGAATCGCTTTCTACGGCGCGGCTTCGATCCCTTGATCCAGGTGCTGCGCACCGTGCCGCCATTGGCCTGGCTGCCGATCTCGCTGCTGCTCTTCCAGCAGGCCAGCGTCGCCGCGATCTTCGTGATCTTCATCACGGCGGTCTGGCCGATCATCATCAATACGGCCGTGGGCATTGATGAGATTCCCCAGGACTACAACAACGTTGCCCGGGTGCTGCGTCTGCGCAAGCGCAGTTACTTCATGGATATTTTGCTGCCGGCGGCGGCCCCCTTCATGTTCACCGGCCTGCGCATCGCCATCGGCCTGGCCTGGCTGGCGATCGTGGCGGCGGAGATGCTGAAGGCCGATGGCGGTATCGGCTTTTTCATCTGGGATGCCTACAACGCTGGCGGTGACAGCAGCACCAGCCAGATCATCTTGGCGATCGTTGTGATCGGCCTGGTGGGATTGGCCCTCGATCGTTTGGTGGCCTTCGTGGGTCGGATCGCGGCCAAGGGGGGCCAGTAAATGGCAACGCCATTCCTGACGGTCGACAATGTGACCCGCAGCTTCGCGCTGCCCGGTGGCGGCACTTATGTGGCGCTGCGCAACATCAAGCTGGAGATCAGTAGGGGCGAATTCATTTCTCTGGTGGGCCATTCCGGCTGCGGTAAATCCACCTTGCTCAACCTGATGGCTGGTCTTGACCAGGCCAATGTGGGGGGCATCCTGATCGAAGGCCGCCAGGTCACCGAACCAGGGCCTGAGCGGATGGTGGTGTTCCAGAACTATTCGTTGCTGCCCTGGAAGACGGTGCGCCAGAACATCGCCCTGGCGGTGGACAATGTGATGCGTCAGGCAGCGCCAGCCAAGCGCCGCGACCGCATCCAGGGCAGCCTGGAGATGGTGGGGCTTGCCGCTGCCGCCGACAGGTTTCCCGCTGAGCTCTCCGGCGGCATGAAGCAGCGGGTGGCGATCGCCCGCGCCCTGGCGCTGGAGCCCAAGTTGCTGCTGCTCGATGAACCCTTCGGGGCTCTCGATGCCCTCACCCGCGGCAATCTGCAGGAGCAGCTGATGCAGATCAGCGAGCGGGCCGGCGTCACCACCGTGATGGTCACCCACGACGTGGATGAGGCCCTGTTGCTCTCCGATCGGGTGGTGATGATGACCAATGGGCCCGAGGCGGGCATCGGTCAGATCCTGCCGGTGTCCTTTGATCGCCCACGCCACCGGTTGGAGGTGATGGAGCATGGCGATTACTACCACCTGCGCAGCGAGCTGATCGGTTTCCTGCAGCAGCAACGGCGCCTGCGCCAGCGGCGGGCCGGCCTGGCTGGCAGCGCCGCTGCGGCTGCCGCGACCACCCCGGCTGTCACCTCTCCGGCTGCCGCCAGCTCCGGCGTCGCAGCGGGTGTGGCGCTGGGTCGCGAGGCCGCTGCGAAAGCTGCCGCGGCGGCCGGCGCGGTGGGCGCCGCCGGTCGTGGGGCCGCGCCGGGACCCCGGCCTACCCGGGTGCGGTTGGGCTACTTGCCGGGGCTGGATGTGGCGCCCCTGGCCCTAGCCCAGCAGCAGGGATTGTTCGATCCCCAGCTGTTGCAGCTGATCCCGGTGCCGTTCGCCAGCTGGGATCGGCTGGAGGCCGCCCTGGTAGACGGTGATCTGCAGGTGGCCTTCCTGCCGGCCACCGCCCCCTTGCTGCTCAACCTGGGCCTGGGGGGCCGTCGCCCCTGGCCGGCCATCACCCCCCTCACCCTCAGCCGCAACGGCAATGCCGTCTGCCTCGAGCGGGGCCTGTTGCAGAAGGGCATCCGCGATCGCGCATCGCTGGTGGACTGGCTGCGGCAACAGGCCCAACCCCTCGTGTTGGGGGTCCCCCAGCGCTATGGCATCGCCGAGCTGCTGCTGCGCCACTGGCTGGCGGCCGGCGGCATCGACCTGGAGCGGCAGGTGCGCTTTCTCGCCCTTTCGCCGATGGTGATGCCAGGCGCGGTGCGCACTGGCGAGATCCAGGGCTTCATCGCCGGCCGCTACCGGGTGGCCGAGGCGGTGGAGAACAACCAGGCGTTTGTGGTGGCCACCGATCTCGACATCTGGAACGGCCATCCGGAGAAGCTGCTCACCTGCTCCGAGGCGTTCGCCGCTGAAGCGCCGGAGGCGTTGCTGGAGCTGATCGCCGGCCTGATCAAGGCGTGCGTGCACTGCGATGACGGCGGCCGGCGGCTGGAGCTGATCGACCTGCTCAGCCAGCCCCAATGGCTGGCCAGCCGCGCCTCGATCGCCCTGCAGCGCCACTTCGACGACGGCAGCGGCGGCCCGCTCGAAGAGGGCCGCATGAACTTCACCCGTTACCACGCCGACCAGGCCAACTATCCCAATCCCGCCGAAGGGGCGTGGCTGCTGAGTCAGTTCTGCCGTTGGGGCCTCTGCCCGTTCCCCAGCAATCGGGTGGAGCTGCTGGGCAGCGTGTATCGCACCGATCTCTATAACCGCGCCGTGGAGCGAGCCGGCCTGGCCCTGCTTCAGCCCGGCCGGGTTCCGTTCCAGTTGGCCGATGGCCTGGCCTTCGATCAGGACGATCCCCTCGCTTACCTGGCCAGCCTCGGGGTGGCCGCCCCCGCCCAGGCACCCCTGCCTTTGCCCACCACCGAACCCGCCCTGAGCCGTTGAGATGACCGCTGTGAGTTCCGCACCCCACCCGAGCCGCAGCGGCGAGGGCGCCCCGTTCCTGGCCTTCCACGATGTGGGGCAGGTGTTCGAGGGGCGCCGCGGTCGCTTCGAAGCCTTGCGGGGGATCAATCTTGAGGTCAGCCAGGGGGAGTTCCTCTGCGTGATTGGCCACTCCGGCTGCGGCAAGACCACCTTGTTGAACATGGTGTCGGGCTTCCTCAAGCCGAGCCATGGCGAGGTGACCCTGGCCGGGGTGCCGATCCAGGAGCCCGGCCCAGACCGCATGGTGGTGTTCCAAAACTATTCGCTGCTGCCCTGGCAGACCGTGCGCCAGAACGTCGCCATGGCGGTGAAGGCGGCCCGGCCGGAACTCTCGGTCTCGCAGCAACGCCAGGTGGTGGATCACCATCTGGAGATGGTGCATCTGCTGGAGGCGGCAGATAAGCGACCGGCGCAGATTTCCGGGGGGATGAAGCAACGGGTGGCGATCGCCCGGGCCCTGGCGGTGAGCCCGGCGGTGTTGGTTCTGGACGAACCCTTCGGTGCCCTCGATGCGATCACCAAGGAGGAGATGCAGGAGGAGCTGCTGGCGATCTGGCGCGAGCAGCGGCCCACGGTGTTGATGATCACCCACGACATCGATGAAGCCCTGTTCCTCGCCGATCGCATCGTGATGATGACCAATGGCCCGGCCGCCACGATCGGCGAAGTGCTGCATATCCCCTTCGAGCGGCCGCGGCGTTACGAGCAGATCCAGGCGGATCCGCGCTATGGACAGCTGCGCAACCATGCGCTCGATTTCCTCTATCGCCGCTTTGCCCATGGCGATGACTGAGGCCCGCGGCAGCGGCGCTGGCGCCGCGGGGCAGCGGCTCACCGACCCCCAGCCCCAACCCCAGCCCCAACCCCAACCCCAACCCCAACCCCAACCCCAACTCCAACCCCAACCCCAACCCCAACCC
>JBKCTK010000192.1:0-11332 GCA_046319055.1 Synechococcaceae cyanobacterium
CTCCTGGCCCGGGGTTTCGCGGAATCGCCTGCCGCTTGCTGCCGCCGATTGCAGCGACAAAAATGCGCCCGGCGGCTGGCAACTCCAAAGCCGGTGGTCGCCTCCACCAGACGGCTGCGGACCCAGCCGACCCTCGCTGCCTGCTGCGATGTCACCTCCCCAGCGGTACCCCTAGGCAGGCCTCCAAGGCTGAAGGCTGACGCGGCTGGTCTCGCCGGCAGGCGCTGAAGCCAGGGCAGCCGCCATCCGCGCCTATGGCGTGCAGGCCCATGGCGTGGAGAGGATCAGCTGCCGGGCCTGGGCCAGGCTGAGGGCCCCGACGCTGGCTGGCGTCGTCAGCGAGCCAGCTTGCCTTCCGGATCCTGTGGCCGCTGGCAGATTGAGCCCGTCTCGGAGATACCGCCCCCACCGTGACCCTTCCCGTCGTCAGCTCCTCTCCTCCAGCCCTGAAGCGTTGCCTCGGGCCTGTGGAGGTCACCTCCCAGTCGGTGGCCACCGTGGGCCTGACCCTCACCGCGGTGATCAACATCCCCGAGGCGGCCCGCAACGCTGGCCATGCCACAGCGGTCTGCTACGCGATTGCGCTGGTGGCCATCCTGCTGGTGGCCGAAACCTTGGTGATGTTCCGTCGCCAACGCGCCAGCGCCAGTGGCATCGCCGCCTACGTGGAGGCGGGACTCGGTTCGACGGCCGGCAGCCTCGCCGCCTGGGCCCTGCTGCTCGGCTATGGCGGCTCCATGCTCGGCTGCCTGGTGTGCTTTGGCTTCTACCTCAACCACCTGATCGCGCTGGTTGGGGGCCATCCCCTGCCCCTGATCGGCTACCTGGTAGGTGGACTCGGCTGCCTGCTGCTGGCGCGCCGCGACGTGCGCTTCTCCACGGGGACCATGCTCGCCACGGAGGCGATCTCCGTGCTGATTGTGCTGGGGCTTTGCCTGGTGGTGCTGCTCCACGGTGGTCCCCAGGCTGATCTGGCGGCCCTTCAGCCTGCGGGAGACACCGCTTCGCAGGTGCGTGCGGGGTTGATGGTGGCGGTGCTCAGCTTCCTCGGCTTTGAGAGCGCCGCCACCCTTGGGGAGGAAACCCTGCGGCCTGAGCGGGCCGTGCCGCAGGCGATCCGCATGAGCGTGCTGATGGCCGGCCTGCTGTTTGTGTTCTGGGCGATGGTGCTGACCGAAGGCTTGGCCTGGCTCCCACCACACGATCGGGTGGGCCTTGATCCGATCGCCCTGCTGGCCGACAAGTTGGGTCAGCCCGGAGCGGGGGAGTGGATCCGCTGCGGGGCATTTCTCTGCCTCTTCGGCAGCACGCTTGGCAGCCTCAATGCCCTGGGACGAATTGGTTTCGATCTGGCCGCAAGCGGCGTGCTCCCCCGCACCCTGGCTCGCGTGCATCCCCGCTTTCACACGCCAACCGTGGCCCTCAGCGCCACCACGCTTCCCTTGCTGGTCATCGGTGCCGCGCTTGAACAGAGGGGGCTCACCATCGATGTGTTGTACAACGAGCTGGGGGGCTTCTCCGTGCTGGCCTTCCTGCTGGTGTACGGGCTTGTGGCCTGCGGTGCCCTTGGTTTGCGCCTGACAGGCATCCCGCGGCTGCGCCGATTGGCCGTGGCGGGCGGCAGTTTGGTGGCGGTGGTGGCGATCGCGGTGGCCTTCCTGTGGAGTGCCTTGGGCGAGCAAAACGGGATGTTGCTCACCTTCGCGGCATTGATGCTGTTGGGTCTGGGCTTGGTGGCCCGAGCTATGAGGCTTAAGGAGCGGTTGACCGCTGAACCCTGAAGGGCGAGGCGGAAACGGACGGGACCGACTGGTCTCGATCCACCAGACCCACCCCTGCCCATCCTAGATTCCGCCCATCCAAGACCGTATCGCCATGGCCCTGTCGGGGTTCTTGAGTTCGATCTCCACCGACACGCTGGTGTTGATCGGTGCCTATCTGGTGTTGGCTGGTGCCTACTTGGTGGTGATCCCACTGGCGCTGTATGCCTGGATGGTGCGCCGTTGGAATGTGATGGGCAAGATCGAGCGGACGGCCGTTTACGGACTGGTATTCTTGTTCTTCCCGGGGCTGATTTTGTTTGCCCCGTTCATCAACCTGCGCATGGCGGGCCAAGGGAGCCAGCAGGCGTGACCCGCGGTCAAGCTCTGCTCTTGGGTGTTGCGATCCTGGCCCTCGGCGGTGGGGGCTATGCCCTCGCGCGACTTGGCGGTCTGGAGGGCTTCAGCCCAGGTATTGCCGCCTCGGCCGTCTTGATGCTGGTGGTGTTGGCCTGGACCGGCTCGTATCTGGCCCGGGTGGTGGGAGGCAAGATGACCTACATGGAGCAACGCCGGCGCTATCGCGCCGCCTACGACGCCCTCACCATCGAGCAGTTGCAGGCCCGCTTCGATGCCCTGCCGGAAGCCGAACAGCGCCGATTGTTGGAGGACGTGGGGCAGCTTCAGGCGGACAGCGATCTCTGAGCTTCGGCTTGGGATTGAGTCCCACGGATTGATCGCCCTCTCCAGCACCAGCCGGCAAACCTGCCCCCTCAAGCTGCCCGCTCGCTGGCGATCAGGGCTGCTACGCCGAGGCGGGTTTGCACTCCCGGCTCTACTGGGATCGGCTCAGCCAAGGCGAGTGTGGATTCTCGGTAGCGGCCTTCATTCGCTAGGTGCTGGCCCTGCGGGCCGCCTGGTCGTTCACCCATTTCCCGACCTGATCCGCAACAAAGCTCCGCAGAGCCAACGATCACGCGATGGGGAGGGCTGACTGGCAGCAATGAGCGCCCAAACGCGAGGTGCCGCAAGCCCGTTCTCGCCCTGCGTCATGACGCCCTTCTCGGAGGCGGAGCTTTGTTGCTGATCAGGTTTCCCGATGGGCCCTGCCAATCAGGCCACCCTGCGGCTGGCAGCCGCTCAGGGGCTGGTGGTCAATGCCTCTACCGAGGCCCGTTCCAGTGCGGCTGCGCTGCGGCGGCAGCGGCGCGGTGCTGCTGAGCGGGTTCGGCCCGCCAGACTTGCTTCAAGCACCTGGCTCAGACATGGGCCTCTCCCCATCGGTCCTGTTCGTGGCCCCCGGCTCGCCGATGGACGCCATCGAGCCGGGAGCTGCCGGAGCTGCGCTCCAGTCCCTTCCCTGGCCACGGAGCTCGATCGGCCCCGGGCTCTGTGGGTGATCAGCCCTTACTGGGAGACGAGGCTGCCCACGGTGGGCACCACCGAGGCTGTGGCGGGCCACCGCCTGGAGACGGTTCACGACTTCGGAGGATTCGATCCGTGCCTCTACGAGATCCAGTACCCGGCTAGCCGCAGCCCCCAGGCCGCCCAGGAGGTGGTGGAGGCTCTGCAGGCCGCCGGCCTGCCGGTGGTAACCGATCCCCGGCCGGGCTGGACCACGGCTCTTGGGTGCCACTTCGCTACCTCTTCCCCTCGGTGGATGTGCCGATGCTGCCCCTCCCGATCCAGCACCACGGCGGCCCCCGTCATGGCCATCGACACCATTGATGCCCGGCGCTTCTCCGACTGGATCGCACAGCAGCTGGAAGCGGGGAACACGGAAGCCCTCCTCGACTACCGCCAACAGCATCCCGATGCGGTGCAAACCCAGGGTTGCCTCAAAGTCTTCCCAAGCGGCCAGGCCTCACGACTTCGGCGCCGCCAGGCCTCACGTCAGCCCTCGCAGAATCGTCTCCGAATCCAGCCGAACCCCAGGCTTTCGAGTTCAGCAGCCAAACTCTCAGGCAGCCCTGGGGGCGGGGTTGATTCGGCGGACCGGGTGGATCCTTGAACAAGCAGGATCCTTCCCCGGTGCCGGTCGCGGTGATGGAGGTCTCTGATCCCAGGCCCTCGCCGACCTGGACACGGCTCTGCTGGCCGAAGAAGGCAATAGGGCTGCTCGGGCGGCCAAGGCCGTAGCGGAACGCTGCCGTGCAACGGTTGCCACCTGCTGGGTGATCGAGCATCTGTGCGGCCAGGCCGCCTACCGCCAGCAGCAGGCCAAGCCCCTCTCCGAGCTGTCCCGATCCGATGCCTCCCGCGCCGATGCCCTGGAGGACGTCCGGGTCCTGGTCCGTCCCCGCCTGCAGCCCACTTCGAACTGCTTCTCCTTCCCCAATCCCGAGCTCACCTCCCGCAAGTCCCTGGCTGACGAGATCGACAACGAAGACGCTCTCCCCTCCGACTTGGGGATGGGCGGCTGCAGTTGAAGGCCAGCCCGTTGCAGCGACCCGACAGCCAGTGATCCAGCCCCGGCAACGACAGCAGGCCGCCAGGGCCATCCCTCGATTCCACTTCTCACCCACACAACGCCATGTCCGTCACGACCCCCACCCGCAATGGCCGCAGCACCGCTGGCCGGGCTCCCCCAGCCCTGCGGCTGATCCGCCGCGCTGACGCCACACCGGAGCCTTCGCCGGCAGAGACATCGCACCCGCAGGCACCCTGATCGGGCTACTCCGCCGAGCAGGTGGCTGCATTGGCGGCCCCCTCGATCGAGCCAATGTCCGCCAGCGGGAGCCGGGCCGCGGGAAGGTCAGCGACCTCGAAGGCTGGCAGCTGATCGCCGAGGCCAACCGTATCTTCGGTGATGACAGTTGACGGTTGGCAGTTGGCAGTTGGCAGTTGACGGTTCGCAGCGGCAGACCATCGCCGTTCGCTGCGTCGCCCAGAGCGAATCCACGTTCCGAGGACAGCAACGCTCTGGCTGGGGCGTCACCGACACCGTTCGCGTCCGCGTCACGGTGACCGCCGGTGGATTGGCGCCTCTGGATTGGCAGGGCACTGGGGCGGGCCATGGCAACCGCTGCGCGGAAGACCAAGGGCTACGGAATCAGCAGCTCCAGATCCCCCACCTGGGTGGTCAGGGTGCGAGGGCGACAGCCGTTGCGATAGCCGAGACGCTCCTCGGTGCGCTGATGGCGGTAGTTTTGGGTATGATTCGTCTGGTGGAAGTGGTTTTTGAACGAGGGAAGCGGACCTGCCCACCCCTTGCAAGGCCAGCCACTGGGCTGATCCGTTGAGGTGCGAGGCCCACCCGGCGTAGCCGGGGTGGGGGTGCCGGAGGACTTACGCCACTGCTGGGGACGCCAGCAGCTGTTGCTGGATCAGCCGAAACCCTCGAATGAACTGGAGGATAGTCAGTGCGAGAAGAACGCCATAAAAGGGATGGCTGAGCTGGATGCTGGTGTCAGTCACAGTTTCTGATCCCTAGCCAGGCAGTGCCGCCAGGACAACGGGCAGACACAGATCTCAACAATTTGCCATGAAGGAATGGTCAGGGATTCTGAATGGTCTATGGCCTGCAAGCGTGCACGATGCTAATTTTAAGGAGACGTCAGCATTTTGTTCGCCTAACAACACCCTGTTGTCCGAATTGCCACGGCTATCGGCTTTTCTACTCCATCCAATGCTCAGATCTTAAACATGGCATATCGTCTCTTTCCGGTCAATAATGAAGATGTCCTTGGTGTTGTCGCAAAGAATCTTAGCCGCTTTAATTTAGACAACCGTCACAATTACGGTCATCTTCTAGATGGAGATCTTCGCGCTCAGATAGCTGAAAACTGGCGTTTCCCCTTGGTAGAAACACCTGGGATCGAGGCCGATAGCTATGCCTGGACGCGAGTCACCCTGATCTATTGCCATCCTGACAAGACTCCACCAACCCAAGTCGCTGTAGTAGGAAGCTTCGCGAATCTCTATGAAGCCATCCCGCTCGAGAATGTTCAGTTCGCAGGTGAGCCAACGGCATGTTATGCCCTGACCTTGATTGTTCCTAGCGCACAGATATTCACATACAAGTTTATTGTTAATGACCAGTTCATTCTTGATCCTGTCAATCCTCAACGGGTGACCCTGGACAATGGCAAGATTTGGTCCCGCTTTTTCACGAACTTCTGCACCTTCCCGCTCAGTTTTGAGCGATGGGAGTACGCGATTCTAAAACGTCTTGTCAATAGGATTCTACCATTTCGAACGGCGGAAGGCAAGAACTTTGTTGATCGCTATTACTTCGGTATTGACAAACAGGGGGCTAATGTTGTTTATCCATTTGCGCATCGCCTCGACGCGTCTGTCGGTGCAGCTAACTTTATTGATTGCCTGTTAGCGAGGGAAGAAGCGCATCATCTCATTGACTACAAGTTGTGTATTTCTCAAATCAACAAGATATTGCGCAGCCGCAATCCTTTCGTCTATCCAGAGGATATGCCTACATCGATGTATGCAGAGCTATATCAGCAGATGTCGTCAAATGTCGTACCGGGCTGGAACTATGATGTCTACCGTGATCCCAGGTATTTCTGGCAGCTTTTGCGAAGACATGCATATACAGGTGCCTTTTCTCATCCAAAGTATGGTGGTAATGTTGCAGCTGCTGGTTGGAGCTATCTCCAGGAGTCTCTCCTGGAGACCACCGATGCTGGGCAGTCTAAGACGGCATTTGACTGGAGGCGATCGATTGAAAGACCTCTTGGTGTTAATCCCGACTACAACGGTTAAGCCATCTCGTTGATGATTCTGACCCTCCAAAAACCTCATCTCACTCATCTCATCTCATCTCACTCCAATCCGATTCCGGCCCATGCAAACCGATTTTGATGTCGTCATCATTGGCAGTGGAGCAGGTGGTGCCCCGATTGCTCACCAACTTGTAAAAGCCGGCAGGTCGGTTCTTATGCTTGAAAAAGGCCCGCTCTTGCGTCCTCAGCATGAACGTGCTGATGCATCCAGTGGCTTCAAGCGTGACGAACTGATCTCTAACGGAGCTGAAAAGCGAATCACGATCCCTGATGTGGCAAACCGCGGTGAGAGCTATTACTCAAGCCATATTGAGCCCGATCTGAATGATGAGCCTCATATCTACAGGAATGAAAAGAATGAAGATCGTGCCACGATTGAAGGCTACACGGCCCAGGCTGTCGGAGGCGGTACGCAGTTATATGGCGGTGTCTCGCTTCGATTCACTGAGACAGATCTGCGCTTAGGTAGCTTCAATGCAAGCAGAACCAATCTTCCGTCCGACCCCGAGAATCTGATCCCCCGTGAGGCTCGTGACTGGCCTTATCGCTACGACGAGCTTGAACCATATTATTGCCTGGCTGAAGAGCTTATTGGCCTGAACGGCACAGCGACTCATCAGCAGAAGCCTTTCAGTCGCGATGTGTATCAGCCTCCGCTGGAGGCCAATGCCATCAGCAGCTATGCGAGGGATGGCATGGAGAGTCTCGCTAAGTCGTTGCGCCCCAATGACCCGGTCTTGCCCTATCGCACACCACTGGCTGTGATCACTCAAGACCATGCACCGAGCGGCAGAAAAGTACCGGACGATCCGTCGAGATTGAAGACGAGTTACGTCAATCGTTATGGATGTCCACTTGGCGCAAAATCCAACACATGGGTCGCTCTGCTGAGTCCGATCAGCAAGCAACCCAACTTTGAGCTCAGACCCAACTGCACCGTCACTCATCTCGTTGCAGCAGGCTCATCCGTCAAGGATGTCCATTATTTGGATCCCCTAGGCAATGAACGCGTGGCTCGAGGCAAGCTTATCGTTGTTGCTTGCTCTGCGATTGAATCGATCAGACTCCTGAAGTTGTCGGCTACTCAGGATGCCGCATTTGATCAAAAGATCAACCACAACGGCTTGCTTGGTTCTTATTTTCTTACTCATTGCTTCGGCGGGGCTAGTGCATTGATGCCTACCCGCCATGATAAATCTATAGCCCTGGACGCAGACTGGGCAACCGATTGTTGTGCAACAGACGACTTTCTACTGAGCAAGGGCCTCTGGGCTGGTGGAGCGATTTACAACAACACATCCGATCGCGCCCTGCCAATTTCGCTTGCCAGAACCCACCAGAGCCAAGATCTCGATACTCTCTGGAAAGGGTTCATTGGTGATGCAAGCCTTTCGGAAGGCGGGCTAGCTGACTTCATCACAGACAGCATGGGCAGAGGTCTCTCGATCAGCTTTATGGCCAATCAAGTTCCGCAAAGAACGAATCAGATTCAGCTTCATCCTTCGGTCAAGGACAAGTGGAACCGGCCAGTCGCCTACATCATTAAAAATTGGCACCCTCACGACCAGTATCTGATGGATACATTCGCAGCCGTATGCGGTCAGGTTCTGCAACTTGGCGTTCAGGGTAAATCTGGTCCATTTCCTTTTCAGGCCGACACCCCGGGGGGTGTCTACAAAGCCGAGAATGGTCTTGTGCGCATCGCGAATCACATTCTTGGCGGTGCCCGCTTTGGTAAGGATCGCAATGACTCGGTCCTCGATCCTTTCTGTCGGGCCTGGGATTTTGACAATCTCTTTGTCACAGATGGCTCCTTTATGCCCACCTCAGGCGGAGCCAATCCAACCTTGACCATCCAAGCCAACGCATTTCGTGTTGCCGATCATCTTCTCAGTCGCATCTGATCGCCATGGATCCCGCATTTAATCAGCTTCAGACCAGTCCTTGGAATGAGATCTTCAATGTGATCTTTTTTCCGGATCGCATTTATCATGCCCAGTATCTTAATGCATCAATCAGCCAGCGCTACCGCTATAATGTCCAGGAAGTGCGCAGCTATGTCGACATCAATGTTCTCAAGGGTGAGGTTTATCTCGATGGAGAGTTCTACAGCAACTTCCTGCGGATTGAGTACCGCGGTAATCGTTTGCGGGAGGTAGTCCGTGATCGCTTCAGGCAACTTCAAAACCAGTTGATCTGTTGGATCAAGTTGCTTCCAGACGATCAGAGTAAGACAGCGGAAGCCCGGCTTAAACTACATTACTGCCCGAAAATAGGTGCATACCAGGCTGAGATCTGGGAAACGCTTGAGAACAAGCCTACCTCAGGTCATGATCTCGATGTCTTGATGCAGATGGGAGCTCTGAGCCCTATTACAAGGATACCTTCATTCAATCCAGCGCTTCGCGACATCAAAAAACTATCGAAAGTTGAGCTTGCCTTCCGTGAAAACGATATTGACCTCCCAAGCGGTTATATTATTTCCGAGCAGGATGCAGCCTGGGATAATGGCTATTTGAGATCGCACCAGGAACCACGCACTGCTGATCCAAGCTCAGATCTCAATACAATCAACGATCGAAACTATCTGATCGCTTTCCAGCGCGGCTGGTTTTTGGATGTTAGTGCAATCGAGCCTGTACGTTATCGCAATGCCATGATGGATGTAAGGAATGACAATGGTACGATGATTTATGATAATCCTGATGCCGATCCCGATAACATCATTGAGATGCGCTGGATTGTTCAGCGTGAGCTCGGCGGCTCCATGGTGTTTTTCCATGAGGTCACGATTCCAGTTGGCAAAGTCGAAGGTACTCACCAGCACGTTGGCACCGAGGAACTTTATTATATCACTGAAGGTGAAGGTATTGCTTACATGCGAGTTGGCGATGATCCTGCGACTGATAGCTTCCCCACTGTTCAACGCAAGGTGATGGGTCTTGGCATGAAAGATTGCAAGGAACTGCCCGTCAGGCCTGGCCGAGTCGTCTTCACCAAGAGTGGAGGCATGCACGGGATTCGGAACACTGGTAATGTTCCACTTAAGTTTGTCGCTTTTCTCTATCACACTGCCTGATACCCATGTTCATCGTTCATTCCGATCTTGTTGTCCCTGTAGACCCGTCTACAGTGCCAGATTACGACCAGGCGAATCCGATCACAAAACTCGCCAGCCTTCTACAGCAGAATGAGTTGGCCGTTGAGCGCGAGCATTATCTGCACGATGCTATTCAGGTTCTTGTTCCCTATGATCAGTTAACTCTATATGGCCCCGCTGGACAGAGCAGCTCCGTTCTTGATCCTGTCTTGCAGGATAATAAAACTGATTTCCAGAAGCAGAATCTTAAGGATTTTCGTTGCACAGATACGATCTTCACCCGCGGCATTGTCAGCGCCGGAACCTGGACCGGGCCATTCCTGCGCCTCTCCTACCGTGGTGGTCCAGACTCGCTGCTATCACAACGCGCCAACCATAGACTTGGCTCCAGCATCAAGGTATTCCTTAAGATTGCAGGTCGCTCACGCCTCATCGACTGCCCTTACAATGAGAGCACCGATCGGTATGCAGTTGAAATCTGGGGGTATCCTGCCGCTGATTTGAATCGTTATCTTGATGCACGTGGCCTCGATGCGCTGGCTCGAGGAGAGTTGATCGTGGATTCCGATCTTGTGCGGGGCAATGCGACTGACTTTCAGCGCAATAAACTTAATGGGATAAATATTCGGAATTACATGACCGATCATGCCATGCATCCTGTGTTGCCGCTGCATCTTGAGATTGCCTGGGCAGATGCAAGCCAAACCTTCTGGGATTCCAAGGATGGTGCTAACTATCATTATGAGTTTAATATGATTCTGCGAGGATGGGACAGCTTTCTTGGCACTGGCATCAGCCCTAATCCTCATGGAGGTGTTGGCTTTCTTGAATATCGGAACCTGATGTCAAACTATGGCGTCTATTCTGGCTCTAATGAGCTCGGGCGTCAGCTTAACTCCTGGAACTTTAATGCTTTCGGAATTAAAAATCCCGTCCCTGGGTCGGAGCCCTTTTTTGCGGTCGACTACATGGATCTTCACCTTCTTAAGCCGCGCTGTGCGATTGGCCTTCACCGACATCGTGATAATCAAGAGATGTTCTTGATGATGGAAGGGCAAGGCTTAATGGTCATTGGTGATTGGCTGCAGATGCCCGAGCGAGAACGCTGCTTTGAGGTTCGTTGTCTTCGATCTGGTCATTTTGCAATGCTAAAAGGTGGCAATCTTCATGCGCTTGTGAACACCACAGACCAGGATATTTCCCTTTTCATGTGTGGCGGTTATGATTGATCGTGCTGGAATTTGATTCTCTGTGCTTGATCGTGTTGTGAGAAGACGCTTCTAGCTTGATGTTTGTCGGCTATGGCGTTGACACTCGCGGGGAGTCTTGACCTCAATGTATGCCTCTGTTTCTGGGAGTGCTCCGAACTGTTCCTAATAAGTGGGGACAAATCTTTGTGAGCTTCCTGTCGCTGCAGAGTCCCCGCTGCCGTGATCTTCGATCGCACCACGTCCGGTGGCCGCCGCTACCGCTGCAAGGAGATCGGCTCTTACGCCCGCGCCCAGGAGCTGCTCCGCCAAGGCCACACCTATCTGGACAGCAACGGTGACGGAGAGGCCTGCGAGTCGCTGCGACGCTGATCCCAATGACTCCGGGCTCGGTCGGCCCAAGAGAAAGCCCCCAGCCGGAGCCGGGGGCAGCGGTTCTCATGCGCGGGCCTCAGCCCAGGGAAGACGTCAGGTCATCAGCCCTCCACCTTCACGGTCACGGTGCTCACCTTGTTGGCCTTG
>JBKCTK010000193.1:0-4395 GCA_046319055.1 Synechococcaceae cyanobacterium
GAGGTGGTGGAGCATCAGGGGGCGTTTCGCCACCGGCAACTGGGCTACGTGGATGCCCTGGTGATGGTGCAGGGGCTGGTGGAGGGGCCTGGAGCATGAAGGTGGTGCCGCTGCGTCTGCAGCCCGGCGCTGACCTGCGCCTGGCTCTGGAGGCCTGGATGGGCGCGCAGCAGGAGCAGGCCGGCTGCGTGATCAGCGCTGTGGGCAGCCTGTCGCTGGCCCAGCTGCGTCTTGCCGGTGCGACGCAGGCCACGGCGTTCCGCGGCGATCTGGAGATCGTCAGCCTCTCGGGTACCCTCTCGCCCGATGGCATCCACCTGCACATCGCCATCGCAGGCAGCAGCGGAACGGTGACCGGCGGTCACCTCTGCACCGGCTCACTGGTGCGCACCACCGCCGAGCTGGTGATTGGCCTGCTGCCGGAGTGGCGGTTCCGGCGCGAGCTCGATCCAGCCACCGGCTATTCCGAGGTGCGGATCAGTCCTCGGGATCCGAGCTGAGGGGCGGCAACCGCCGCTCCACCTGCAGGAATACCAACCAGGCCACGCCCGCACTGATGCCGCCGGTCCAGTCGTTGCGGAGCAGCTCCACGATCGACACCGTGCTGGCGCCGATGCGCAGACCGCGCAGCAGGAAGCGGCCCAGCTTCTCCAGTTTGTCGCGGTTCTCCGTCATCGGCTCAGGATGCGTCAGCTCAGGCCGCCGATGGTCAGCACCACCAACTGGCGCAGCTGCTGCAGTTCGGCTGGGGTGATCTGTGACTTGGTGGCTGCCGTGATGCGTGTCTTGGCCACGCAGGTCAGGCTCTGCGGGAGTAGGTAGCTCACCTTCTTGCAGCCGTTGCTGGGACTGGGCTGCAGCACCACGGTCAGGTCGGGGATGGCCAGACCAGGCTCGCCTGTCATCGGCACCACCAGCACCGTGGGGTAGGCCGGGTCAAACAGCTCTGTGTCCAGCACCACCACAGCTGGCCTGAGCTTGTTGGGCTCTGGTGGCTGGGGATTCTGGGCGGGGTGGTCTGGATCCTTGCGCCAGTCAACGGTGACGATCTGCCCGGCCTTGAGCTCCACGCTGGTCGTCAGCGGGTGATGGGCTCAGGGGTGGCCCAGTCGTCCATGAAGGCTTGGGCCTCAGGATCAGCCGCGATGTGATCGGCCACTGTTTTGCTCTGGGAATGGATGCGGGCTCGCAGGGCATCCATCGCGCTCACCGAGCTGCTCACCGCCACGATCCGTCTGCCGCCGCGCTGGCGGCGGCGAATGGAGAAGGGAGCTTCCTGCTCCTGAATGGCTTGATCGGCTGGGGTCATGACGGCAGCGGCTTTCGCCGACCGCATGGGCGTTACCTCAACCTTAAGCGCGGTGTCAGTGTTGGGGTTCATGGCTGCAGCCGCTCCTCCAGCAGCGTCAGGGCCAGGGCCTGTTCACGGGCGCTGCCGCCGTGCACCGCATCGAACAGGGCCAGCAGCTCCCCCAGGGCCGGGTTGCGCTCCGCGGCTTCGGGAACACTGGGATAGAGCGGGTGGAAGGCGATGCCACGGGCTTTTCCCTTCTTCCACGGCCACACCGGTGGCGGGTCGTTGCCCGGCCGGATCTGCTCGTTGAGGGGGGAGGCGGCATAGCCGGTGGGAACACCGCGGCTGAGCCCGCCCAGCGTCGCCGGAAAGCAGTAGCGAGCGCCGTGCTGCACGAAGGCTTTCAAGGCAGCACGCACCACCGCGGGCTTGCCGGCCCCATCCTTGATCGCCAGCCTGGCGGCGACGGCACGTTCCACCGCCGCATGGGCCTCCGAGGCTGTCATCCCCAGCTCAGCGCCAAGGGCCGCATAGGTGGGGGCAGGGCCTGGGTCCAAGGCCAGGCGCAGTAGCACCACCAGATCCTGCGGACGCAGCACGAGCTGGGGATTGGAGGGGGAGCGGGCCACGGTCGCAGGGGCCATTCGGCATTCGCGAATAGCGAATCTTGGGCGCCTGTCGCGGGTTGTCTGCTCCCTCAGCGCTCTGGAGCAGCCGGCGCCAGCAGCCGCTGGATCGCCTCGGGGGAAACGCCCACCTGCTGGGCGATCAGCAGCACAAGCTGCTCCTGTCCAACGAGACGCTGCTCCAGGGCCTGCAGCTCGGCGCCGCCAGCCTTGCCCCCCGTGCCCTTTCCAGCTGCAGTGGGTTTGGTTTGGGGAGGGGGAAGCAGGGACAGGGGCGGCGGGCTGCGGAGGCAATGATCTTGGAGGTTGGAGAGCCTGGGTCGGGCAGGGCCTGTTGGAAGTCCGTCTCAGCAGGTCTCAACTGGCTGCCGCGCCTACGGTGTCGTGCGCGGGAACCACGCCGAAACGTTGGCTTTCGATCCTCAGCGGCGCCGACTTCCTGATCGCCGTCAAACACAGCCGCCGCAGCGGTTTTCGGCTGATCCGAGACCGACTGACCGACGGCCTGCGAATCCCCTGGCGCACCAGTGGACGGGAGGTGAAACGGGGCCGTGACATCAGCTTGACCCTGCGGGCGAGGCCTGCGCCGGAGTGGGTGATGGAGCAGTGGCCAGGCAGCGCCACGTTCATTGCCGTGCGCAGCCAGGGCCTCCGCGATGGCAAGCCGACCGATGAGACCCGCGACTACGTCTGGAGTTTGCGCACCGGTGCCCAGGCTCTGCTGCGTCACGTCAGAAACCGGTGGTCAATCGAGAACAGCTGGCACTGGGTGCTGGACGTGGCGCTGCGAGAAGACGCCACCGCTATCGGGAGGACAACGGAGTCCAGATCCTGGCCACGCTCCGCAGCCTGGCGATCAATGCCCTGCGGCTCGATAGGCGACGCGAAAACCGCCGCGCTGCTGGCGGTCGTACAACCATCCCGCCTGAGATGTGACCGTCCGTCAGCCCGGTCGGATATCCATCTGGCACAGGAGGCGCTCAATGGCTGGGAATGGATGGCAGGTTATTAGGATTGCAAATTTTTGGAAATGGACTTTTCTTGGTCCGACAGTGCTAATGCAGTTTCTGAATACGAAAAAGTAAGGTCCCACATCACCGGTTGGGTCGTCTTTGCTGTAGCAAAAGTCTCAGGTAGCACTTCACGTAAACTCGAAGTCATTCACTCTGTCCCAGCCGATGCATCTCCTGAGCAATGGGAGAAATTTCAAGAGAATACTTGGAATGGCCTAGTTAGTTGGTGCAGCAGTTGCATATCTGACAAGGCATGCTTTATTGTTGTAGACGTAAAAGGTATGATCAATGGCCGGGTGACCGATAAAGTCTTCCTGTTGAGCTGGTGTCCCGATCGTGTCAATGTTCGGGAAAAAATGCTGCATAGTCAAGTTTTGTACGAGGTCGTGAGAAAATTTAATCTTCCTACCCATCCGATAGAAGTGCGCGAAGCAGCTGACTTGAATCTCGAAACTTGCTACAAACATTTTTAGTACTAGGGAAGTCCCGAAAAACCTCCACCAGCACTCTGAGCATCCTGGATGTCGCAAGGAAATATGAGGTCAGGCGGGTCGACTCCGGGGTTGTCCAGCGCTTCCCTACTACTCCTAGTGGTCGGAGTTGCTCAATGTCCAGCCTAGTTCTCTAATCAATCGTTGGGAGACTGGTTTTTGGTTATGTTTAACAAACGATGGGCGACGATTGGTTTTCGGCTTGGTAAACCCTTGGCAACGTGTGTTTGTTATGGCCAGGCATTCCATTCTGACCCATCACATGCGGAATTAGTCCGCCTAGGGCCGCCAGCTTGCTGGCCTGAAACCACTCAACCGTTCACCTCATCAATGGTGATCTCCTGTTTCCAGGCTCTGGCGATCGAACGATCAAGGCGCCGCAGCAATGCCACGAAGCTCTCCCCCTCGCGCCGCACCAACATCACCGGACAGTCGTAGCTGGTGCTGGCGCAGGCCACGCAGTCGATCGGGCCGACACGCCCAACTGTGATGTCTCCGCCTTCTTCCAGGATCGCTTCGATGTTGGGATAAGCCATGGGATGAGTGGCGTGGGGGCTGTGGGGCGTTTGTCAGTCAGCTGGTTCGGAGAGCTGCAGCATCAACGTCGAGGCACTGAGCGGGGAGGGGCGAAATCCAAGCGAGTGGTAGAACGCAGCCGCCTGTTCATCGAGCGCGTGCAGGAGCAGTGCTCTGGCGCCGATCAGGCGCCGAGCGGCCAGGCTGCGCCGCAGCGCATCGGCCACGAGGGCGCGGCCAAGGCCCTGGCCTTGATGGAGGCGGTCCACCGCCAGGCGCCCCAGCACCACAACGGGAAGCGGGTCAGGCATGTTGCGGCGCAGGGCACCAGGCACCTCTGCCAGCACGATCGCGCCAGCCGACAGGCAGGCGTAGGCGATCACGTTGCTGTCCTCGTCTGAGCAGACCACCACGGTGCGCGACACCCCTTGGCGCTCATTGGCCAGCGCCCGCTG
>JBKCTK010000194.1:0-2466 GCA_046319055.1 Synechococcaceae cyanobacterium
AAAGCCACTGAACTCACCGCGACCCCTGGGCCTTTGAGGGGTGCGCCGATCGGGCTCCGGCTCTTCACGTCCCAGAGCCGCACGGTCTCGTCGTCACTGGCGGAGACGATCGTGCGGCCATCGGGGCTGAAGGCCACGGAGGTGACCTCACCCTCATGGCCCCTGAGGGGGGTGCCGATCGGCGCGCGCCTCTTCGCGTCCCACAGCCGCACCGTCCGATCATCACTGCCGCTGGCGATCGTGCGGCCATCGGGGCTGAAGGCCACCGAAGTGACAGTTCTTTCATGTCCCTCGAGGGGTGCGCCGATCGGACTCCCGCTCTTCACGTCCCACAGCCGAACTTTCGCATCATCGCTGGCGGTGGCGATCGTGCGGGCATCAGGGCTGAACGCCACCGAACTGACCCCGCCGATATGACCCTTGAGGGGTGTGCCGATCGGACTCCCGCTCTTCACGTCCCACAGCAGCAAGGTCTCGTCGCCACCGGCACTGGCGATCGTGCGTCCATCGGGGCTGAACGCCACCGAACAGACCTTGTCCCTATGACCCCTGAGGGGTGCGCCGATCGGGCTCCTGCTCTTCACGTCCCAGAGCCGCACGGTCTCGTCGTAACTGGCGGAGACAATCGTGCGGCCATCGGGGCTGAATGCCAGCGAAGTGACAGCATTTTCATGTCCCTTGAGGGGTGCGCCGATCGGGGTGCGGCTCTTCACCTCCCAGAGCCGCACCGTCGTGTCGTCGCTGGCAGTGGCGATGGTGCGGCCATTGGGGCTGAACGCCACTGAAGTGACGCGTCTCTCATGTCCCTTGAGGGGTGCGCCGATAGGGATGCCTCTCTTCACCTCCCACAGCCGCACGGTCCCGTCACGACCGGCAGTGGCGAGCATGCTGCCGTCGGGGCTGAAGACCGCCGAACTTACTTTGCCCTGATGACTCTCGAGCAAATTGGATTCCTGGGAAGCTTGTAGCGCATGAAGAAGGGAAGAGGCACTGGCTCCCTGGGCAAGAGGAACTGACCCGCTGTTCACCCATGTGTCGATCGCCAACACCATGCCGTACACCGCTTCTGAGGTGGGCAACAGGTTCAACACCCGCGCCGCCTGCTCGCGGAGGGTGGCGATCTGGGTTTGCTTCTGGGCGGTTCGCGTTTGTTGTTGGGCGATGCGCGTTTGCTGCACCGCCTTGCCGCGTTGCACGGCTTCGGCCTTGGTGGCCACCTCAGCCGCGTTGCGGGCATGGATGGCCTGGGCGGTTTGTTGTTGCGCCAGCAGGCGTTGCTGGTTGGCTTCTTGGGCCTTCTGATCAGCATTCTTGCGCTGGTCGCTGGCCTCCTTCTCGGCTTTCACGGCCTTGTCGCGCTCAAGCTGCGCTTCCTCCTGCTTGGCGTCCGCCAACCTTTTGCTCTCCCTAGCACTCTTTTCACTGGCCCAGGCCTTGCGTTCGCTGTGTTGCGCCGTCTGCCATTGCCAACCGGCCACCCCTGCCAAGCCAGCCATGGCAACAAGGGCGATACCTAATGTGGTGGCTTGTTTCTTGCGGTTGTTGGCCTCCCGTTCAGCCGATTGCCTGTCTTTCTCCGCCTGCTCTGCCCGCTCCCGCTCCTGGGCGCTTTGCAATTCCGCCACCCGCGCCCGCTCCTGGGCCAGCCTGGCGTCTTCCTCCACCTTGCGAGCGGCCGCTTCCGCATCGCGGCTAGCCTCTAAAAACTCCTGATCCGCATCGCTCAGCCGCTTGCCGCGCGACCAGCTGAGGGCCTCCGCCAATGATGCGCCGCTGATCAGATGGCTGGCGCGTTGCTCCGGTGGCGCCGCCTCCCAGGCGCGAAAGGCTTCGCCGTAAATCGTGGGGCGCAGCTGTTCCATCGCCTGGCGAGTCCAGGCAGGCCCGAACACCTCCGCATAGATGGGGTTGTAGACGGCCAGGCCTCCAGGGCGCCGGACGACGAGACCGGTGAGGCGTAGATGAATTTGCTCGTAGGAGTGATCATCGGCTGGTATGGTTCCTTGCTCCAGAATTTGCGCATAGAGATCAAGCAACTTGCCGCGGATGCGTTCGGGGCTTAGCAGCATGCGGTCTTGCAGTGTCTTCAGGTGGGGGGGCTGATCCTGCGCCTCCCAGTTCTCAATCACCCGCCGTCGCACAAGCGCATCCAGCTCCTCCAGCGGCATGGGGTCGGGGTTGGCGACACCGAGGTCAGCTGGGGGAATCGCCACGTGGCCCGTGGAGTGCTGCACCACCAGATCGAGCAGTTTCTGGGTGAGGAACGGTTGCCCACCGGACCAATGGAGCACCCGCTCCAACACGGCGTGAGGGTCTGCCACGTGGCCCTGCAAACCCACTTCCAGCGGTGTGGCTTCCGCCAAGGTGAAGCCGCTGAGGTCGATCGCCTTGCCGAAGTTGAAAGGGGAAGCTTGGGGATCCTGAATCAGGTCGCCTGGGGTGGTCACCCCAACCAGGCAGAAACAC
>JBKCTK010000195.1:0-10688 GCA_046319055.1 Synechococcaceae cyanobacterium
CTGCTGAACCTCGGGGGTCCGGAGCGCATTCAGGATGTCGGTCCGTTCCTCTACAACCTCTTCTCCGATCCCGAGATCATCCGGCTGCCGATCCCGGCGTTGCAGAAACCCCTGGCCTGGCTGATCAGCACGCTGCGCAGCAACAAATCGCAGGAGGCCTATCGCTCGATCGGCGGCGGTTCGCCCCTGCGCCGGATCACGGAGCAACAGGCACGTGAGCTCCAGAGCAGCTTGCGGCAGCGGGGCGTGGAGGCCACCAGCTACGTGGCGATGCGCTACTGGCATCCCTTCACCGAGTCCGCGGTGGCGGACATCAAGGCCGACAGCATCGACGAGGTGGTGGTGCTGCCCTTATATCCCCAGTTCTCGATCAGCACCAGCGGTTCCAGCTTTCGGGAGTTGCAACGGCTGCGGCAGGCGGACGCGGCTTTCGAGCGTCTGCCGATCCGTTGCATTCGCAGCTGGTACGACCACCCCGGCTACATCGACGCCATGGCGGGCCTGATCGAACAGCAGGTTCGCGAGGCAGAGCCCCCTGCCCAGGCCCATGTGTTCTTCAGCGCCCATGGCGTGCCGAAAAGCTACGTGGAGGAAGCCGGCGATCCCTACCAGCGGGAAATCCAGGCCTGCGCCGACTTGATCATGGCCCGCCTGCGGGAGCGGCTTGGCTTTGCCAACCCCTACACCCTGGCTTACCAGAGCCGGGTTGGTCCGGTGGAGTGGCTCAAGCCTTACACCGAGGATGCCTTGCGGGATTTGGGCAAGGCGGGTGTCAACGACCTGGTGGTGGTGCCGATCAGTTTTGTCAGCGAGCACATCGAAACGCTGGAGGAGATCGACATCGAATACAGGGAGATCGCCACAGAGGCAGGCATCCGCCACTTCCGCCGCGTTCCGGCCCTCGACACCGATGCCACGTTCATCAGTGGCCTGGCCGACCTGGTTCAACAGGCGCTCGATGGCCCGGAGATCAACTTGGAGCAGGCCGCACGCCTACCCACCAAGGTGAAGCTCTACCCCCAGGACAAGTGGGCCTGGGGCTGGAACAACAGCAGCGAGGTCTGGAATGGCCGATTGGCGATGCTCGGTTTTTCCGCTTTCCTGCTGGAGTTGATCAGTGGTCGCGGACCGCTCCATGCGCTGGGCTTGCTCTGAACGGCGGCAGATCCGTGCCCTGGTGCTGCTGGTGGCGGCTCCCGGGCTGCTCTGCTCTGGCGCGGTCCGCGCCAATGGCTGGCTGGCCGGCGTGTTTCCGGTGGCCAGCTTCGCGGGGTACACCAGCGGATACGGCGTGCGCTATCACCCCATCGGTGGTGACGCACGCCACCACGATGGCATCGACATTGCCGCTCCGCTGGGCTCCCCCATCCTCAGTTGGTGGGGTGGCACCGTGGTGGAGGTGATTGCCGATGCTGGTTGCGGCAACGGCCTGCTGATCCGTTCTGGCGACTACGAACATGTTTACTGTCATTTGGCAGGCGAGTCGGATGGACGGATCTATCGCAGTGGCCGGGTTCAGCTGGCCGTCGGCCAGCGGGTGGGTCGCGGCGCCCTGATCGGCCATGTGGGCCTCAGCGGCAGCACCACCGGTCCGCATCTGCACTGGGGGATCCGCTATCGGGGGGTGTCCCTGGATCCCGCGCGGATCCTGCAGGCCATGGCGGCCAGCCGCCGAGGCGTTGCGCCGCGGGTCGCCCCCCTTAATGTGAGACAGTTCCGCTGACACGGTGCTTACGAGCACCTTGGCGGCCTCTAGCGCCTGCCCGGGGCTTGCCTGGGTTTACAGGCCTTTCCACCCGTCGCTCGTTCGCCGTGACGCTCACGCCCCTGAACCCGGCTGCCATTCCAACCCGCTCCGGATCTCGGCCCTCCGTCAGCGCTGGCTCAGCGCAACCTCAGCGCGTCAGCGGTGCCTACGCGCTCATGGATGCCCTGCACCGCCATGGGGTGAAGCACATCTTTGGCTATCCGGGCGGCGCCATCCTGCCCATCTACGACGAACTCCACAAAGCCGAGGCCAGGGGCTGGCTGCGCCACATCCTGGTGCGTCACGAGCAGGGCGGTACCCACGCCGCCGATGCCTATGCCCGAGCCACCGGGCAGGTGGGTGTCTGTTTTGGCACCTCGGGCCCTGGCGCTACCAACCTGGTGACGGGGATCGCTACCGCCCAGATGGACTCCGTGCCGATGGTGGTGGTGACCGGCCAGGTTCCCCGCGCGGCCATCGGCACAGATGCCTTCCAGGAGACGGACATTTTTGGCATCACCCTGCCGATCGTGAAGCATTCCTGGGTGGTGCGGGATCCAGCCGATATCGGCCGCATCGTCGCCGAGGCGTTCTTCATCGCCAGCAGTGGCCGGCCTGGCCCGGTGCTGATCGATGTCCCCAAGGATGTGGGGGTCGAGGAGTTTGACTACATCCCGGTGGAACCGGGCACGGCCATTCCCGCCGGCTTCAAGGCGCCACCGGCCCCGCGGGATGAAGCCATCGCCCAGGCCCTGCGGCTGATCCGCGAGGCCCACCGCCCGCTTCTCTATGTCGGTGGCGGGGCGATCTCCGCCGGCGCCCACGGGCCGTTGCAGGCCCTGGCTGAACGGTTCCAGCTGCCTGTCACCACCACCTTGATGGGCAAGGGCGCCTTCGATGAGAACCATCCTTTGTCCGTTGGCATGCTGGGCATGCACGGCACCGCTTATGCCAACTTCGCTGTAACCGAATGCGACCTGCTGATCGCCGCCGGCGCCCGCTTCGATGATCGGGTAACGGGGCGGCTGGATAGCTTCGCTCCCCGGGCCCAAGTGATTCACATTGATATTGACCCGGCTGAGGTGGGGAAGAATCGTGTTCCCGATGTGCCGATCATCGCCGATGTTCGCGCTGCCGTCGAAGCTCTCCTAGGGGCCTCCAGCGGCGATGATCATGGCGGCCGCACCCAGCTGTGGTTGGAGCGCATCGGCACTTGGAAGCAGCACTATCCCCTGGCCATCCCAACCCCCACCGGCGCGATTGCCCCCCAGGAGGTGTTGATCACCCTGCGTGAACTGGCCCCGAAGGCCATTTACACCACCGATGTTGGCCAACATCAAATGTGGGCGGCCCAGTACCTGAACACGGGACCGCGTCGCTGGATCAGCAGCGCTGGCCTCGGCACCATGGGCTATGGCATGCCTGCTGCCATGGGAGCCCAGATGGCACGACCCGACGAGCAGGTGATCTGCGTCGCTGGAGATGCCAGCATTTTGATGAATATCCAGGAACTTGGCACGATCGCCCAGTACCAATTGCCGGTGAAAGTTGTGATTGTCAACAACGGCTGGCAAGGCATGGTGCGCCAGTGGCAGGAGAGCTTCTACGACCATCGCTACTCCAGCTCGGAGATGACCCAGGGGATGCCGGATTTCAAGGCGCTCGCCAGTGCCTTCGGGATCTTGGGCGTTGAAATTAACGATCGCGCTGAGCTGCGTGGCCAGTTGCAGGCTGCCTTGGCCCACCCCGGCCCCGCCTTTGTGGATGTGCGAGTGCGCCGCGATGAAAACTGCTATCCCATGGTCCCTCCGGGTGCCAGCAACGCCCAGATGGTGGGGCTGCCCAGCCATCCCGAGCTGGCCATCGACACCGTGCGGCAGTGCGGTGCTTGCGGCTCCACCACCGCCAGCGCCCACCACTTCTGCCCCGCATGCGGCAGCAAGCTCTGAGCCCTTCAGCCCGCCGGGTTGAACACCTGCCGAGGGTGTTGCTGGGCCTGGCCCTTCTGGTCGGTCTGTGGCTGCTGGCTCCGGTCCAGGTCAACGCCGCCGAGCTCCTCCAGGTGCGTGGAGCCACCCAGCTCCAGGTGGGCGATCGCAATCGCTCTTACCAGGTCGACCTGGCCTGCATCCGGGTCGAGCCATCGGATCGCGCCGCGGCGACCACCTGGCTGAAACGCGAGCTGCCGCGGGGCACAAAGCTCAATATCCGCCCGCTTCAGGCCGAGGCTGAAGCGCTCAGCGCCAGGGTCATTCGGCTCGACAAGGACCAAGACCTCGGTGAAGCGTTGATCCAGGCCGGGCTGGCCCAGGCTGATCCCTGTGGCTGAGGCCCCTAGCACCCTCCATGCCCTCCGCTCCTCTCCGCCTCCATGAGCCTCAATCGCACGGCTAAGGGCATTGTTTTGGTCCCGTCTCTGCTCCTCGGTGGCGCCTTCCTGGCGGCGGCCGCCTGGTTGGATGGCCCGGCCCGCGCCAACCGTGGCCTGGCGATCGGTCTTGGGGCTGTGCTGATGGGGGCGGGGCTGCTGGCCCAGTTGCTGCCTGAGGAACCTTCGACCCCGGAGGAGTGACCTCGACTCGCCCCCATCTGCGCAGGGCATAGGGCTGAGCCGTGGTACCGCGACACGGAGATACCAGGCTGGCTCCGCCTGGCGACCGCTGCTGCACGGGGCCATCCAGATCGTGCTTGGCCAGATCGATGCAGCCCATCGGCGCACGAGATGCCCCATGGAGTGCCGCTGCTCCAGGAAGGTGACTTCGATCCGTTGACCGCACGAGCTTCTCCCGTCTGAATCAAGAGTGAGGAGAGACCTCACGGCCTGATCGGGTTCGTCAACACGTCGCCAGCCTGCCGTGGGGATGGGCGCCGCCCTTGGTAGATCTCATGGGTCCGCGCTGACCACTTCGTGGAAGATGGTGCTCCACGGGGCCGGTCGTGCTGCCCTTGGGCCCCAGCCACGCAGGACAGCCGCGGCTGGGATGGCCAGAGTTGAGGCAAAGCTCCGCTGCTGCCATGCTCGCCCCCGATCGTCTGGTCATTCCCTTCGAGGCGGTGGGGCTGGAGGCCCTGGCCGACGTGGGGGGGAAAAATGCCTCGCTGGGTGAGCTGATCCGGAATCTGGCCCCGCTGGGGGTGAATGTGCCGGGCGGCTTCGCCACCACCGCGGCCGCCTACCGACAGCTGCTGGACCAGGACGACCTCCGCTCTGACCTCGGAGGGATCCTGAAGGACCTCGACGCGGAGGACCTGCCCAGCCTGCAGAAGGCAGGCGAGGCCTGCCGCCGCCGTCTGCTGGCGGCCGCCCTTCCTTCCCCCCTCGAAACGGCGATCCTGAGCGCCTATCGGCAGCTAGAAGGCGCCGGCGCGATGGCCGTGGCGGTGCGCTCCAGCGCTACGGCCGAAGACCTGCCAGACGCGAGCTTCGCCGGGCAGCAGGAAACATTCCTGCACGTGCAGGGGGAGCAGGCCCTGCTGTTGGCCTGTCGGCGCTGCTACGCGTCGCTGTTCACCGATCGGGCGATCTCCTATCGGCAACGGCATGGCTTTGATCACCTGGAGGTGGCCCTGTCGATCGGCGTGCAGCGGATGGTGCGCTCCGATCTGGCCTGCTCCGGGGTGATGTTCAGCCTGGATACCGAAACCGGCTTCCGCGATGCCGTGCTGATCAATGCCGCCTATGGACTCGGCGAGAGCATCGTGCAGGGTGCCGTGAATCCGGACGAGCTGCTGATCTTCCAGCCCACCCTGCGCCAAGGCTTCGCCCCGATCATTTCCCGCCGTCTGGGAAGCAAAGCTGTGCGCCTTGTCTACGACGACCCGGAGCGGGGCGATGGATCCGCCCTGCGCAGCCTGCCCGTGCCCGAAGCCGAACGGGAGCGTTACGCCTTGATGGATGCGGAGGCCCTGACCCTGGCGCGCTGGGCCTGCCTGATCGAGGAGCACTACAGCCGTCAACGCCAGGTTGAGACGCCGATGGACATCGAATGGGCTAAAGATGGCCTCTCGGGGGAGTTGTTCATCCTTCAGGCCCGGCCGGAAACCGTCCAGTCCCGTGCCACAGCCACGCTGCTACGGCGCTGGCGGATTGAGACCGCCGGTGCGGAGGAGCTGGTGCGCGGGCGGGCGATCGGGGCCTCCGTGAGCAGCGGTCGCGCCAGGGTGATCGCCGATCCCAGTGCCATCCAACAGTTTCAGCAGGGGGACCTGCTGGTGACGCGCCGCACGGATCCCGACTGGGAGCCGATCCTGCGCCGTGCCAGCGGCGTGGTGACCGACCAGGGGGGGCGCACCTGCCATGCGGCGATCATCGCTCGGGAGATGGGCATCACCGCCATCGTCGGCACCGGTGATGGCTCCAGCCGGATCCCCGATGGAGAGACGGTGACCGTGAGCTGTTGTGAGGGGGATGTGGGGCATGTTTACCGCGGTGCCCTCCCCTATGCGGTGGAGGAGCAATCCCTGGACCACCTGCCGCCGACCCGGGTCAAGATCCTGATCAACGTGGGCAACCCGGAAGAGGCTTTCAACCTGGCCCGCATCCCTTGCGATGGCGTCGGCCTGGCCCGGTTGGAGTTCATCATTGCCAACCACATTCGCATTCACCCCCTCGCCCTGCTGTTCCTGGAGCGGGTCAGCGATCCCCAGGTGCGGCAGCGCATCGCCGAGCTCACCCGAGGCCATGCCCAGCCCCAGGATTACTACGTGGATCTGCTCAGCCAGGGGATGGCTCGCATCGCTGCCGCCTTCCATCCCAGGCCGGTGATCCTGCGTTTCTCCGACTTCAAGAGCAATGAATACGCCCGTCTCCTCGGCGGCAGTGACTTCGAGCCGCAGGAAGAGAATCCGATGTTGGGTTGGCGTGGCGCCGCCCGCTATGTGTCCCCGGGGTTCCAGCCCGCCTTCGCCCTGGAATGTCAGGCGTTGCGCCGGGTTCGCGAGACCATGGGCCTCACCAATGTGATTCCGATGGTGCCGTTCTGTCGCACGCCGGAGGAGGCCGATGCCGTGCTGGCGGAGATGGGCCGCCAAGGCCTGCGGCGCGGAGAGAACGGCCTGCGGGTGTACGTGATGTGTGAACTGCCGAGCAATGTGGTGGGTGTTGAGGCCTTTGCGGAGCGCTTCGATGGATTTTCGATCGGCTCGAACGATCTCACCCAGCTGACCCTGGGGGTGGATCGGGATTCTGCCCTGGTGGCGGATGGCTTCGATGAGCGGCACGCCACGGTCAAGGCCATGATTCGCCAGGCGATCCGCGGTGCCCATGCCAGTGGCCGCCCCATCGGCATCTGCGGCCAGGCTCCGAGCGATTACCCCGATTTCGCCCGCTTCCTGATCGAGGAGGGGATCGACTCGATCAGCCTCAACGCGGATGCGGTGATTCCCACCCGGCTGGCGCTTGCCCGAATCGAGGCAGAGCTGGCGCCAGTGGCCGCCGGCTAAACGCAAAAACCCGTCTTGGGAACAGAAGCTTCCGATCGCCACAACGCGATCCTCCCCCCATCCCCTGGCGGCAACCCCACAGCGCCGTTCAACCGGCCACCGCATCATCCGGGGGGGCCAGAGCTGGGGCCCGATGTCGCGGGGATCGGGACCTTCCCGCTGGATCTCTCCGCCCGACGCCGTTTGGTGGGTGCTGGCTCAGTGCGCCAGCGCGGGGCCGCGGATCGACACTGGTGGTGAGGCTGCCGGGCTGGAGCCGAATCCTGCCAGCCGCGCCATCAACACCCCGTAGGCAGCGGTGCGCAGGATGGAGAGCAGGGCCAAGCCGATGCAGAGCGGGCAGTGGAGCGGACCCATGGCGGCTGGCGCGGTAAGCGATGCTCCACCATGGCATCTCCAGACTGTTCTGTCCCACGGTCGCCGCTAGACCTAGACAGAGAGAGAAGTCCTGATTCCCAGCTTTGTCCCGGCCAGATCAACCCGAACCGATGGTCTGGCGGCTGAGCGGCCTGAAGCTGCCCCTCGAGCACGACGAGACCGAGCTGCGCCAGGCCATCCAACGCCGTCTGAACCTGCCACAAGGAGCCCTGCTCGGCCATCGCGTCATCAAGCGCAGTGTTGACGCCCGGCACCAGGACGCCATCCGGCTGGTGTATGCCCTGGATCTGGAACTGGAGCTCAGCGGTGTGGCGCGTCAGCGCTGGCTGCAACGGGCGAGCCGCAACCAGCAGCTGCGCCCAGCCCCCCTCCAGCGTTATGTCCCGCCCCATCACTTCGAACCGGGTGCGGCACCGCGCCCACTGGTGGTGGGGGCGGGACCCTGCGGCTATTTCGCGGCCCTGTTGCTGGCCCAGATGGGACTACGGCCTTTGCTGCTGGAGCGGGGCCAACCAGTGCGGCAGCGCACGGCAGACACGTTTCGCTTCTGGCGTCAGCAGGGCCCCCTGTTGCCGGAATCCAACGCCCAGTTCGGCGAGGGGGGGGCGGGCACCTTCTCGGACGGCAAGCACTCCCGCCACATCCGTGAACCCCAGCACTACATCCGCAAGGTGCTGGAGGAACTGGTGGCCGCCGGCGCCCAGGCCGACATCCTGACGGCCCATCGGCCCCACATCGGCACCTTCAAGCTGGCGACCGTGGTGCGCGGCCTGCGCGCCAAGATCGAGGCCCTCGGGGGGGAAGTGCGATTCGCTGCCCGGGTGGATGGGTTGTTGATCGAGACCCGTGAAGGGCGGCGTCAGCTGCGGGGGGTGCTGATGAGCGATGGCAGCCGGATTGCGGCGGAACAGGTGGTGTTAGCCATCGGTCACAGCGCCCGCGATACCTTCGCCATGCTCGACGACCACGGTGTGGCACTGCAGGCGAAGGCTTTCGCCATCGGCCTGCGGATTGAACACCCCCAGTCCTTGATTGATCGGGCGCGCTGGGGAGCCTGCGCCGGCCATCCCCGGCGGGGGGCGGCGGAATACAAGCTGGGGTGCCCAGCCGGGGATGGCCGGCGGGCCGTCTACAGCTTCTGCATGTGCCCGGGGGGACTAGTCGTCGGCGCTGCCTCCGAAGCTGGCGGCGTGGTCACCAACGGCATGAGTCAACACAGCCGCAACGAACGCAACGCCAATAGCGCGCTGGTGGTGCCGGTGGAACCGTTGGATTTCAGCCCCTGGGAACGCAGGCCTGGGGATCCTCTCGCCGGGATCGCCTATCAGCGTCACTGGGAACGGCGGGCCTACGAGGCTGGCGGGGGCTCCCATCAAGCCCCGGCGCAATGGCTGGCGGATGTGTTGGCCAACCGCGTCAGCCAGGCCGATTCTCCACCGGAGAATGCTGTGGTGGGGTCTTATCGACCGGGAGTGCGTTTCGGCGACCTCAAGCCCTGCCTGCCCGGAGAGGTTCTCGACGCCATCCGAGCCGCAGTGCCGTCGTTCGAAACGCAGCTTCCGGGCTATGCCATGGCCGGCGCCGTGTTGACCGGCGTGGAGACGCGAACATCGTCGCCGGTGCGGATTCCCCGCAGTCCCGGCAGCCTGGAGAGTGTCAACACCGCTGGGCTGTATCCGGCCGGAGAAGGGGCCGGATACGCCGGCGGCATTCTCTCCGCCGCCATTGATGGCATCAAGGCGGCGGAGGCGGTGGCCATCAACCTTCTTCGTCTTCCGAACCCAGGGGGACGAGACGGATCTGCTTGCGACCAAGCTTGATTTCAAACTCGTCGCCGGGCTTGAGATCGAGCATCGCGGTGTAGGCGCGACCCACCATCAGGTTGCCATTGAACTGGACCTTGGTATTGAAGCTGAGCTTGCGCCCCGCTTTACCAGGCTTGGGAGGCGCACCGAAGTCGACGCCTTTGGCATTGAGGAGGGCTTCGTAGAAGGCGGTGAAGTTCAGGCGTTCAGTCCCGTCCTTCTTGGTTGAGACGTAGCCGCAGGCCCGAACCAGATCGGACTTGCTGACATCGCCCATCTCCTTGACCTTGGCCAGGAGGTCTGCACCGGTGAGCATGAGAGAAGAATTGCACCGAACGCATTGTGATCCCTCGCGGGCATATGCGCAAGCTGCATAACCTCTTTGATGACGCTCCGGCGGACCGTTGGCCTAGGGGAGTGATCCATTCGTCACTCACCTCCGGCCACACAGGTCGTTGCCCTTCGCGGTGCAGAACCCTGCGACCTTGGCAGCGGGTTGGGGTTGGTTCGCCTGCACCGGGACTGGACAGCTGCCAGGCTCGCAATCTTCCTCCAGGCGCTGGCGTGAGTCCCAGCTGGTAAGGGTGTTGAAGTTCTGGCTGATCCAGGCCACCCGCAGGCGACGTCCTGACAACCCCGGCCAGTCCTGGCCTGATCACGACAAAAACAAGTGGCCGCAGGGAGGCGTCGGCTGGCGATCCGGTCTTCCAGGGCGTGCCTAGGTTGCCAGCGCCCGCATGTTCAGCCTGCCCAGCAAGCCAAGCATCAGGGTCTGGCGCAATCCGTCAGGCCTGGCTGACGATTCCGCTCCATTGCACGGCGCGAACCTGATCGCGCCGCCAAGAATGAAAAAGGTCGGGCTCTTTAAGGGTGCACAGCGGGCACTGGCTCAACTGGGCGCGGTCAAGGCCAAACCGTTGCAGTTGCAACGCCGTGGCGGCCCGGATGTCCAGTCTGTCCCGGCCGGCCGTTGCATCCGGATGCACCGCATCTGCATCAGCCAGCGCCCGCAAGCCCGCGGCGAGATCAGCCCGATTCATGGGCTCCAGCGATCTGGCAACGGCCTCACTCACGCTGCGCTCCACCTGGTAGGACGCACCAGAGATGGCCGGGCCGAGAACAACCCGAAGGTCGGAACGGCAGCTCCCCGCGGCTTCCAGCCGTTCGATGGCACGCGGCACGATGCGGGCCACCACCCCACGCCAGCCGGCATGGCAGGCGGCAACCCGACCGTGGCGAAGATCGGCGATGAGCACCGGCGTGCAATCCGCCCCGCAGACCCACAGGCTCTGGCCACCAGCGTCACTGTTGAGACC
>JBKCTK010000196.1:0-3844 GCA_046319055.1 Synechococcaceae cyanobacterium
CGCCCGGCGGGCGCCGCTGCTGGAGCGCTCCCGCCCGGTGCTCGGCCAGCACCGGCTGCATCGGCAGCTGCGGCTCCACAATCAGGCCGATTCGTTTCGCTGCCGGCGCAAGGCCCAGCCGGGGGAAGCCCGCCTCCATCCCGTTCTGATCGTGGATGACATCCTCACCACCGGCGCCACGGCCTGCAACGCCGCCAGCTGCCTGGAGGCGGCTGGCTGGTCTGTGGTGGGGTTGCTCTGCCTGGCCCGGACACCACCGGCGGCAGGCCGTGATTTAAGATCCCAACCGAGGAAGCGTCCAGGCGGCGCAACCGGGCCGGGATAGCTCAGTTGGTAGAGCAGGCGACTGAAACTCGCCGTGTCCCCAGTTCAAATCTGGGTCCTGGCATTCATTTCCCAAACATCTAACGACGACAGCCCAGAAAGGGCTTTATTTCATTACCTCGTAAGCCTGATGTTTACACCCTGAGGCTGTTCGTTCGTGTGGGACACCTCACAACAACCGTTGCGAGAAACCTCGCTGCCGTGCCATCCCTCCTGGTCATGGGGGTGTGGTTGCCGGCTAAACGGCCAAGTGAGGATGATTCGAGGCGCCCTGGTTTCGTGAAGGCATCTAGGCGCACACACCCGTAGGTTCCTTGGTCAAGGCCCGTGAGCCGTCAAGCTCAGCCCAACAGGGCTGCTGATCAGCAACAAAGCTCCGCCGAGCCAACGATCCCTGGATGAGGCATGCTGACTGGCAGCCAGGAACGCCCAAAAGCAAGGCGCCGGAAGCCATTTCTTGCCCTTCGTCATGAAGCCTGCCTCTGATGCGGAGCTTTGTTGCTGATCAGGACAGGGCTTGCAGGATTCACGAGGTGTTGTGGGGTTTCCGTTTGTGCGGGGGGTTCGCGATTCCGAGCGAAGTTCCGCGAGGTTCAGGGTGTGGGCAGTTCCCCGTTCAGCCAGCGCTCCGACGAGGGCGTGGGGAGTCCGCCGGCTGTGCCGCCCTGGCCCGCCCGACATCCGCGGGGACGACTGCCCCGTCCGGCCGCGACAGCGTGCTGCCGCTGAATCGTGATGGCGACACGCTGCCTGATCCAGGGACCTGGGACCCCAGCGCCATGTCCCGTGAGATCGGCTCGATCGCCAGCGCAGCTTGCAGCCGAGGTCAACCAGCCGTTGAAGGCCCCTGGGCTGGCTCGTCGCGCTCCCGTCGCCAGACATCCTGGGCCGTGCTGAACAGACAGTCCTGCAGGCGGCCGATCAGCGCTTCCACATCCTGGTGCGTGCGCGTGTCTCCCCCCAGCTCATCGGACACCGCCCCGGCATGAATGAGGTCAAGCAGCAAGGCCACCTCCTCGGAGGAGAGCAGCAGCAGGTGGTGGTCGGCGAGATGGGCGACCCGCATGGGTTGGTGGTGTGCGCAAAGCTTGTTTAGCTATACATACGCGCAACCCCCTCTGCAGGCAAGGCGGAAAGCCGCTGAGATGGCAGCATGGATGGGAGGCGATGGGCCCTGGCCCGATCGCGGTTTCCCCTGCTCCTGGCGGCACACTTGATCCGTTTGCCCGACGAAGGCCCGCAGGTCTTCAACAACGCTGACAGCTTCAGCCAGGCCTTCGATGCCGCTTGGAAGCGGGACATCAGCCTCCCTTCCGCCGCGGCGATGACGCACCAGGTCCTGCTGGACCAGGTGATGGCATCACTGGCCGATCACCCCTTTCTCCAATCCGACCCTGAACGGGCCCTCCAGGTGGCCACCTTCCGGATCCGCCTGCTCGGCCTCGAACCCCCGCGCCGATGAGCAGTTCTCTCAACCGCCTGATCCGTCAACTCAGCGGCGGCTTCAGCAATCAAGACCAAGCCTTCGACAATCCGCCGATCTTCGCCCACATCCTGGTGAAGTTCCGTCCCCTGCCCCAGCTGGCGCCCGGATCGCTGCTGCTGGAGCAGTCCTATGCCATCAATCCCGCGGCGCCGTACCGAATCCGCGTGCTGCGGGCCGAACAGCGCGACGGCCAGCTGCTGATCGTCAACCAGTCGCTCCAGGACGCGGAACGCTTCTGGGGAGCCGTGGATAACCTCGAGCGCCGGCAGGCGATCACACCGGGCGATCTCCAAACCCTCGAGGGTTGCACCTATGTGGTGCGAGAGCAGGGGGACGGTTTCGTGGGGGAGGTGGAACCCGGCTGCCGCTGCCTGGTGGAACGCAAGGGGATGACCGCCTACCTGGTAAGCAGCTTCGAGATCGATGCCCAGGGAATGCGCACGATCGATCGCGGGCACCATCCGCAAACCCATGAGCAGCTCTGGGGTGCCCTGGCCGGCCCATTTGAGTTCCAGCGCACCCACGACTACAGCGCTGAGATTCCCGAGGGGTGGGTCGCCGCCCTCGGTGGCTGAAGCCGGCCAGGGCAAGGGGCACAGAACAGCGTCGCGCAAGGGCCATGGCGCCCCACTGGCCCTGCTCAGGACGCCGGCTCCCCCTGCCAGATCACAGCAACAGCCCCGTGGGAGCGGCTGGATCCTGGCCCTCCGCTGACCGCCCCGGACCCGGGCTTAGAGGTGCCGCTGCTGGCAGTCTCTGGCGCCGGAGCGGCAGCGATCAACGGAACCAGCCGCAACCGGGGCGACTGTGACGAGCGACGACCCCAGGCGCTCCGATGTAGGGATTGGCCTCGCCGCGAGCAGAAAGGTTCTGGGCGGTTTCGCGATCGGCTCAGCCCAGGGCTTCCGTGAAGGTTCTTGTGGATCCGGCTCTCGGTGCCTGGAGAGGCCAACGATCCCCTTACCTTGCGTGGCGTTTTCCCCCGGAGACTTTCCGCCATCCCCATGCCACTCCCTCTGCTCAGCATTGCCCCGATCAGCAGCAACGCCCGCGTCCAATCGTTTGCAATCGGCAGCGATGAAACGCCCCGTCAGCCCCCTGGGAACCGCGGCCAAAGCGCCACGAGTGCGGATGAGATCATCGAGCAGGCTTACCGGCAGATTTACTTCCACGCCTTCCGCGTGGATCGTGATTCGGTGCTGGAATCGCAACTGCGCAGCAACCAAATCACCGTGCGCGACTTCGTGCGTGGCCTGCTGCTCTCCCGTAAATTCCGCAACGACTTTTATCGCACGAACAGCAACTACCAGGTTGTGGAGCAGCTGGTAGGCCGGGTGCTGGGCCGCCCGGTGCATGGAGATCGTGAACGAATCGCCCTTTCGATCCTCGTCGCCCAGAAGGGTCTGCCCGCCCTGGTGGACAGTCTGCTCGACTCCAAGGAATACCTCGACAACTTCGGCTACGACCAAGTGCCGTTCCAGCGCTCCCGGGTGCTGGCTGGACACGCCCAGGGACAGCTGCCCTTCAACCAGCAGGCCCCCCGCTATGGGCGCTACTGGCGTGAGGTCAACGCCCGTCGGGCGCCGGCGAGCGCCGGCAGCGGTTGGCAGCCCAGCGGCGGGTTTTCCCTGCCGCGACCGGCCTGGCTCGCCGATGCCCCCTCACCCCTGGCGCGCAGCATCTGGCAGGGCGTGGTGGCGACTGCGGGATTTGGGATCACCGGCCTGCTGATCTACACGGCGGCGGTGATGCTCAGCACGGCCTCGGCGGGCTGAGGCGCCAGGGGGGGGCCGAATCAGGCGACCAATTCGTCTAGGAACGGCTGCTCCCCGTCCTCCGGGAAGACCTCATCGGTGTGGGTGGTGGCCTGCTCCGCCCGCTGAGCTGGGTTGGCCCTCAAGCGAGGCACCTCCTGCAAATGGCGAGCAGAACCAGGACGTTCCAGATCGTGCAGCAGCGCTTCGATGCGCAGCAACCTCTCGTCCGTGTCCTCCAGCCGCAGCTCCAGCTCCTGCTGGGCGACCGCGTCAGCCC
>JBKCTK010000197.1:0-1521 GCA_046319055.1 Synechococcaceae cyanobacterium
CGGGTGCTGGTGAGCGTGCCAGCCGCCCAGGACAGCGCCTGGCGGCTGGCCCTCGCTGACGCCGGCCCAGATTTGCCGGCCACGCGCCTGGGCCGGGTCACGGCCGAGCCGCGGCTGACGCTGGAGCAGGCCGGCATCACACTGCTCGACCTGCCGCTGGAGCGCCTGCGGCAGGCCTATGAGGAGGCGTTGCCGCGGCGGCTGGCCCAGGCCGGCCCGCCACCGGAGCATTGAGCGGCGCCGCGGCCTCCGCCAGCCCCCCCAGCCCCGCCATGCGCAATGATGAAGACAACAAGAACAGCCGTGGGGCGGTGACCGACGATCTGCCACGCCCCACGACGGAACTCGCGGCCGCCATCCACACCCTCGACGTCGACATCCCGGATGTTGACAACCCGGCCCTCGAAGACGACGCACGGCCGGATCGGCCGGAGGAAGCCTGCGGTGTGTTTGCGGTGATGGCCCCTCACCAAGCGGTGGCCAATCTCGCCTATTTCGGTCTTTACGCCTTGCAGCACCGGGGTCAGGAGTCGGCCGGCATCGCTGTGTTCGATGGCCCCAACGTGCGGCTCCACAAAGACATGGGCCTGGTCAGCCAGGTCTTCGACCAGGAGATCCTCAGCCGTCTACCCGGTGAACTGGCCATCGGCCACAACCGCTATTCCACCACCGGCAGCAGCAAGGTGTGCAACGCCCAGCCGGTGTTGCTGCAGACCCGCCTCGGCCCCTTCGCGCTGGCCCACAACGGCAACCTGGTCAATGTGGCCGAATTGCGCCAGTCCCTCGCCCACCTCGCCGACGACTTCACCTCCACCACCGACTCGGAGCTGATCGCCTTCGCCGTCCAGGAGGCGGTGAATGCTGGGGACGACTTTCCCGAGGCGATCCAGGCGGCAGTCCGCCGCTGCCGCGGCGCCTTCAGCTTGGTGATCGGAACCCGGCAGGGGCTGTTCGCTGTGCGCGATGGCCATGGCATCCGCCCCTTGGTGTTCGGGCTGCTCGGCGACCCTGAGCAGGCCCAGTGGGTGGTGAGCAGTGAAACCTGCGGGCTAGACATCATTGGCGCTAGCTATCTGGAAGATGTGCAGCCCGGCGAGCTGGTGCACTTTATTCCCGGAGCTCTCGCGCCGGTCCGCTGCCGCTGGATCGAGCAGCCAGCCAAGCTGTGCGTGTTTGAGATGATCTATTTCGCACGGCCCGATAGCCGCTTTTTTGGCGAATCTCTGTATAGCTATCGCGTCCGCATCGGTGAAGTGTTGGCCCGCGAGAATCCGGTCGAGGCCGACATCGTAATTGGTGTTCCAGATTCAGGTATTCCAGCCGCTATCGGCTACTCCCAGGCCAGTGGCATTCCTTTCGGTGATGGCTTAATTAAGAACCGTTATGTGGGGCGCACCTTCATCCAGCCCACCCAGGCGATGCGCGAGGCCGGTATCCGGGTCAAGCTCAATCCGTTGCCTGATGTGCTGGCCGGCAAGCGGGTGGTGGTGATCGACGAGTCGATCGTGCGCGGTACCACCA
>JBKCTK010000198.1:0-1573 GCA_046319055.1 Synechococcaceae cyanobacterium
CCCTCAGCCTGATTGCCCTCTTCTCCTCCTATGACCATGTCAGCATCTTCGGCCGCACCATCGCGCTCCAACAGCAATGGGGAGTCGCTGCTGGCGGCCATGCCCTGCTCAGTGATGGCCAGCGCGTCGCCGATGCCAGCAATCCGCGCGGCTACCAGGAATACGAGCCTGTCAAGAGCCTCGGGCGCGCCCCGGCGGTGCACTGGATCGAAAAAACCCGGGGCAAAGCAGTGAAGATCGTGGCCCCCCTGCTGCTTCACCTGCCCGCCGATCGTCCCTACCGGATCGTGTTCCTTGAGCGCCCCCTGCGCGAGGTGCTCGCCTCCCAGGCGGCCATGCTGGAACGCAACGGCCAGAGCTCCACAGCCCGCAACCAACGCCAGCTGGCTGCCGCCTACCTGCAACAGGTTGAGCGGCTCCAGGCCTTGCTGCAAGCCCGAGGCGAGGCGGTGCAGGTGCTCTCCATCCCGTACCACCAGGCCATCGCCGACCCCAGCGGCACGGCCGCCCGTCTCAACCGCTTCCTGGGGGGCTGGCTGGATGAAGCGGCCATGGCCGCCGCCATCGCCCCCGATCTGCATCGCCAGCGCTCGCAGCCGCCAACAGAGCCAGGGCAGGAGGCACAGCAGCCCCTCCGAATGGCCGTTTGAAAGCAGATTGGCTGACGTGATGGGTCACGCCTTGCATCCTCGTCACCGCACTGCCCCTCGCCAATCAGCTCCTCGCCAATCAGCCCCTCGGCGACCTGCGGGGATCGCCTTCCCTTCAGGCAGCCTCGCTAACTTCAGCCCACAGGCCTGTCCCGGTTCATGACCCTGGCGCCCCTATCCGCAGCGAAGGCGCAGGAGCTGGAGCCCGCGCCGCTCCTGCTCCCCCCGGATCTGCCGCTGACACCGGAGCAATTCGAGCGGGTGTGCCAGGCCAATCCGGAGGCCGTGCTTGAACTCGATGCCCTCGGCCGCTTGATCGTCATGACGCCCACCGGTGGGGAGACCAGCGGCCGCAACTCCCGCCTCACCATGCGCCTTCTCCTCTGGGCGGACCAGCGGCCGGGCTGGAGGGTGTTCGACAGTTCGGGCGGCTTCCGACTCCCGGATGGTGCCGTGTTCAGCCCCGATGCTTCCCTGCTGCGCCAGGAGCGTTGGCAGGCCCTCACCGCTGAGCAACGCCGCGGCTTTCCGCCCCTCTGCCCCGATCTGGTGATCGAGCTCGCCAGCCCCAGCGACGCAGGCCCCCGCGGTACCGCCTCCCTGCGCCACAAGATGGATCACTACCAAGCCAACGGCGCCCGCCTTGGCTGGCTGCTGCTCCCCCACGAACGGGCCGTGGAGATCTGGCGGGAGGGCCAGCCGGGGATGGCCGAACGGCTGGAGAACGCCAGCCGGCTGGAGGGCGGTGAGCTCGCCGAAGGTTTGACACTCGATCTGGAGGAGATCTGGGCGGTGTGAGGGTGCGGCGCTGGCGGCGGGAATGATGAGGTTCACTGTGTATAGGCACACCTTGCGGGCCTTTTCAATCCGGCATTTGAAGAGCAACCCCTACGCGATGTGGCGGCCCGCGGCGTCTGATTCCG
>JBKCTK010000199.1:0-15659 GCA_046319055.1 Synechococcaceae cyanobacterium
GGGCCGGAGCTGTGGGCACCAGCAGCAGCCAAAAGGCAAGTGTCAGGCAAAACAGGCGTCTCAGCATGGGCCCAGGCTGTCGAGGATGGCGGCGGCGGCCCGCTGGGTGACGCCGGGTTCACCGAGCCGCTGGCGCAAGCGTCCATAGCCTTCGAGGATCCGGCGCCGTTGTGCGCCGTCCCTCTCCAGCAGCGGTTCGATGGCGGCGGAAACGGCCTCCGCGGTGAGCTGTTGTTGCAACAGTTCTGTCACCAGGCGTTCCTCCAGCACGAGGTTCACCGGCGAGCTGTGCTCCACATTCCAGCGGAGGAGCTGGCGGGCCAGAAAGGCTGTGGGGCGGCTGAGGCGGTAAGCCGTCACCTGGGGCACGCCCCGCAGCGCCAGCTCCAGGTTCACGGTGCCCGACTTGGTGAGGGCCGCGTCGGCCGCGGCCCAGAGCTGGGGCTTGAGTTGGTCGCATTGGCCGGATGGGATCACGCGGCCGCGCAGGCCAGCTTCGCGCAGGGCGTTTTCCAGCACGGGCTCGAAGCCCGGCTGAGCGGCGGGGACCAGCACCTCTAAGTCCGGCCGGCGACGTTGCACCAGGGCAAGACCAGCCGCCATGGCGGGCAGCAGATAGCGCAGCTCCTGGCGGCGAGAGGCCGGCATCATCAGCAGCACGGGCGCCTCGGCCGGCAGATTGAGGGCAGAGCGGGCCTCCTCCGGGGAGGGTAAGGGCTGGAGGGTATCGAGGAGGGGATGGCCCACCCAGGTGACCTGGGCGCCGCGGGCGGCATAGAAGCTGGCTTCCTGGGGAAAGATGGCCAAGATCTGATCACTGAAACCGATCAGTCGGGTGCTGCCGCCATCGCCAAGCTGATAGGCCCATTCCTGCGGTGCGATGTAGTAAAAAATCGGGACCTTCTGGGGCAAGCTCTTGATCTTCAGGCCCAGTTTTACGTTGGCGCCCATGTAATCAATTAGCACCACGCCGTCGGGCCGTTGCTCCTTGAGCCAGCGGTTCACCCGGGATTGGCTGGTGAAGGTCGGCAGCAACAGGGGCAGGGCCTCGAGCAGGCCGATGGCCCCCAGGCCGGCGGTGTTGGCGAGCAACCTGGCTCCGGCCGCCTGCATGCGAGGTCCCCCGAGCGCCACCACCTCCAGCGGCAGCTGGCGGCGGCGGGCTTCCGCATGCAGGGCTTCCACCAGAAGTCCCCCCTGGAGATCTCCAGACACCTCACCCGTGCTGACCAGCAGGCGCGGCATCAGCGCTGCGCCGGGAGCGGCCCGCGGCGACCTCGGCCGATGGACAGCTCCAGGAAGCCACACAGCTCGGCGGCGGCGGGCAGGAGCTCCTGCTGGCGCGCCTGCACCAACGCTTCGGCGAGCACCAGTTCACTGCGATAGATCAGGTTCCAGATCTCCTGGAGCTGGCGTAGTTCCTGGCCGCCGTGCCGCTCCGCCAGGCCGCTGCGCCGTAGGCCGATGCGGTTGAGTCCACGAACCCGTCCCGGATGCCCTTCGACCATGCTGAAGGGGGGCACATCCCGGTCGATTCGGCTCATCCCACCCACCATTGCCAACGAGCCGATGTGGACAAATTGGTGGATGCCCAGCACCCCGCCGATCACAGCCCTGTCGCCGATCACCACGTGACCGGCCACGGCCACGCCATTGGCAATCACGATGCGATTGCCCAGCTGGCAGTTGTGGCCGATATGGCTGTAAGCCATCAGCAGGTTGTTATCGCCAAGGCTCGTGCGTTCTCCCTCGGCTGTGGCCCGATTGATGGTGACGCATTCGCGGATGGTGTTGCCATCGCCGATCAGCACCTCTGTGGGCGCTCCTCCGTATTTCAGATCCTGGGGTTCGAGGCCGATGCAGGCACCTGGGAAAACCCGATTCTCCCGGCCCAGGCGGACCTGACCATCGATCACCACATGGGGACCGATGCGGCAGCGATCACCCAGCTCCACTTCCGGTCCGATCACGCTGTATGGCCCGATCTCCACTCCAAGGCCGATGCGCGCCCGTGGATCGACCACGGCTGTGGGATGGATGGATGCAGCCGTCGCGGTGCTGGACATGGCTTCAATCGACCAGGGAGAACATCAGTTCACCGGAGCAAACCAGTTCGCCTTCAACCCTGGCCTCGGCATGGATCTTGCCGAAGCGGCGGCGTTTGAGGCTGATCAGCTCACAGCGGATGCGCAGTTGGTCGCCAGGCACCACCGGCCGGCGGAAGCGAACCCCGTCGATGCCGGCAAAGACGAACAATCCCTTCTCCAGATCCGGGATTTGGGTGACGATCAAACCGCCCACCTGGGCCATCGCCTCCACGATCAACACCCCGGGCATGAGCGGTCGTCCGGGAAAGTGACCCTGAAACTGGGGTTCGTTGAGGGTGACGTTCTTGATGGCCACGGCGCTGTGCCCGGGTTGGTAATCCACCACCCGATCCACCAGGGCAAACGGATAGCGGTGTGGCAACAGGTTGAGAATCTGCTCACTGCTGATCAACGCCGCTGTCGACGCGGTGGTGGCTGTCGCCTCCGGCGCCGTGGGCATCGGCGTGGCAGAGCTGTCGCTGCTGGGGGATGTGACGGTCAAGGGAGACATGCGGAGGGAACGGCGGCAAAGGAGGCCATCGATCGGGCGAGAGCCGTGTGCAGCTGATGGGAGCCGCGGTAGGCGAACACCTGGGCCTGGGGAAGGCCCACCAAAGCGAGATCGCCGAGAAGATCCAAAAGCTTATGGCGCACGGGTTCCTGCTCGAATCGCAACGGTGGGTTCAGCCAGCCGTCGCCGTCGCAGACCAGGGCGTTGTCGAGGGCACCGCCGCGGATTAACCCCGCGGCCCTCAGTTGGTCGACCTGCTCCCGGAACCCGAAGGTGCGGGCTGGAGCGATCTCCGCCACGAACCGCTCCGGCGTCAGCTCCAAGCTGAAGAGCTGCCGGCCGATGGCCGCCTGCGGGAACTCAATGGCCACGGCCACGCTGAGGACCTCGGCCGGCAGGATCGCCGCAAAGCTGGTGCCCCGGCGTTCGATCAAGCCCTCCTGGGGGAGCGGTGGAGGCTGGCGAGCGCCCATGGGCTGGAGCCCGGCTGCGCCGATCGCCTCCACCCATGGCTGGGCGGAGCCGTCCAGCAGGGGAATCTCCTCCCCCTCCACCAGGATCTCGGCTTGGCTGACCCCGCAGCCGGCCAGAGCCGCCAACAGGTGTTCCACGGTGGCCAACCGGCGTTCTCCGAGCTGCAGGCAGGTGCAGAGGCGGGTGTCGCCCACCTGGCTGGGGTGGAGACGTTGCTGGGGCAGGTCGGGGCGATCCAGCCAAGCGACGGTGTAGCCGACGCTGTCGCTGGCCTGCAGGCGCACGCGACCGACCGCGCCGCTGTGCAGGCCGATGCCACGCACCTCAATGGGCGAAGCCAGGGTCCAGGCCTGGCGGTAATCGCTCGGCCAGAAGGTCACTAGAACTTCCAGCCAACGCCAAGGTTGAAGCGCCAACCCAGGGTGTCCTGGCTGGCCACCTCCAGGCGCAACGGTCCCACAGGGGTGGTGACGATCACGCCAGTTCCAATCGAGAAACCCGATCCAGGCTTGCCGAGCAGGCCGCCGGGGTTGCCAGGGACCGACCCCTGGCTGCCGAAGGTGGTGCCGCCATCGATGAACAACTCACCACTGATGATGCTGAAAATTGGGAAGCGGAATTCAATCGTGGCTTCACCAAAGCTGGTGCCGACGCCGAGATTGCAGTCGTAGAAGCCCCGCACGGAGTTGCCCCCACCAAGACAGAAGGCTTCGTAGGGGGGAATCGTGCCGATATTTGTACCACCCAAAACCTGGAAGGCCAAAGCCTGCTTGCAATCTTCGGCTTCGCCGGGCTTGGGGCGACAACCTTTGTAAAAGTTAAGCCAGCGCACTGGGATGTAATGCGTATACCCTACCCTGAGGCGGTTGAATGTGGGCGAGTTGGGACCGACCGAAACAAACTGCTCAGTGCTCAAGCTCAGAAAATTTCCCTTTGTGGGGTTGCGAGGGTCGTTAAGGGTGTTGTAATTTGCGGCTAGACGCAAGGCTACTAGCTGGTTACTTGTGGCGCAGTTGTAGGCCAAGCAGATGATCTGGTTGGCCGGGATAACTGGGAAGGAAACGAAAATATTCGGGACTGATTGGTAATAGGTGTTGGCCGGGATCCCGTAGCTCATCGGCTGGCCACCGGGATTCATCGGCGTCACCTCCTGGGCGCTCAGGCCCAACACCAGGCCCCAGTTGGCCCGCTTGAAGGGGTTGCCACCGTTGAGGGGGCGCACGAACTGGATGTTGCCGCCCACTCTCTGCACCAACACATTGTTGCCATCCATCTGGAAGGTGCTCAGGCCAGACGCCAGCAGGGCCTGTTGCAGGCTGGTGGGCGTGTAGTAGGCCGCTTCGGCGAAGTTCGCGGCGTACGTGGCCAGGTTGGCGGCGTAAGGGTTGGCTGGTGCTTGGTAGAAGCTGGAAACGGTGAGAATGTTGCCGTTGGAAGTGCCATCGGCGCTGGCGTAACTCTGGAAGATCTGTGGCGCTTCGCGGCTGATGAAGGCCTTGATCCGCATCGCTGTGCGATAACGGTCTCCACGGATCCAGGGATCGGTGAAGGTCACGTCAGCTAACGCGCCGAACTGGCCAAAGGTGAAGCTGGTGCTCAGGTCCCAGGCGCGGCCCAGGAGGTTCGAATCCTGCAGCTGCAGCTGGCCGAAAACCCCCTGGCTCTGGCTGTAGCCAAGGCCGCCAGATAGGGATCCTGTCGATTGTTCAACAATGCCCAGCACGATCGTGATGCGGCCGGGATCGTCCGTCACCGGCTTGAGTGTCACCTTGACGTCACTGAACAGACCGGTGCCGTAGAGGCGTTTGAGGTCTTCTTCCAGATCGCGCCGGTTGAACACCTGCCCGGGTTTGAGTGAGATCTCGCGGCTCACCACCCAGGGTTGGGTCTTGCCCTTAATCGGTTTCCCCTTGTCATTGGTGGTGGATCCATCCTTGGTGAGGAACTGAACCTCCACGCCTTCAACGATGCCCTGGCGCACATCCAGCACCACATCGCCATCGGGACTGACCCGTTTGGGGCCCGAGACCCGGGCCAGGGAATAGCCCTGATCGGTGTACCACTTCTGAAGATCCTGCATGCGGCTCTGCAGGGTGTTCAGGTTCAGGGTGCGGCCGTATTCCGCCGCAAAGGTGTCCTCAACAACCTTGGCGGGCACCTTCGCGTCGGCGGGCTCCAAGTTCACCTTGCGCAGCACCGGATTGGGGCTGACGATCACCACCAACTTCACCCCCAGGGGGCCATCTTTGGGTTGAATCCGCACATCGGAGAACCAGCCCGTGGCATAGATCGCCGCCAAATCGTTGCGCAGTTCGCTGCGCGTCACTTCGGTGCCCGGCGTCACCGCCATGGCGTTGTAGGCCGCTTGTTCCAGCCGCTGGCGCTCCGGGTGGCCTTCTAGGCCCTGGATCACCACCTCGCTGACCAGGACCCTCGGCTCGTTGCTGACAGCGGGTGTCACCACGGGACCGCGGGGTTTCGGCGCGCCACCCGGAGCGGCCGGCGCCAGGGGCGTGAAGGGGTCGGCCGTGGCCGGTGGGGAGCCGGAGCCCGGGCTGGCGGGGGGCTGCCCTTGCGGTTCCGCCACGGGGCCCGTTTCGCCCGTCCGTCCGGTCGGGCCAGCGGCGGGTGCAGAGGTTGAGCTGCCGGCCTTGGGAGCGGTTGTCGGCGCGGGCGTTTCTGCCGACGCGGGTGCCGCTCCTGGCGGGGGAGCGGCATTGGCCCCAGCCGGGGTGGCGGTGGAGGGCGCCGTGAGCGAACGGGAGCGGCTGGGGGGTGGGGTGCCGGACGGGCCCGTTTGGCCGGTCTGGGGTGGCGGTGCGGCGCTGGGAGCCGCTGTCGGGGGCGCGGCGTTGGCCGCTGGCGAGGCCGCCCCCGGATTGGGAGCCGCGGCGACGCCGGTCGGGCTCAGGGTTAGCAGGGAGACCGCCAACAACGGCAGGCTGGTCGCCGCGCCAAGAACGCCGATGGGCAGCAGGGGAGACGTCCGGCGCAGGCGAACGACAGCCATGTGGAAAAAATCAGGATGCGGCCTAGCCGCAAGTTCCGCCGACCTTACCGGTAGACCCGCGGTTCCGGACAGACCCCTTGGACCCGTTTGAGGACCTCCCTGTAGGCCTCTAGGACCCCACCAAGGTCCTGCCGGAAGCGATCCTTGTCGAGAATGCGATCGCGCTGATCCAGCACCCCCTGATCCCAGAGGCGGCAGGTGTCGGGGCTGATCTCATCGGCGAGCAACAGTTGACCGTCGGTGGTGAGCCCCACCTCGATCTTGAAATCCACCAGTTCCAGGGCAACGCTGTCAAAGAGCTGTCGCAGGCCTTGATTTACCGCCATTGCCAGGTTCCGAATCGCCTCCAGCTGCTCGACACTCACGATCGCCAGGCGGGTCAACCGGGCCTCAGACAGGAGGGGGTCGCCATAGGCGTCGTCCTTGTAATACAGGTCCAGCAGTGGCGGTGACAGGGCGGTGCCCTCCGCAATCGGCATCTGGCGGCAAAGCGATCCGGCCGCCCGGTTGCGGATCACCACCTCCAGGGGGATCACCCGTAGGCGCTGGCAGATCATCCAGTCCTGGTCCATCAGCCCCCGGTAATGGCTGGCGATTCCCTGGCGCTCCAGGTGCTCGAACAGCAGGGCGGCGATCTGGCAGTTCAGCTGCCCTTTGCCGGCCAGGCTGGCTTTTTTGGCGGCGTTGAAGGCCGTGGCGTCGTCCTTGTAGTACACGGCCACCAGATCGGCGCGATCGGTGGCATGCACCCGCTTGGCCTTGCCCTCGTAGAGCAGGGGGCCGATCGAGCAGCTGGTCATGGCATGGCGGGGCGTGGAGAGAAAGACGCTGGCAGCGCCGAACCAGGCGAAGGCCCGGGGCGATCAGCCATCGGCTTGGCCGCTTCGGCAGCGGCGGTTGGCATCGGCCTGTCGGCCGCGGGGTCAGCGGCATGGCCACCGGGTTGGCGCGGTGAGCGCAGGCGCTCCTCCAAGGCCTTCAGCCGTTGCTGATCCCCTGGATTCTGCTGACGCAAGCGCCATTCGCCATAGGCATCATCAAGGCGCGGGCTGAGGCGCAGCCGCCGCTCCAGCGCCCGGGGCGAAACCCGCTGGATCTGCTGGTCCAGCATCTCCACCACCAACCCCCAGGCCCCGGCGGCCGCGGCCTGCTCCAGGGCGGGCTCCAGCAGTCGCTCCCGTTCGGCGGGCGGCAGGTTGTCCAGCAGCGAGACGGCCCGATGCAGGCGCTCCGCCCGCAGGATCCTGGACTGGCCGTCGCCCGCGGCGATCGGCAGGCGGGCAGCGGCCAGCAACCGTTCAGCCGCCTCGGCGGGTCGACCCCGGGATTCGAGATGGTCCGCCAGCAGGTCAACGGCCGCTCGCCGGGGCGGCGTGGCGACAGAGGCGGTTCCTGGGGCGCCGCCGGGGCGGGTCAGTGCCAGCTTCAGGCCGGCGAGCCGGTCGCTCTTGCCCTCGGTCAAGCGCTCCAGCGCCCGGGCCGCGAGACGGTGGTCGAGGTTGGCATGGGCGGCCCGCCATTGCATCAGCAACCATTGCACCCGTCCGCCACCGCGATCGGGGCTGAACCGATCCAGCACCGTCAGGGCGGCGGCCGGCGCCCGGCAGCTCAGCAGCACTTCGGCGGTGGCCAGGATCTTCGCCAGGGAAACCGGTTGCAGCGGGCGCTCCAGCAGGCGCTGGCGCAGCTGGCTGAGGCGATCGTTGTCGCCGGCGGCGGCACTCAGGCGGCACAGCTCATCCAATCCGTCCAGGTCATCCCGCTGGAGCCGGGCGCGAAAGATGGGCTGGCTGAGGCTGGTCCCGTCCATGCGCTGGGCCCTCGGCCGGTTGTCGTTGTCCAGCGGCAAGCCTGGGGCCGGGGCCATGGCTCCCCCTGGAGCAAGCCCCAGGGGGAGGGGTTCGGCGTGGCCGGGGGCGAGCGGGGCCATCGCCAGGGTGGCAAGGGGCAGCAGCGCCCCGAGCGGCGCGATGAACACCCGTGCCAGGCCGCGACCCGTGAAGGGGGCCTGGCCGCCGCGGTTGAGCCCGGCGATTCGCAGCTCGCGCCGCCGTCTCGCCTCAGCGGCGCGGGCCAACAGGCCACCAGCCAGCCAGGCCGAGGCAGCGAGCTGCCCCAGCTTGGCCTTGGCCTGAGCGGGGTCGGCTGGGGCCGCGGAGGAGCGCCGCAGGCGGCTTGCTGTCCGGCCGCGGACGTGCTTCGGCCAGAAGATCCAGCTTGGCTGGGGTTGGCACCGCGGCGCCGGGGGCGCCGAGGTCGGTTCCACTGGAGGGGTGCGGCTGGTCAAGGACAATGGCGGTGTCGGGGTTGGGGGCTGGGCCGACCGGTCCGATGACCTCGGCTTCAACCTAAGGGACCCAACCTCCCGCCAGCCTCGGCTGGTTGCCGGCCGCTCCGCCTCCACCCCGATCCCGGACCATGGATCCCTCCTCCGCACCTGTCGTGCCCGCCGCCGGCGCCAGCCCGGCCCGCATCCTTGTGGTGGGTGCGGGCGGCCGAGAAAACGCCCTGGGGTGGGCCCTGGCCCGCTGCCCGGGCGTGAGGGGCGTGTGGATCGCTCCCGGCAACGGCGGCAGCGATGCCATCCCCGGCTGCTGTTCCCTGCCCATCCCCGACGACGCTCCGGCGGAGCTTGAAGCCTTCTGCCGCGATCACCACATCGATCTGGTGGTGATCGGCCCCGAGGCGCCGCTTGCCGCGGGACTGGCCGATCAATTGCGCAAGGTCGGCCTCGACGTCTTTGGGCCTGGCGCTGACGGTGCCCAGTTGGAGGCGAGCAAGCGCTGGGCGAAGGCGTTGATGCTGGCGATCGGCGTGCCCACCGCTGGCCACTGGGTGGTGGAGAGCCGGGACTCCGCCATGGCCCTGCTCGACGCGCTGGATCGGCCCCTGGTGGTCAAGGCCGATGGTCTGGCGGCCGGGAAGGGGGTCACCGTGGCCAGCACCGTGGAGGAGACCCGTGCGGCCATCGACGCTGCCTTTAGCGGCCGCTTTGGAGCCGCTGGGACCACCCTGGTGTTGGAGGAGTGCCTGCAGGGGCCTGAGGTGTCGGTGTTTGCCCTCTGCGATGGCCGCTCGATGGTGCTGCTCCCGCCCGCCCAAGACCACAAGCGCATCGGCGAGGGGGATACGGGCCCCAATACGGGCGGTATGGGGGCCTACGCACCTGCGCCGCTGCTGGATGCCGAAGCTTTGGAGGCGGTGCGGCAGCAGCTGCTGGAGCCCACCCTGGAGGGCCTGCGGCAGCGTGGCATCGACTACCGGGGCGTGATCTTCGCCGGCCTGATGCTCACCCCTGCCGGCCCCCAGGTGATCGAGTTCAACTGCCGCTTCGGCGATCCCGAATGCGAGACGCTGATGCCGCTGCTGGGCCCCGAGTTGGCGGCCGTGCTGTTGGCCTGTGCCCGTGGCGATCTGGCGGCAGCCCCTGCCCTCAGCCTGCTGCCGGGGACCAGCGCCTGCGTGATCGCCGCCGCCGCTGGCTATCCCGGCGAAATCCGCCGCGGTGATCCGATCCGCGGCGACTTTCCCGCGGCGGAGGATCTGCAGCTGTTCCATGCCGGCAGCCAACGCGACGCCGCCGGCCAGCTGGTCACCGCCGGGGGGCGGGTGCTGGCGGTGGTGGCCCAGGCCGAGGATTTCGACCGTGCCTTCGAGCGTGCCTATGGCGGCCTGGAGCACCTGCATTTCGAAGGCATGACCTATCGACGTGACATTGGCCATCAGGTCCGTCGTGGCACCCAGGGCGAGGGACCCCGATGACCGCCGCGGCCCGCACCGGTTCCTCGGCTGGCTGGCGTCAGCGGTTAGCCCGCTGGTGGGCGGAGTTCAGCCTGCAGACCAAGTTGCTGGCGGTCGCCACGCTGGTGGTGAGCCTATTGATGACCGGCATCACCTTCTTCGCCCTCAATGGGATCCGCCAGGACGCCCGGATGAGCGATACCCGTTACGCCCGCGATCTAGGCCTGCTGCTGGCGGCCAATATCAGCCCATTGGTGGACCAGGGACAGGATCGGGAGCTGGCGGAGGTGGCTGAGCGCTTTTGGCAGAGCAGCCGCAGCCTGCGCTACATCGTGCTGGCCGATGCCGAAGGGTTGATCTACCTCGGCATTCCGATGGGAACGGGCACAGGTGCAAACGCTGGTGACACCCTGCTCAGCCGGCGTCTGGAGCTGCCGGCGGATCTGCAGAACCGACCGGATAACCCGCTGGTGCGTCAGCACCTCACCCCCGATGGCCAGGTGACCGATGTGTTTGTGCCGATCTTGCGCAACGATCGCTACTTGGGTGTGCTGGCCATGGGGATCAACCCCAATGAAACCCTGCTGGCCAGCGCCGCCCTCAGCCGTGAGGTCACGGTGGCGGTATTCATCTCGATCTGGGTGCTGGTGATCCTGGGCTCGGTGTTCAATGCCCTCACGATTACCCAACCTGTCAAGGAGTTGTTGCGGGGTGTGCGCTCGATTGCCCGGGGCCGTTTCGAAACCCGCATCGCCCTGCCGGTGGGAGGAGAACTGGGGGAGTTGCTCGAGGGTTTCAATACGATGGCGTCCCAGTTGGAGGCCTACAAGGCCGCCAACATTGAGGAACTGGAGGCCGAACAGGTCAAGCAGCAATCCCTGATCGCCACGATGGCAGATGGTGCCATTTTGCTGGATGCCGAGGGCCGAATCGTGCTGGCCAATCCAACAGCACGGCGTTTGTTCCGCTGGGAAGGACGCAATCTCGAGGCAGACGCCCTGCTGTCCGAGCTGCCGGATCGATTGGCGATGGAGCTGCATGGTCCGCTCGAGAGCCTGATCAGCAGCGAGCGCGAGAGCACCGAGCTTCGCTGTAGCTTGATTGAACCGAATCGTACCCTCAGGATTGTGCTGCAATCGGTGCGTGATGGCAACAGCGAAACCCTCAGAGGTATCGCGATGACCATTCAGGATCTGACCAGGGAAGTGGAGCTTAATGCGGCCCAAAGCCGTTTCATCAGCAACGTCTCCCACGAGCTAAGAACCCCATTGTTTAATATCAAAAGCTACATTGAAACCCTCTATGATATGGGTGATCAGTTGAGTGAAGCTGAGAAGGTTGAATTTCTCGGGATCGCCAACGCTGAAACCGACCGGCTCACCAGGCTCGTCAACGATGTGCTCGACCTCTCCCGGTTGGAATCTGATCGGGTCTGGGATCTTGAGCCGCTTGACCTGGGCATAGCAGTTGAACAAACGCTGCGCACCTATCGGCTGAATGCGGAGGATAAGGGTGTTAATCTTCTGTTTGAAGCAGAACCCCAGTTGCCGCGGGTGCGCGGCAACTGGGATCTGCTGCTTCAGGTTCTCGACAATCTGGTGGGCAATGCTCTGAAGTTCACCGCACGCGGTGGGGCCCTGCGAATTCTGGCCTATCCATGGCCGGATCATTGCCCGCTAGAGCCAGGGATCGAGCCCAACGACAACCCCACCTGCGCCCTCACGTCGCCGCTGCCGCGCTTGCGGCTAGAGATAGCGGATTCGGGTTGTGGTATCTCCGCAGATGATCAGGAGCGGATCTTCGATCGCTTTTATCGGGTTGAGAATGCCGTTCACACCGAAGTGGGCACCGGCCTGGGCCTCTCGATTGTGCGGGGCAATCTCGAAAAACTCGGCACTTCCATTCAAATGGTGAGCGAACTGGGTGTGGGCACCACGTTCTGGTTTGATCTGCCGTTGGAGCATGCCGACCGCGATGAGCTTGAGCTCCAGGCTGAACGGCGGGTTCACGAGCGTGCCCTGAGTGCGTTGGTCGGTTGACCTGGGCCGCTGGCCTCAGTTCCAGCTGGCTGGTGAGACGAAGTGTGCAGCGGTGCATCCGTGCTTCGATGACATCGCCAAGGGGGATCTGGCGCGCCTGCTTTGATGTTGGAGAGACAGCTTCTCGGTATTGTGCGGCAGACTGTTTGGGAAGGCTTCCTCAAGGGCTTGCTAACCAGATTTCGCCATGTATGCCCGCGTTTGTCAGGCCTATGGGGGGCTCGGGTGATGGAAAACTGAGAGCCACCCCATGCCCTAGGCCTGGGCGATCTGTACGATCTGGGCCCTCTGCGCACGCGCCCGTGGTCGGCCCGTGGGTTGAAGCCCTCCTGGCTGATGCTGGTTCACCCCAAGGCTGGCGGATCACCCCAAGGCTGAAAAGGCTGGCGCGGCCTGGCCAGATCTGGTTTGCGGCTGCGCAGGTTCCGCTAGATCGACGAAACGCTGGGCACGCGGCTCAGGTTTCACTCTCGACCCCGCGCATGATGCGGGCAAGATCGCTGCGTTCATCAACGCTAATGCGATGCGGCACGCCACTGATGATCCTCTCGAAGTTGGAGAAGGAGTCGAGAATTTCGGGGCCATTGCTGGTGATCACAAATTCGCGAATACCCTTGTCGTGCCAGGAGCCGCGCATTTTGAACACATTGAGAGCCCTGGCCATTTCGCCGCGGATCTCCACGTATTGGAGCAGCAGGATCGTGTCGGTGATGGTTGAGATATGGGAGTCTGTGATCGAGTGACTGCCCATGAACTCTTCCGAAGTATTGGTGAAGAATCCAGCGATCTCCTCTTGCTTGGCATAGCCAGTAACACCAATCACAAATTGTCGGAAGGCGTTATGGCTGACGCCACGAGCTAGTGCCGAAAGCGAGTCAATCGCCATGCGCGATGGTTTGAACTGGCTGATTTCGGTTTTGATGATTTGTAGGTGATCTTCGAGACCCGTGGACTCGGGATAGGCGCAGATGATCTTCAGCAGGCCATCTTGTTCCATCTGCTCGAAGTCGATGCCCCAGCTTGTGGCGTTGCGCAACAGCTGAGCCCGCGACTCCTCATAGGCGAACAGGATCGCGCGCTCCTTGCTGCGGCAGGCGTCCTCAATGAACTTCGAGACCAGCAGGGTTTTGCCTGTGCCAGTGGCTCCGGTGGCGAGGATGATGGAATCTTTGAAGAATCCACCACCACACATCTCATCAAGCCGCGGTACCCCAGAGCTCAGGCGCACATTCGATGAGCGCTGTGTCAGTCGCATCGCGCCGAGTGGGAAGATGCTGACCCCATGGCTGCCCATGGTGAAAGGAAATTCACCCTTCATATGGGTGGTGCCCCGCAGCTTGAGGATCTCCACCGTGCGGCGGCGCCGCTCCGACTCCAGAACGTTGCGCAGAATCACCACATTATCGCTGACGAATTCCTCCACCCCGTAGCGGGCAATCGGACCATACTCATCAATCCGCTCAGTCGTCATCACGGTTGTCACGCCGATTTCCTTGAGGCGGGCAATCAACCGAAAGATCTCGCGCCGCACCACCGAAACCGCATCGTACTGTTGGAATACAGCGGTGATGGAGTCGATGGCGACACGCCGCGCTTTGTATTTGCGAATCGCATAGTTGATGCGCTCTAACAGGCCCGAAAGGTCGAAGCTGCCCGCCACATCTTGCCCTTCGGGATCGGGTGAGGCATCCAGGATGAACAGTTTGTCCTGCTCCACCAGCTCTTGAAGGTTCCAGCCGAAACTGGCCGCGTTGCGCAGGATATCGAGGGGTGACTCCTCGAACGTTACAAAGATGCCAGGCTCGTTATATTGGCGGATGCCGTTATAAAGAAAGTTGAGTGAAAACACGGTTTTGCCGGTTCCTGAGGTGCCGCTGATCAGGGAGCAGCGCGCAATCGGCAAGCCGCCGTGGCAGATGTCATCGAATCCCTCAATGCCAGTGGGCAGCTTCTGCACCTGGAACTGACCATTCGTACTCGGCGTGGAGTCCTGCATCAGGGAAGGGGCGGGGAGATGGATCGCTGAGCGCTGTCAGGAGCGTAGTGGGGGAGGCTGTGGTTGGCCTGGGTCATGGGCTATTGCCCACGTCCTGCTCGGCGGTCGGACTGCGGCCGTAGCCTTCTTCGGACAGCTCCTCATAGAGCAGATCAAGGCCGATCAGCACCCGCTCCCGATCCGAAAGATCGCCAATGATGCGCCGCACGGGGGGCGGCAGGATTTTGGCCAGCGTCGGAGTGGCGAGGATCTTGTCCTCTTCGGCAAGCTGGGGATTCTTCAGCACATCAATCACCTTCAGCGCATACACACCCCGAAACTCCGTTTCAAGGATGTTGCGCAGGGTTTTGAGTGCCCGCATCGAATTTGGGGTGTTGCCAGCTACGTAGAGCTTGAGGATGTAGGTCTTGCGCGGTGACATCTCAGTGGTGCTCCTCGATGGCTTGGCTTGGTGTTGGGCTAGACGGCACGATCTGCAGGGCTTGGGCAACGTGGCCGATGGACCGCAGAGGTGGATCTGCGGGCACCGAGGTTCGATACATCTCGCAGAGGTGTGACATGACATCCAGCAAGGCCAGCCTGTAGTCCTGCAGGAAGTCGCTCTTAATGCCTTCGATCTTCAGCTGCTTGCTGAAATTCTCGATTAAATCCATGTGAATTTCAACGGTGCTGGTGATGGGGAGGTCACTAAAAAAGGCGGTGTTCACAAAGCTTTCCAGGGCCTGGTTGGCGGCGGCTGGATCGCGGAAATAGCTGATCAGCAAGTCACGGTAGGTGCGCCGTAGCGATGCAACCAGCTCCTTGCGTTCGGTCTGTGGCAGATTCGCCAGAACACGACTGGGGTCCCGTTTGTAGTAAACCCCGTAGTAACCGAGCCGGCCCTTGAGTCGATTGGCGAGCTTCCAGCGGTCATCTGCCTGCTCCTCAGGGGTGCCAGGTGCTAAGGGGGCGGCGCTGAGCAAGCCGCGACGCAAAAAGCGCGAAAGCGCCGCGTCCAGGCTATAGCTCAGTTGCTCTAATTGGTCCTGGGGCAGATGCACTTCGGCATCGTGGTACTCGATTCGACCGGTGACCTCGCCGATCACCACCGCTGGCAGCAACAATCCGCGTTCGACCATCAACTGATAGGTCTGCCGCGGCAGGGCCCCCTGCTCCAGCAGCACGGCGTCGAAGTCCTCCCGGCGGGCGTCCAGCAGGGCCACCGGATCGGCGTCGATCGCGATCGCCTCGAGCTGATAGCGGCCACCGCGCAGCCAGAGGCTGCTGGCCTCGGCCAAGCGGGGCTCGCGCAACAGGGAGGCGATTGTCAGGGCGGGCTCATGCATGGCCTCAGGCTTCCGGAGGACATCTCCTCCGCATCACCCCTGATCTTGACGAGTGGAGGGCGCAAAGGCGAGGATCTTTGTTTGTCTTTCGATTGCCGTGCGCTCAGGCCCCCCAATGGTGGCGCCGGTGCGGCAGTTCTAGGGCCCTACGGCCCAAACTGCTTTGTCCCGGATCTCCAGCCTGACCACGCTCACCACCGCCATGCCGGACACGACCACTGCCAGCTCCGCATCCGAGAGCTCCGCTCCAGCTAGCTCCGCCAGCCCCGCCTCAGCCGGCGGCGAGGCGGGCACCTACGCCATCGTTGAGGCTTCGGGTCAGCAGTTCTGGTTGCAGCCCGACCGCTATCTGGACATCGACCGCCTCGATGCCAAGGAGGGCGACACGATCACGCTGGACAGCGTGCTGCTGGTTCGCGATGCGTCAGGCACCGCCATCGGCCAGCCCTATGTGAATGGCGCCAGTGTGCAGCTGG
>JBKCTK010000200.1:0-5142 GCA_046319055.1 Synechococcaceae cyanobacterium
CTGGGGGTGCCGCCCGAGGCTGGCGACAGCCCCGCCGACCCGCGCGTCTCCCTGGCCGCCAGCAGCTACCTCGAGGCGATCCACGGCCAGCTCACCGGCCGCCCGCCGCAGGTCGACCTGGACCTGGAAGCCCGCGTGCAGGCCTGTCTGCGCCGCGCCATCGGCGCCGGCCTGGTCGCCTCCGCCCACGACCTCAGCGACGGAGGCCTGGCGGTGGCAGCGGCCGAAGCCTGTCTGGCCGGCGGCCTGGGGGCGCGGCTGGTGCTGCCCGCCGGCGCCGCCCGTCCCGACCGGCTGCTGTTCGCCGAGGGGGGTGCCCGTGTGCTGGTCAGCGTGGCCGGCGCTCAGGATGCCGCCTGGCAGCAGGTCCTCGCCGAGGCTGGTCTGGCCGCCCCCGGCCCCTCCGCCGCTGCCGTGCGGCTCGGAGCGGTGGAGGCCTCCCCCACGCTCACGATCCTGCGGGGCGAGGCGGTGCTGCTGCAGCTGGCCGTTGACGACCTCCGCCACAGCTACGAACTGGCGATTCCCCGCCGCCTGCGGGATGCCGGCCCGCCGCCCGAGCACTGAGGCGCCAGCGATGCGTCAGGATGCCCGCAGCCCGTCTGCGCCCCCTGCCGTGCCTCCGGTTCCCCCTGTGACCGCTGCCCGGCCGGAACCTTCAGGCCCGCCGGAGCGGCCCGACAAACCCGAGGAGGCTTGCGGTGTCTTCGCCGTGATGGCTCCAGGCCAGGCGGTGGCCAACCTTGCCTATTTCGGTCTGTACGCCCTGCAGCACCGCGGCCAGGAATCGGCCGGCATCGCCGTCTTCCAGGGTGCCCAGGTGCGGCTGCACAAGGACATGGGCCTGGTCAGCCAGGTGTTCGATCAGGACGTGTTGGCCCGCATGCCCGGCGAGCTGGCGATCGGCCATAACCGCTACTCCACCACCGGCAGCAGCCGGGTGTGCAACGCCCAGCCGGTGGTGCTGATGACCCGCCGCGGCCCCTTCGCCCTCGCCCACAACGGCAACCTCGTCAACGCCACCGAGCTGCGCGCTGCCCTCGCCCATCTCTCCGGCGAGTTCACCTCCACCACCGACTCCGAACTGATCGCCTTCGCCCTGCAGGAGGCGGTGGATGCCGGCCAGGGCTGGAGCGAGGCGATCCGCAGCGCCGCCGCCCGCTGCCGCGGCGCCTTCAGCCTGGTGATCGGCACCCCCGAGGGTCTGTTTGCGCTGCGCGACGGCCACGGCATCCGGCCCCTGGTGTTCGGCCACCTCGGTGAACCCGGTGAGGCCCAATGGGTGGTGAGCAGCGAAACCTGCGGCCTCGACATCATCGGAGCCGCGTTCGACGATGACGTCGCCCCCGGTGAGCTGGTGCACTTCCGCCCGGGTCAAGCCGAGCCGATGCGCCAGCGCTGGATCGAGGAGCCGGCAAAGCTGTGCGTGTTCGAAATGATCTATTTCGCCCGCCCCGACAGCCGTTTCTTTGGCGAATCGCTCTACAGCTACCGCGTGCGCATCGGCGAGGTGCTGGCCCGCGAAACCCCTGTGGAGGCCGACATCGTCATCGGCGTACCCGATTCGGGCATCCCGGCCGCGATCGGGTACGCCGGCGTCAGTGGCATTCCCTTTGGCGATGGCCTGATCAAGAACCGCTACGTGGGCCGCACCTTCATTCAGCCCACCCAGGCGATGCGTGAGGCCGGCATCCGCGTCAAGCTCAACCCCCTGCCAGATGTGCTCGCCGGCAAGCGGGTGCTGGTGATCGATGACTCGATCGTGCGCGGTACCACCAGCCGCAAGCTCGTGCAGGCCCTGCGCGACGCCGGCGCCACCGAGGTGCACATGCGCATCAGCTCGCCGCCCGTCACCCACCCCTGCTTCTACGGCATCGACACCGACAGCCAGGATCACTTGATCGCCGCGCGCCTCACCCTGCCGGAGATCGAGGCCCATCTCGGCGTCGATTCTCTGGCGTATCTCACCAAGGCCGGCATGGTGGAGACAGCCCTCACCAACGCCGGTCACTTCTGCACCGCCTGCTTCGATGGTCAGTATCCGATCGCCATGGATGAGGCGGTGCGCCGCACCAAGCTGATGCTGGAGCCCGCCGGCTTGGCTTCCGCCAGCCGCACTTGAGGGGCCAGGCCCATGGTGCCCCGCGGCGGTGTCGCGCGCAGGCCCTGCGTTCGTCGGGCCGCCCCTCTGCCGGGGCGGGCCCGTTGCCTCCGTGCGGAGCTCCCCTAGGTGGAGCGGGTGTTCCCTCCGCTGCTTGCCGATTCGCCACGCTGGGCTAGCCCCTGCCCATGGGGCCGGGATCCCACGCCGTCGTCCCAGGTGTGCCCCCACCAGCAACACCGCCCCATCGCCCCGCCATGCGCATCGCTTTTCTCGACTCCTGGCTGCAGGATGCCGCCGAGGGCAGTGGCACCGCGGTGGCCATCGGTGGCCTCGCCCGGGCCCTGGAGCGGCGCGGCCATACGGTGACGCGGATCGCGCCGCGGGGAGCCTGGCCCCGCGGCCTGCTGGCTCGCCGCCTTTGGTTCAATCTGACCCTGCCGGGTCGGCTGCGGGCCGCTGCGGTCGCCGGCGACGGTTACGACCTCATCGTTGGCTTTGACATCGATGGCGTGCGCCAGGCCGCCAGCGCCGCTGTGCCCTATGTCTGCAGCATCAAGGGGGTGCTGGCGGAGGAAGCCCGTTGTGAGCAGGGCTGGCCGCGGCTGATGCTGGCTTCGCTGGCGCGATTGGAAGGGCTCAACGCCAGGCGGGCGCCGTTGGTGCTCTCCACCAGCGCGTACTGCTGCCAGCGGATCACGGAGCGCTACGGCGTTCCCGCCGAGCGCTTGGCCCTCGTGCCCGAGGGGATCGACCTAGAGCTCTGGCAGCCCTGCGGCGATGACCATGTGCTGGCCGCCGCCGATGCCCAGCGCGAGCCCCTCACGGTGCTGTGCGTGGCGCGCCAATACCCTCGTAAACGGGTGATCGACCTGTTGGAGGCCTTCGCCTTGGTGCGGGCTCGGTTGGCCGCCGCCCGTCTGGTGATCATTGGCGATGGTCCGGAGCACGGCAGGTTGCGTCAGCGGCTGGAGCTCCTCCAGCTCGGTGAGGCGGTCCGCCTGCTCGGCGCCGTGCCCGATGACGCGACGGTGCGCCAGTGGTATGCCCGCAGCTCGGTGTTTTGCCTGCCATCGGAGCAGGAGGGATTTGGCATCGTGTTTCTGGAGGCAATGGCCAGCGGTCTCCCGGTGGTGAGCACAACGGCGGCGGCCATCCCGGAGGTGGTGCCCGACGGCCAGGCCGGCCTGTTGGTGCCGCCGCGGGATCCCGCGGCCCTGGCGGAGGCCTTGCTGCGTCTACTCCAAGATCCCTCGCTGCTCGCTCGGCTGCGGGCCGGCGGTCGCCAGCAGGGCCGCCGCTTCAGTTGGGACCAGGTGGCGCAGCGGTTCCTGGAGGCGGTGGCGCCGCTGCTGCACCCCCCCCAGGCCCCAGGCCGCCCTTGAGGCTCCGGATCAGCACCAGCCCGCGGCTGCGGCCGGAGTCGCGATCGGTGCTTTGCATCGCTTGCAGCAGTTGCCCCACCGGCACCCAGGCCGCCGGGTAGCGGTAGCGCGCCACATCCAAGATCAGCACCTTGTCGCTGGCCTCATCCAACGCCGCCAGCGGCGAGATGTGACCGCCACCGGCCTGGCCAACGCCTTGCCGGTCGTAGTTCACCAGCAGCCTGTCTTCAGGATCGGCCAGGCTGCGGCGCAGCAGCTGGCGCAGCTCCGGCAGGCTGAGTTGGGAGGCTTCGATCGCCTCAGCCGCAACGCCGCGGCCGGCCAACAACTCCCGCAGCTGGGCCAGGGTCATGCCCCGCTTTCGCACAGCATCGGCCTGGGGTCCGCCGCTGCCGCCTTCGAACAGGTTGTCCTGGGTCCAGAAGCGATAAGGGCCGTAGCCGCGGGCCGCGGGTGCCGGCACCGCCAGGCTGTTGAGCACCATCACCGAACTGGCGACGCCGCAGTAGCTCAGTGTCGCCTGGGTGAGGAACTCCTGGATGAGGGGCCCGAAGTCGGCCCGCTGGCGGCTGCGGAACAGCAACACCTGCCCCTGGTCCGCCCGCAGCGGCACCAGGCTCGCCGGCAACGGGGGTTGAGGGCTTGGGCTTGGGCCCGCGCTGCCTGGCGTGGGCGGGGCTGCCGCTGCCGCTGGCAGCGCGCTCGGGGCCGGTGCGGCGCTGGCTGCACCCCAGAGGCCCAGCAGTCCGGGCGCAAGCAGTCTCACAACCAGGGCGCGGCGGGAGCGCCTGTGGCTTGGGGAGGAGGCGCTCACCACAGGTTGAGGGGCACCAGCTCCCGCACCGCGTCGCCCGTCGCCAGGGGCAGATCCAGGCCCGGCCCTTCGCTGTCCTCGCGGCTGATGTCCTGGGGTCGCAAGCGCAGGCTGCGGCTGTCGGAGCCGGAGAGACGCACCCCCACCACGGCCGACGTTTCGGCGCAGATGTCCACCAGCCGGTCGCCGCGGTCCGGCAGCCGCAGGCCAATCTGCCCCAGATCGCCGCGCTGGCAGGAGCGCAGGCTGGCCACCCGCAAGCGCTTGAGCCGCCCCGTGCGGCTCACCAGCAGCACCTCCCGCTCCGCCGTGACGCAGGCGGCCCCCACCACCGACTCACCCGGTAGCAGCCGCAGCAGCATCGGTCCTTGGGCAACCCGGCCCAGCACCGGCAGGTTGGTGTCGTTCACCGCCAGCCGCAGCAATCGCCCGCTGCTGCTGGCGACCACCAGCTCCTCCCCTTCGCGGCAGACCACCACCCGCTGCAAGATCACACCGTCCTTGAGCTTGAGCACGGTAGCGGCGCGACCGGAGAGCTCGAGGAACTCCTCGATCGGCAACCGTTTGAAGCGGCCGTCGCTGCTCAGCAGTCCCAAACTGCCCTCGGGGGGATGGGGCAGCGGCACCACCTGCACCACCTGCTCCCCCTGCAGGCTGTCCGGCAGGAACTTCTCCAGGTTGCCCGGCTGCTGGCCGGCGAACTCCCAACGCAGCAGCGCCACCCGTCCGGAGCTTGTGAAGGCGAGCAGGGAGGGCTGGTTGGCGGTGGGCAAGATCAGCCGCGCCGGCGGTGGCAGGTCGCCCAGTGGGGCGGCTTCCTCAAGGTGCAGGCGCCCCAGAAG
>JBKCTK010000201.1:0-1423 GCA_046319055.1 Synechococcaceae cyanobacterium
CTGGTTCAGGCACCACGCCGGGGTGAACTGGATCCCGGTTCTCACCTGCCAGCTGCACCAGGGGCTGATCGCCCACGGCGAGCATCTGGTGTCCCGCTGCCAGGGTTGGACCGATGACATGACCCGCCAGAAGGGCTGGGCCCCGGAGGTGGCCTGAGCCGGGCCCAATGAACGTCGGTGACAAGAAACGGCCGCCGCTCTCGCCGCAGGAGGGCTGGCTGAGCGACGGCCGCCAGGTGCTGCACTTCAGGCCAAGGCGTTACGACCGCTGGAGCCAGAGCCTGGAGGTGACCTTCGGGGAGGTGATGGCCGGTGGTGAGCCGCCACTGCTCTAGGCGCAGCCTTCCGCGCAGCGGTAGAAGTGCACGGAGCTGACGCGCGAGCCGCCGCTCTCGCCCCAAGAAGGCTGGATCAGCGACGGCGCAGAAGCGTCAGCAGGGCTGGCAGCCCTGTGAACCCCAGTGGCTGCCGCCTCCCGCGCCGGCTGAGCGCTCAACGGCTTCAGAAGCGGGAGCCTGGCGTCTGCAGAAAGGCCAACTCCTCCGCACCCGACACCCGCCCCAGAGCGGCATTGCGGTGGGGGAAGCGGCCGAAGCGAGCGATCACATCCCGGTGCCGGCGGGCGAAATCGGCGGTGCGGGGATCGCAGAAGCGCTCGAAGAGAGGCAGGGCTGCCTCCTGCACCGTCAGGTCTTCCGAGTGCATCAGCGGCATCAGCCAGAACTGCCGCCGAGCCTGCTCGGGCTCCGCCTCCAGCCAGCCCAGCTCCACAGCCTTCAGGCTCAGTGCCAGGGCCTTGGGATCGCCCGCGAAGGCCATGGCGGTGTCGCGCCAGATCTGGCGGGGGAACTGGTCAAGCAGCAGCACCAGCGCCAGGCCCCCGGTCGCCGCAGTGCTCCAGGCGTCGAACTCTCCGGCGAGCGCCTGCCGGGTCAGCCCGAGGAAGCGATCCCGCACCAGCCCGTCGAAGGCAGCGTCCTTGGCGAACCACTGGTGCGGCCGGATTTCAACAAACCAGAAGCCGAGAACCTCGCCGGCTTGCTCAGAAAGGCCTGGCCTCACAGCAGCGCCTGCACGCTGGCCACCTTGTCCTCCAGGGTCTGGTCCTTATCGGTGCGGGTGTTGATTTTCACCGTTGTGTAGACGCGGGGGCAGCCCATGGCATGCACCGCCTGATGGCAGGCCTCGATCGCGGCGAACACCGGCTCCCACTCGCCCTCGATGGCGGTGCCATTGGGGTGCAGCTGGATCTTGAGGCCGGCCTCGCTGAGCACCTTCTCGCAGGCGGCGATGGTGGGCGCCAGGTGCACGCCAACGCCGATCGGCACCACGCACAGATCCACGATCACCTTCACGGCCAACCCCGCTCGATTGATCCCATCGTGGGAGCAGCTGCCCGGGTGCTGCCATGTCCGTGTTCCCG
>JBKCTK010000202.1:0-5218 GCA_046319055.1 Synechococcaceae cyanobacterium
GCCTGGGAGAGGGTTCGCCAGCTGCAGAAGGAAGACGCCACCATCTACAGCGAAGTCTTCGCCACCAACCGTGGCGGGGCCCTCGTGCGCGTGGAGGGCTTGCGCGGCTTCATCCCCGGCAGCCACATCAGCACCCGCAAGGCCAAGGAAGAACTGGTCGCCGACTTCCTGCCGCTCAAGTTCCTGGAGGTGGATGAAGAGCGCAACCGTCTGGTGCTCAGCCATCGTCGCGCCCTCGTGGAACGCAAGATGAATCGCCTCGAGGTGGGCGAGGTTGTGTTGGGCACGGTTCGCGGCATCAAACCCTACGGCGCCTTCATCGACATCGGTGGTGTCAGCGGCCTGCTGCACATCTCCGAGATCAGTCATGAACACATCGAGACCCCCCACACCGTTCTCAATGTGAATGACCAGATGAAGGTCATGATCATCGACCTCGACGCCGAGCGCGGCCGTATCTCCCTGTCCACCAAAGCCCTGGAACCTGAGCCTGGCGACATGCTCAGCGATCCCCAGAAGGTCTTTGATCGTGCCGAGGAGATGGCCGCCCGCTACAAGCAAATGCTGTTGGAGCAGGCCGAGGATGGTGAACCGGTGGGGGTCAGCCTCGACTGACCATCGACCACCGTTCCTCGGTTCATCACCAGCAGCTGGTTGCGGCGGTCCCCTATCCCAGGCCGCCGGTCGCTAACCCGCCACTCCTTAATGGAGCCGGGGGAGCCGGGACTGGCCGATGTCGACACCCTCGGGCCCGCCAAACCATGCGTGAACAAGGATTAGCCCCACTCAGCCTGGAATACCCCTTGGGGGTACCTAAGAGCCCTCTCAGGCTCGCAAGGAATGAATCGTGATCAGCTTGTTCAGTGCAAGCTGCTGAGCTCAGTCGTAGGGATATCGAGAAACCAATCCCAGCCGAAACGGTTGGATTGTGATCAGCTTGGACTGAGCTTGCTTGAGGGCACCTCAAAAACGATCCATCCCAACCTAGGAGCCTGTCGCCCATAGATTGTTCGTCGGAGAAGCAAAACAAAACGCGACCCACGAGGAGTCATCACGGGAACTACTGAGACTTGCACTTGACCGTTTATCTGCGAAATGAGTTCCTGTGACTGAGATGTAGGCGTTGATGCCTCAGACAAGATGAGACTTGCCTTGAGGGCAGGAATCGCTCCCAGAGTGCGAAGTGCCCTGTTGCGCGGTTTTTCTGACCATTCGTATCTATGTGCGACAGGCTCCTAGCCCAGATAATGCGTTGTTGTCTGGCCTCGCTTGGCTTAATCTCGCGGATCAGCACTCAGAACGTTGCCGAACAAATGCCTGACAAGAGCAACGCAAGGAGGGAGCTTGCGGGTGAATCGCTAAAAAGATCAACTTGGAAGGCGCCTGGCAATCCGGCTCCGGTGTGAGAACAACCTTGGCAGCTGGCTGCAACAGTCTCTTAGGGCATCGAGAGGTGGAGTGGTCGCGGCGGCTTGAGCACTTCAACGGCTTGGGGCCCAGCGAAATCTCGGTTGAATCCGCTGAGCCCAGCCACAGGCCTCCCCCATGGGCCACATCGGGATGCGAGGATCAGTACCCGATCAGCTTTGCTGATCAGCGACCAAGCTCCGCAGAGCCAACGATCCCTGGATGAGGAATGCTGACTGGCACGCATGAGCGGCCAAAAGTGAGGAGCCGAAAGCCCGTTCTTCCCAGGCGTCATGCAACATTTCTCTGATGCGGAGCTCGGTTGCTGAGCAAGTCAGCTTTTGCAGAGCTGGCCTCCGCTCTCCAGGAAACGCGGGCTGGGACAGGCCACCTGTCGCTGGCCTCCTGGCAGCATGGCTCGTGGCTGACAGGACATCAGGCGATGGTCGATCTGTTCCTGGGCGAGCTCCATCTCGGCCCGGTGAAGGCGGTGCTGTTCGACAAGGACGGCACCCTCTCCCACAGCGAACCGATGCTGACGCTGCTCGCCGAAGCACGGATTGCCGCAGCCCTGCAACTGCACGACCCCACCGCACGCTGGGGCGCGGGAACGGCAGAGCGCCTGGAGATGCTGCTGCGCCAGGCCTACGGCCTTAGCCCTGCGGGTCTGGATCCTGCCGGCACGATCGCCGTCGCGGCCCGCGATCACAACCTAATCTCCACGGCCACGGTTCTCGCCCTGCTGGGCCACGGCTGGCCCGAAGCCCTCGCCATCAGTGAGGAGATCTTCCGCCGAACGGACCACCATCACGGCAGCGGCAGCAGCTTGGTCCCCCAGCCCACCGCTGGGTTGAAGAGCCTGCTTCGGGACCTGCAGGAGGCGGGGGTCCGTTGCGCGGTGATCAGCAACGATGCGACCAGCGGCATCGAGGCCTTCCTGAACGATCACGATCTGGCCGCTCCCTTCTCAGCGCTGTGGAGCGCCGACCATCAGCCCCGCAAACCTGACCCTGGCGCCGTGCATCAGCTCTGCCAAGCCCTGGGCGTGGCGCCCGCGGAGTGCGCCCTGATCGGAGACGCCAACAGCGACCTGCGCATGGCCGACGCCGCGGGGGTTGCCGTGGTGCTGGGGTATTGCGGCGGCTGGTCCGTGCCGCTGCCCCTCGATCCCCGCTTCCTGCGGCTGCGGCACTGGCAGGAGCTGGGGGTGGGCCGGGCCGGAAGCGCCCCCAGCGCTGGGCGGGCCTAACCCATTCGGGGCCTGACGGGGGTCGAGCCAGGCCCAGAGCGGCCCAGCCGGGCCTGCGGAGGCGCAGGAAAGAGCGAGGGGCCTGGAACCAGGCCGACCCAGCGTCGCAAAGTGGTCCCAGTGACACAAGGCCGCCCAGGCAGGGGGATAAAGTCCCGGCGATCAAACCCCATCCTCCTCAGGCATGAGCCGGTACGTCTTCACTTCGGAATCGGTCACGGAAGGCCACCCCGACAAAATCTGCGACCAGGTGAGCGACGCCGTTCTCGATGCGGTGCTTTCCCAGGATCCAGCCAGCCGTGTTGCCTGCGAGACCGTGGTGAACACCGGTCTCTGCCTGATCACTGGCGAAATCACGACCAACGCTCGGGTGGATTTCAATCAGCTGGTGCGAGGCGTGATCGAAGGGATCGGCTACAGCGGCGCCCGTGCCGGCGGCTTCGATGCCCGCAGCGCGGCTGTTTTGATCGCTCTCGATCAGCAGTCTCCCGATATCGCCCAGGGTGTGGATGAGGCCGATGACCATGCAGGCGACCCCCTCGACAAAGTGGGTGCCGGCGACCAAGGGATCATGTTTGGCTTCGCCTGCGATGAAACCCCGGAATTGATGCCGTTGCCGATCAGCCTGGCTCACCGCCTGGCGCGGCGTCTCGCCGAAGTGCGCCACCAAGGGCTGCTGGGCTATCTGCTGCCAGATGGCAAGACCCAGGTGAGCGTTGTCTACGAAGATGAGCGGCCGGTGGCGATTGACACCATCCTGATCTCCACCCAGCACACCGCCGAAATCGATGGCATTTCCGATGAGAAAGCCATCCGTGAACGCATCAGCCAAGATCTTTGGACCCATGTGGTCGAACCAGCCACCGCCGATCTAGAGCTGCGGCCCGATCAGGACAGCACGCGTTTCCTCGTGAACCCCACCGGCAAATTCGTGGTGGGTGGCCCGCAGGGAGACGCTGGGCTCACCGGCCGCAAGATCATCGTGGATACCTATGGTGGCTACGCCCGTCACGGTGGTGGTGCCTTCTCTGGCAAAGATCCCACCAAGGTGGATCGCTCGGCCGCCTATGCCGCCCGCTACGTGGCCAAAGCCCTGGTGGCCTCGGGCCTGGCTCGGCGCATTGAGGTGCAGCTCAGCTATGCCATCGGCGTGGCCAAGCCGGTGAGCATCCTGGTGGAAAGCTTTGGCACCGGAGCGATCAGCAATGCTGACCTCACCGCCCTGGTTCAAGAGCACTTCGACCTGCGTCCAGGCGCCATCATCGAAACCTTCAACCTGCGCCAGCTGCCCCAACAGCGGGGCGGTCGGTTCTACCAGGACGTGGCTGCCTACGGTCACTTTGGACGCAGCGACCTGAACCTCCCCTGGGAGGATGTCTCGGCCATCGCCTCGGCCCTGAAGCAGGCCACCGCCGGCCGTGTCGAGACTGGCGCTCGGGGTTGATTTCGGCAGCAGCGGCCTGCGGCTGGCGGTCTTCTTGGCCGACAGCCCTGGGCCGGGGACGCCGCTGGAGGAGCGCTCCGCTGCTTACCCGGGTCCATTTGAAGATCCCCTGTCCTGGCTCCACGGGTTGATTGCGTTGGTGGCTGGTCTCCAGCCGTCCATCCGCCAGCGCATCGCTGCCATCGCCCTCGATGGCACCTCCGGCACCCTGTTGCTCTGTGGGCCCGAGGGCAGCCTGCTGCCGGGCCCATTAGCCAGGGCCTTGCCCTATCACCAGGCCTGCGAGGAGCATTCGGAAGCCTGCCGACAGCTGACCGACTCCGGACCAGCCGCCAGCCCCTCCGGCAGCTTGGCGCGGGCCTTGAGGCTGCTGGCCCTCGCGGAGGCCGAAGCGACGGGGCGTCGCTGGCTGCTGCGCCACCAGGCCGATTGGCTGATGGGTTGGTTGCTGGGGGACTGGCGCTGGGGAGAGGAAGGCAACAATCTGCGACTGGGCTGGGATCCACGCCAGCAGCGCTGGTCTGGAGTGATCGCTCAGCAGCCCTGGAGCCACGCATTACCGCTGATCCGCCCCAGTGGTCAACGCCTCGGCCGCCTTGCTCCAGAGGCGGCCCAGCGCCTGAACCTACCCGTCAGCTGCCAGGTGGTGGCAGGCAGCACCGATGCCAACGCGGCGGTGCTGGCGGCCGATCCCGGCCCCGCGGACGGCATCGCCGTGCTCGGCACAACGCTTGTGCTGAAGCGGTTCCTTCCGAATCCACTGGACGGTCCTGGGCTGAGCAACCACCGCCTCGATGGCCGCTGGTTGGTGGGCGGCGCCTCCAACAGCGGCGCAGGGGTGCTGCGGCAATTTTTTAGCGATGACCAGCTAGCCGAGCTCAGCCGCCAGATCGACCCTGACCGCCCTACGGGTCTCAAGCTGCGGCCCCTGCCCCGCCGCGGCGAGCGCTTCCCGGACGACGATCCCACGCTCGAACCGATTCTGGGACCGAGGCCCTGCAGCGATACCCTGTTTCTGCAGGCGCTCCTGGAGGGGCTCAGCGACATTGAGGCGCGGGGCTGGCAGCGCCTCCAGCCCCCAGGAGCGCCAGCTCTGGAGCGGGTGATCAGCTTGGGAG
>JBKCTK010000203.1:0-3947 GCA_046319055.1 Synechococcaceae cyanobacterium
GCTTTACCCCGCCAAACGACTTGAACAGGTCGTCGTCGAAGGTCTTGGTGGAGGTGACGGCCTGGTTGTGGAAGGCCACCAGATCGCGATTGGGGTTGGAGCTGGCGAAATAAAGCGCCTTCGACGAGCCGCCAATAGACGCAAAAGCCCCTCCACCCCCTTGCTCCGCCCAGAGTTGCGGTCGCACGATGGTGTCATCAAGCCCGTGCAGGATGGCCACGGGTTTGTCGATGTGGGGGCCGGTGTCTTGAATCCGCAGCGGTTTCGCGGTGAATGGCGCGTTGAATAGTTTGAGCAGATTGATCACGAATCCCGGGATGCCCATTTCCGTGCTGGTGGCGGGATCGGAGGCGACGATCACCCGTGGCGCAAAGCGGCTGGCCGATGTTGTGGAGTCCAAGGACGGCAGGCTGAGGGTCAGCAGCCCGCCGAGGGAATGGCCGAAGCCATACACCGCCACTGGGCTGCTTGCCCAGTGGGCGTAGCGGGGGTCGCGTTCCAGGTCGTTCCAGGCGCTCTCCGCCAGTGTCACCGCGTTGTGGAGCCAATCCTTTGGCGCGTAAGCCAGGCTCAACAGCACCGTGCCGATCAACTCTCCGAGGTTGCGGGCGTAGTTGCGACGAAACCAGCCGATCACCGTGAACACCAAGCGAATCAGCAGCCAGGGGAGCAGCACCCGGCGCAGATCTCGCACCCGCAACGCGGGCAGGCTGACGTTTACAGGCCCCAGCGTCCCGCGCTGCAGCCCCGTCAGCTCATCGGGTAGATCCTCCAACCGCAGCATTTCCTCCCGTTTGCGCCGTAGCAGCTTGAAGGTCGTGCGTCCCCAGGCGGTGGGCGTCCTGGCGGACGGGGCTGACCGGGCTGCCCCGCTTAGTTGGGCGGCGCTGGACAGCGGCTCCTCCTTATAGGTGCTGCGCTGGAAATCGGGATAGAACACAATCCAGCCTTGCCCAGCTAACTGCCGCATGTGCGCGTCGTAGAACGACGGAACACAGAGGGCGAAGCCGTGCAAGTAGAGAATCGCCCGCAGGGGCTGGCTAGGGTCTTCGGCTTGCTTCGGCACATACACCCGGATGAAGGTGCCGTCGTGATGGCGGCCCCGTTGAAACATGCGACAGCCATCTCTTTCATCCGTCAGCTCTTCCCAGTCGTGTGGAGCTGGGGTTGGCAGGCAATCGTTGGTCATGGTGGGAGATGGGGGAGGGCTGAGGCTCGCATCGCAATCCAGGCGTCAGCTGGATGGGCTAGCGCGTGGTCATGGCCGCTATTCCGCATCGGGAAACCTGGCCAGTCGCCACGGAACTCCGGGCGATGCTGGCCAGGGAATCAACGCTGCAGACGTGACGTCAGATCAGCGTTCCGCCGGAGACAGTTGGAACGGCGTAGACGACAGAGTCTGTGATCTCTTGGAGATTGCCAGTGAAGTAAATCTGTCTTGCCGTCGGGCTGGCGACAAGCAGACCTGCCGTGCTGGGATTCAGGACTGCAACACCGCGCCAGCCCGTGCCCGATTGAGGCACAGCAGCATTGGCTGCCGAGGGAGGGGCAACGGTTACGCTGTAAATCTTCGTCTGTCCGGGAGAGATCTGCTGGTTTAGAAAGCCAAATTTCGAGTCGCTCTCGAATGAAGAAGTATACTCAATAACTTGGCCCTCTTCATTGATGTATTGCGCCAGGATGCCGCTTGTGCCCACGCCCTGTGTGAAGTTAGTGGTCTCTTCAAAAGTCAGGTCAAACGTCACAGGATCAGTTGTCCCTCCATTCGGAAAGGAGACTTGCACGAAGTAGGCTTGTACCACATAGGGGATTGTGGTTCCCGCATCTGGAATAAGTGACTGGGACAATACTTCAAAACTGGATAAAGCAGTCATGGGTGGTGTTGTGGTTGGGCTGTTGAAGGATCAGCGACGTGTTCCGTCGCGTGAGAAAAGATTGTCACTTCTTGTTTTCATGGGTTGTGACTTGATCATCAGATATTTGTCGATTCGTGAGCAGTTCCCTGTTCTTCAGGTGAATGCTTCATGTCATGCAGCTGACAGGTCGGGCCGACAGGCCTGCGCCATCAGCCTCCTGGGAGCTTGTGGCGCATCGGTCCGCGCTCACCGTTCAGCGCAGGCTGCCTCAAAGCTGCATAGAGGCTCCTTCCCTTTAGTTGGTGCACCCCGGACTGAATGCCCTGATCAGAGAGTGAACACTGGGGAACGACATAGGTCCCGGCAGGGCCGCGTGCCCATGGCCTGCCTGAGAGCGACCCCCTGGCGGTGCTGATCGACGCCGATGGCAGGCCGCCCCAGCTCCCTGCCCAGCACCTCGATCACGATCCCGGGCTGGCGCGACCGGCGGTCGGGCGCATCACCCGGGCCAATCCCCTAGCGTTCGTGCCACAGCTGCCGCGGCGTTCCGCCCCTATGAAGCTTCACCAGTTCCGCCATTCCGCCTTCTGCGAAAAGGCGCGGTTGCTGTTGGCGCTGAAGGGCATCAGCTACAGCGTTGTCGAGGTGCTGCCGGGTTTGGGCCAGATGGAGCTGTTGCGCCAATCCGGCCAGCGCCAGGTGCCGGTGCTGCAGGACGGCAGCCAGTGGATCGCTGACTCCACCGCCATCGCCTTGTATTTGGAGCGCCTGCAGCCCCAACCGCCCCTGCTGCCGGCCGACCCCGCCGCCCGTGCTCAGGTGCGGTTGTTGGAGGATTGGGCCGATACCACCCTGGCTGCGGAGGCCCGTTTGGCCTTCCTTCAGGCGGCCCTGGGCGATGCCGATCTGCGCGCGGCGTTGCTGCCCGACAGCACCCCCACCCCCCTGCGTCAGCTGGCCGGCTCCCTCCCCTCGGGCCTGCTCGGGCGCCTCGGCCAATTGCTGCCGTTGGAGGGCACCGCATTGCAGGCGTCGTTGGAGCAGCTCACCCAGCTGCTGCAGGCGCGGCCCTGGCTGGTGGGTGACCAGCCCTCCCTGGCCGACCTGGCGGTGGCGGCCCAGCTCTACCCATTGCGCTTCCCGGCGGCGGCCGGCCCTGAGTTGGCCTGCCGCGGCGTGCCTGGCATCGCCGACCAACCCCACTTCGAGCCGTTGTTCCAGTGGCGGGATGACCTCTACCGCCTGTTGGGCGTTGTTCCCTCCCCACCGGTGGATGCCGAACCCCAGGAGATCCTGGTGGAGTAAGGCAGCGCAGCGCAGGACCGGAGGCGCCGCCGTAGAGGCCTCTCCCACCCCAGCCCCGCAGCAACCACGGCGCAGGCACCTGTCATGCCTGCCTCCAGCGATCCCAACCCACGGATTCACCACGCATCAGCAGCTCCGCCGCGGCTGGGTGGTCACTGGTCCGGTCTTACGGGGCCACCGCCCTGATTGCCGTGGTCGCTGGGGTCAGGTTCGCCAACGGCCGTAGCTGTTGCCAGTCGATGCGGCGGCCGAGATAGAGCCCCAGCCGTTCACCGGCGCGCCGGCCCGGCGCCTGGAGCAGGGCTCCCCCCAGCATGCCGAACAGGTTCTGGCTGGCGGCCTCGCCGGCGGCGGTGCGGCCGGTCTGGCGCAGCCAGTGCAGCGGCTGGCGCCACCTCTCGGTGTGGTGCAAGGCCGCGTCCTCCCCCAGCTGCCCCACCACCAGCGTGCCGACCAGGGCGCCGGCGCTGGCCCCCACCGGGCCCGCCAGCAGGCCCCCCAGCCGCAACCCCGCCAGCGCTCCCGCCTCCTCCCCCAGCCGTCCCGCCAGCCGGGCGCCGACCCGGCCCTCCACCCGGCGGCTCGCCTGGCTGAAGCCCCCCTTGCGCTCCCCGGACCGCTGGGCCCAACCGAGGCTCTCGGTGGCCAGCACCGCCCCCAGCACCAGCCCGAGAAACGAGCCCGCCGCCGCGCCCGCCGGGCCGGCCAGACCACCGCCCAGCCAGCGACCCAACGGTTCCCCTAGCCCCGCGCCGATCAGGCTGGCGCCCACCTCCAGGGTCACCT
>JBKCTK010000204.1:0-3527 GCA_046319055.1 Synechococcaceae cyanobacterium
GGCGGCTGGTCTGCGGTCCGATCGACACCAGCGGCACCCCATCGAGGCGCTGTCGCCAACCCTCGCCGAAGCTGCGCTCCAGCAGCTGGCAGGTATGGGTCACCGTCTTGCCGCTGCTGAAGGTGATCGCCGCGATCTGGCGCCGTTCGAAGGCCAGCAGGGCCGCGCTGGGCAAGCCTTGCGGGCAGCGGGTCTCGTAGGCCGCCACCTCCGCCACCCGCCCCCCCGCGGCGGCGAAGGCCTCCGCCAGCAGGGTGCGGCCGCCGCTCTGCACCCGCGGCAGCAGCAACCGCAGGCCCCAGCCCGATACCGGGAAGTGCTCGATCAGGCTGTCGGCCACGAACTCCGGCGGCACGAAATCGGCCGCCGCCCCCAGCTCTTCCAGCACCTTGGCGGTGCGCCGGCCCACGGCCGCCAGCCGCACGCCGGTCGGTCGTCGCGCCAGGCCGCCGCCCAGCCGTCGCAAGCGCTGCTCCACCGCCTCCACCCCATTGGCGCTGGAGAACACGATCCAGTGGAAGGTCTCCAGTTCCGCCAGGGCGTCATCCAGGGGCCCCCAATCATCGGGGGGGGTGACCACCAGGGCCGGTAGATCCAGCACCTGGGCGCCGGCCTGGGTGAACAATCGCCGCGCCTCGCCCAGCTGCTGCTCCGCCCTGGTCACGGCGATCAGCCGACCCGCCAGGGGGCTGGGGGGGGCGTTGGTCGCGGCAGAGGCCAGGGGCTGGGGCTCCGCTGGCCCTGGGCGCTGCCGCCCAGCGCCCGCCGACAGGGAAGCCCCGGGCGCCTCCAGCGGGTGGCTGTTCGGCGGTGGCTGGTCGCGGGGCTGGGAGGGGTCGATCAACCGTCGAGTTTCACCAACGCTGCGGCACTCTCCCGCAGGGCCGCCGCCGCCGCCGTGTCGCCCCGGTCTTGCAGCGCCAGGATCGCGGCGCGAAATCCGGCCCTGGCGCCTTGGATGTCGCCCACCAGCAGCGACGCCACCGCCAGGTTTTGATGGCTTTCGGCATGGTGCGGATCGCACCGCAGCGCCTCTCGGTATGCCGCGATCGCGTCCGCCAGCCGCCCGTTGCGCCGCTCGATCAGGCCCAGGTTGTACCAACCCAGGGCCAGCTCCGGCGCCGCGGCGGTCACGGCGAGGGCGTGGGCGCGGGCCGCGTCGCCAGCGCCGCTTTCCAGCAGCAGGCCCGCCAGGTTCAGCCGGGCCGCCAGGGTGAGGCGGGGGTCGAGGGGCAGGGCCGCCGCCTGCTGATACCAGGCGATGGCGTGGTTCGGATCGGTTTCGGCGTGGGCGATCCCCAGGTGCAGCAGCAGCTCGAACCGTTCCGCGATCGCCTCCCTCGGACACTGCCGCAGGCCCTGCTCCAACAACCGCAGACCGCGTTGGCGCTGGCCTTCCGCCACATCCAGGGCCCCGAGTTTGGCGCACACGTAGGGGTCGCCGGGCCGCTCCGCCAGCTCGGCCTCCATCGCCTGGCGCAGGCGCCGCGCCTTGTCGCGGCTGGCCAGCAGCTCCGGCCGGTAGCCCTCATGGGTGAGGGCCGGCGTGGCGCAATGCCCCAGCCGCCAGTTGGGCTCCCGCTGGCAGAGGGCCGCCGCGCTGTCGTCGACGCTGGCGTGATATGCCCCGCTCCAGACCAGGGCCGGGTGACGCCGGAACAGCCGGCTGACGGACGAATAGGGCGATTGGCGGGCCCCCAGCTCCTGGCGCAACAGGGTGATGAGCAGCAGATCCGGCTCGGCCATCCGCCGTCGCAGCTCCTGGCGCGGCCCCGGCAGCAGCCGCTCGTCGGCGTCCAGCACCAGCACCCAGTCGCCGCGGCAGAGGGACAGGGCCTGGTTGCGGGCCGGCGCGAAATCACCCGGCCAGGGCAGCTGGTGCACCGTGGCGCCGCAGGATTCAGCCACGGCGACGCTGTCATCCCGGGATCCCGTGTCCACGATCACCATCTCGTCGACGAAGTCGGCCACCGACACCAGACAAGCCGCCAGCCGCTCCGCCTCATCCCGCACCAGCATCGACAGGCTGAGCATCGCTTCCCTCCCTTAAATCGTTTAGTCGGTGAAGCCGCCGTTGGCCGCGGCGGGATCCAGGCCCAGCTGCCGCAATAGCACCGTCTGGGCCAGGGGCATCTGGCCGGGGCTCCAGGCGGCGGCGACCCCGGGCCTCAGCAGCGGCCGCAGGCTCTCCCACAGATAAGGGCTGCCGTAGACCGCCAGCCCCGCCAGCCGCTCGGCCGCCTGCAGCTGGTGGATCACGGCGGGCCAGGGCTCCACCCCATCGGCGCTGCCGCGAAAGGGGTTGCCGCGCACGAACAGCTGCAGCAGCACCGGCCCAGGGCCGAGCCGTTCCAACGCCAGCGGTTGCTCGGGATCGAGGGCCCCGTCGCGGCGACGCCAGGGGGAGGGGCAGCGGGCCTCCAGCAGCAGCGGCGCATAGCCGTGGATCTGCGGCAGGGTCAAGGCCGGGGCGGAGGCCGGCAGCACGGGGGTGCCCAGCAGCGTGTCCAGCCGCAGCAGGTTGATGCCGCCACCGCCGACGGCAGGCCCCAACCGCCCGCCCTGCCACTCCAGGCTGCGCTCCAGCAGCTCCAGGGCGAGGGCCCGATCCTCCGGGCAGGGGCCATCGCCAAGGGCTGCCAGCGGCGCGGTCTCCAGGGGGCGGTGGCCCTCGCTGGGGCTGCCGCTGCCCCGTTGGTGCGTCGCGGTGGTGGGCCCCTCGCCATCCCGACAGCGAGCAGCGATGGTGAGGCCGGCGTCATCGCAGCGGTTCAGGGCGGTCTGCCGCCGCCGCAGGCTGGCCTCCAGGCGCTCCAGGCTCAGACGCCCAGCCAACACGGCGGCCTCGATCGCCGCCAGGGCCGCGTCGGCGTCAGCCGGCATCAGCACCAGGTCGGCGCCCGCCTCCAAGGCCAGCACCGCCGCCTCCCCGGCGCCGTAGCGATCGGCGATCGCCGCCATCACCAAGGCATCGGTCACCACCAGGCCGTTGAAGCCCAGGTCGCGCCGCAGCAGGTCGCTCAGCACCGCCGCAGAGAGGGTGGCGGGACGCTCCGGATCGAGGGCGGGCAGCTGCACATGGGCGGTCATCACCGAGGCCACGCCGGCGGCGATCGCCGCCCGGAAGGGAGGCAGCTCGATCGCCTCCAGCCGCTCCCGGTCATGGGGCAGCAGGGGCAGCTCCAGGTGGGAGTCGCTGGCGGTGTCGCCATGGCCGGGGAAGTGCTTGGCGCAGCACAGCACCCCTTGCGACTGGGCGCCCCGGCTGAAGGCGGCCGCCAGCGCGCCGGCGGTGGCGGGATCCTCACCCCAGGCCCGCACGTTGATCACCGGGTTGGCGGGGTTGTTGTTGACATCGCAGACCGGCCCCAGCACCCAGTTCAGACCCAGCCCACGGGCTTCGCGGCCGGTGCAGCGCCCATAGCGCTCCGCCAGCTCCACGGCGGCGGCGGGGTCCTGGCGATACAGCCGTCCTACGGCCAGGGGTGGCACCAGCCAGCTGGCGCCGTCGAACCGCTGGCCTACCC
>JBKCTK010000205.1:0-6332 GCA_046319055.1 Synechococcaceae cyanobacterium
GATTTGCCCTGGCTGAACACCGCCCGCGCCACCTGCCGCCATTTCACCGGGTTGGGGGGGTAGCCGGGTTGCGGTTGTTTTGGGGTTGGTTTTGGGGCCTGGTTGGTAAAGGCCGGTGGGTTGGGGGGGGGGGGGGTGGCCCCTGCGCTGGGCGGGGGGGGGGGGGGGGGCGGGCCGCCCCCCAACCCTGGCAACGCACCCTGCCGATCGCCTGCGCCCGGTTGGCCAACCACCCCAGCCTCAACGACTTGCCCTGGCTGAACACCGCCCGCGCCACCTGCCGCCATTTCACCGGGTTGCCGGCTTCGCCGGCTTCCGATGGTTGGGCCGATGGTTGGGCCGATGGTTTGCGGCCCTTGTGGCTGCCGGCCGCTGGCCTGGGCGCGCTGGGGCTGCTGGGCGGGGTGGGCGTGGGCTCGTGGCGGAGGCAGCAGCTTCCGCCCTGGGGCGTTGCGGCTGCGAAGGCGCCAGTTCAGGGCGCCGCAGCCACAAGTGCTGCTGCTGCCACAAGTGCTGGCACGGCCTCTGCCGCTACGACCACAGGCGCCTCACCCTCTGCACAAAAGGATTCCTCCCCCTGGCCCAGCCTGAGCCTCCCGCGGCTGCCCGCTGCGCTGCTGTCTTCGCTAGCGGCCTGGTCACCCTTGGCGCCGCTCGCCACCGCTCGCAGCAAGATCACCGACAGCCAAGGCGCCGCGGTTCTGCGGGCCTCAGCGCGTCCCGCGCCAGTGCCCGCGCCAGTGCCCGCCCCAGCGGCAAGCGAGCCTGCAGCGGCGATGCCCCCCGCCGAGCTGATCCGGCGGCCGTTGACCGTGACCACCGCCCAGCTGCGGCTCGCGGGTAACCAATGGCGCGTTGAGCGGCGAGAGCTGAGGGTGATGAGCGCTGAGGAGCCGCTGGGGAATGGGGTGAGCCTGCGGTTGATCGAAATTCCAGCCGGCAGCTTTTTGATGGGTTCCCCCAGCCATGAATCCGCACGCGGCGCTGATGAAGGACCCCAGCATGTGGTGAGGCTGGAGGCTTTCCTGATGGGGCAAACGCCGATCACCCAAGCGCAGTGGCGAGAGGTGGCGGGTTGGACGCCAAGGGAGGGCGAGCGCTGGGGCCGTCAGCTGCGGACCAACCCCGCACGGTTTCAATCCAAGGATGCGGCTGATGAACGGCATGAAATCTATGGAGTGTTTCGGTTGCTGAAGGGAGAAACTTCAGCGGACCAGCGGCCCGTGGAGCGTGTCAGCTGGGAAGACGCCATGGAGTTTTGCCACCGCCTCAGTCAGCGCACGGGCCGTCGGTACAGCTTGCCCAGTGAAGCCCAATGGGAATATGCCTGCCGGGCAGGCACCAACGCGCCCTTTCATTACGGCGATACCCTAAGTACCGATCTGGCGAATTATGATGGAAATAGTACCTATGCGAACGGCCCCAAGGGAGAGTATAGGCAGCAGACCACCCCTGTGGCCCACTTTCCTGCTAATCCATGGGGCCTGCATGACATGCATGGCAATGTATGGGAATGGTGCGCTGATCAGTGGCATGGCACTTACAAGGGAGCTCCCGATGATGGGCGACCCTGGATAGACGAAAAGACTGATGAGAATCGACATAGGCTGCTGCGCGGTGGGTCTTGGGGCCACGTCCCCGGGTACTGCCGCTCGGCCTACCGCATCAACCGCCATCCGGGCAACCGCAGCCCTCATGTTGGGTTCCGCGTTTGTTGCCTCCCCCAGGATTAGTTCTTTACCCTTAAACTCTTTAATTCTTTACCCTTAGGATTTTGGCTGTGGGTTTTGGTGGCGATGGCCTCCGCCTCGGGATCGTGGCCCTCTGGCTGTATGCGGGAAGGCGCCGTAGGCGCCTCGAATTTTTTGTTCAGGAGCAACCTATTCACCTGCCATAGTCGTCAAGTTGTGGGATCAACGCCGTGGGATCGAGTCGATCTTTGTTGCGCCTGGCTTGGAGCTCGAAGGATTGGCCACAGCCTTTGCCGATCATGGGTCTCGCTGGCAGGTTGCAGCCCAAGCGGCTGCTGGTCTGCAGCCAGCGTGGCAGACTGGAGGTATCGCTGATGCCTGAGATCCACCTTGACCCATAACGAAGTGCCGATACCCTGGTTCAGCGGCCTCTGCCTTGAGGGCGAGGTGGCGGAGCACTATGAGCTGGAACCCACCCTCGGGCCAGGTGATCCCCAGCCGAATGGCGAAACAGCCCCAGCCGGATCACCGCCAGAGTTGCTGCTGGAGGGCCTGGGGCCGATCACGATCTTTGTGGGGGCGAATAACTCAGGGAAGTCGCGGCTGATGCGGGAGGCCTTCAGAAGCTTGACTTTTAAATATATCAAAGGCGGCGGCGGGAATGGAACCGCTGGACGACTAAGCGACTTATCCCGCAGGGTCATGAGGCACATCAACCCCAAAGCTGAGCAAACATCAAGACGAACACTAGGGGGAAGCTGGCACAGTATCGGTGACTTTGATTATCTTGAGCAACGTATTCCTGAGCTCCGCACGCTTAGGACACCACAGAACGAAAATAGGAAAACTTGGGCAGATAAGATCGAAGGCATCGAAAGAGAGTTTCAAGCCTTAAAGGATGAGACTCCTTATATCCATAAGCATCAGTCTATCACTCGACGTTATATCCCTATGTTAAGAGGAATGCGTCCACCTAGTTGGCCGACAGCCAGCGGAGACAACAATCCAGGAACAATGCGGGATATCTTCTTGTCGCGAACCATCATTGATTACTTTGAGGATATTCAGGCCCCATCATCGCAAGATGGCCACTACCTCAAGCACGAACAACTCCACATCTTCACGGGGCTGGGCCTCTATGCCGATCTGCAAGACCGGATGCTCTCGCCTGAACAGGAGAAACGGCAGAGCATCATCGCCTATCAACAGTTTCTCTCCGATCACTTCTTTGCGGGCCAGCCAGTGTTGCTTGTGCCGGCCCTCAAGAAACACGGCAACGGAGGCATGAATGATGTCGTTTACATCAAGATCGGCGACAGGGCCGACTACCCCATCCACGAGCTCGGCGACGGCATGCAGAGCCTGATCATCTGCACCTATCCGATCGTGACCGAAACGCGGCGAGGCTGTTTGTTCTTTCTGGAGGAGCCGGATCTGTGCATGCATCCCTCGCTGCAGCGCACCTTCCTGGAGGTGCTGAAGCACTATCACCGCAGCATGGGGCACCAGTTTTTTCTCACCACCCACTCCAACCATTGACTGGATCTGGTGGATGATCCCGATCTGGTGAGCGTGCTGAGCTTCTCGGAAATCAGTGGCAACAGCAGCCCCACCACCAGCAACCCCAACAACGCCAGTAGGTCAGAGGATTTAGAGCAACAGCCCGCCCCAACCAAAGCAAAATTTCGGATCCGCCAGGCCAAACGCCAAGACCGCGACCTCCTAAACCAGCTCGGGGTGCGGCCGTCCGCCACCTTCCTGGCCAACGCCACGATCTGGGTGGAAGGCATCAGCGATGTGGCCTACCTCAGGGCCTACATGGAAGCCTTCCTCCATTATCTCAAGCACTGGGGCGGCGAAGACTGGAAAGCCACCGCCACCCAGCTGAGCGCGTACAAGGAAGATAACCACTATGCGTTTGTGGAATACAGTGGTGCGAATCTCACCCATTTGATCTTCACGACAGAAGATGCGGATGCAGGTGATGACGCCAAGCAACAAGCCCAACAACCATCCACGGCTGTCGGCAGTCTTTGCGGCCACGCCATTGTGATTGCCGATGGTGATATTTCTGAAAAACGTCAAGGTAAACGAGCCGAAGAGTTTTCAGCCCAGCTCCGTGACCGGTTTATCATTCTGCCATGCAAAGAGATTGAGAACTTGATTCCGGTACACTACGTCAAGCAACAGGTAAGGGGCGACGCTGAGGAATGCAATGGTGGAAGTGTATCTGATGACATTGTCGAGGGATTGGCCTATGAAAGATACTGCCGCCTTCAAGGCGACAGTGATGAGCGATGTAAACTACGCGGAATAGCGACTTATCTCTGCGAGCGTCGCCTAGCGAATTACTGCGGTAGCAAAGACTCTGGAAACAAAGGCACTCTTCCAGCTAAATACAAGCAGCGCTGGAGGAGCAATAGCAAGGGGATACCACGCAAGATTCGAGAAGCTTGGCAAGCCGAGTCCCGCCAGAAAAATGCCACCCTTGAGGACGCCTCAAAAGCAGCTCCAAGCCTACCTAGTTACCTGACCAGGGATTTGGTCTGGCTTTGCACCTGCATCTACACCCATATTGCACAATGCAACCATCACACAGAAGTTCATGGCAAACTCCACGAACTGCGCCAATGGATGCAACATCTTAATGCAAGCAATCCTGAATCGTCCTCACCTACGGATGGCGGCGAAACGGCCGCTGCAAAGCCTGAAAAATGGCCAACTCACAACCCCGGTGACCGAGAGTGTGTCCTTCATGCCTATGCCACTAGAGGCAATTCCACTAATTAAATTTCCGCTTGGCGAGGGGCATTCATGAGATTGGTGTCGTGGGTCAGTTGGGAGTTATAGGGATCGCCATAGCCCCTGCCCATGGCCCCTCTCGCTGGCAGGCTTCAGCCCGAGCGGCTGTGGTCTGTGCTACATGCGTGCGGATCAGTCTGCCCCCAGCCTCACACCAGGCTGCGCCTGGCCCTCCACCCAGCGCAGCAACACCACGGCGGCGGGGCATGGATCCACGAACCCAGCGCGCGTCGGCACCATGGCAGGCTTGTGGGGCGATTCCCATTCGCCGATGACCTGGTCAAGCGTCAAAGCCAAACTCGCGGCTCTCGAGGCGAAAGAGCTCCTGAGCCTAGTCGGTGATCTCTATCGTCTCTCCAAAGAGAATCAGGCCTTTCTTGATGCGCGCTGCGCTGCTTCAGCTGATCCCTTTCAGCATTACAAGAAGATCATCAGCGACAGCCTCTATCCTGATGTGCAAAAAAATAAGCCAATCCAAATCGCCAAGGCAAAAAAGGCCGTCAGTGATTACAAAAAGGCCGCTGCTGATCCGCAGGGAGAGGTGGAGTTGATGGTGTATTTCGTAGAGCAAGGCAACGACTGCACCCTCGATTACGGCGATATTGATGGCCCTTTTTATGATGCCTTGATCTTGATGTATGGCCGCGCTGTCGATCAGCTTCTCAGCCTGCCCAAGAACGCCAGAGAGCCATTTCGGCGGCGGCTGGCGGCCATCCTGAACTCCGCGGCGCATATCGGCTGGGGCTATCCCGATGAACTGCGCGATCACTACCAGCGGGGCTTTGGCGATCAAGACCTCGACGACTGAGGATAGGAGCAGCTGAGCCATTCAGGCTCCAATCTCCTACTGCAATCCTTTTCCGTGCGGGTGGCGGGATCGGCCACCAGAAGTTGTTGGGGCTGCAGCTTGGCCGGTGCGGCCAGGCCGTCGATCAGGGAAGGCATGCTCAGGCTCAGCAGGCCTCCGAGGGAATGTCCAAAGCGGTAGGCGCTGACGGGCTGGTACTGCCAATGGCCATCGTTTGGCTGGCTTGCCAGATCCCTCCAGGCGGCATCACTGTTGGCCAGCGCCTCCGCGAGCCAGGCCGAGCCCGGCTCCGGGCCTTCCTCAGGGCTGAGCATCCAGCCGCCTCCTGAAGACGGCGGAGACGGCTCAAGTCCCTGAATATCCCTGAGCAACAGGGGCCTGTGACGAATTGAGCCCGATGGTGGCATTTGTACGCAGGGGCCTCGCCCGCCCCCGGTTGCCGCCTGCCCCCTGTGCCCTCCCCCGCTCCGCCGCCTGCCGGTCCGCCCGCTGAAAGCGAACCGCGACCGCTTGCGACAGAATCATCAAATCTTCTGCTCCCTGGGGCTGGCCCCGGCCGGCTCAGCCTCGGCCCCCTCGGACTTGACCTGCTCGGTGTCGCCCAGGCCATCGGTGGCCTTGCCCTCGGCCTGATCGCCCTCTTCTCCTCCTATGACCACCTCTCCATCGCTGGACGCAACCTCCCCATCCCGCAGCAATGGGGAATCCCTCTCATCGCTGCCTCGGTGGCGACAGTTTTTGTCGATGCTGAATTGGCGTCGCGATCCCGATTACGAGCGGCGCAAGATGCTGAGCGAGCATGGCAAGATAGTCAGCGAGCAGCGAAAGATGCAGCACGAATGGCGGATGAAGCAGCTCGAGAACGAAATCTTGCAAGTGAGGAACGACAGCGAGCGGATCAAGAAAGAAACCGAGCAGCTGAGGCAAGAGAACGCCAGGGGCAGGCAATGGCTCGCCAAGATCGATGCGCTCTGCTTTCCGCCCGAGTCCTCCTTGATCCCACCGAATCCAACCGAGCCAGGCTCCGGGCC
>JBKCTK010000206.1:0-2867 GCA_046319055.1 Synechococcaceae cyanobacterium
CCTGCCGGCATTTCCCCGCAGCCGGCCGCGCTCCCCCCAGGTCGCTGCACTCAGTGCGATCCGCCGCCTGAAGCGGCTGCTCCTTGTGCTCCTGGCCATCCAGATCGGCATCCTGCTGTTGCTGCTGCACGTCGCTGCGAAGCAGGCTCTGCCGCTCTGCCTGCCGCTGAGCCCGCTGCAGGAGCAGGGCGCGGCACCCGTTTTGGGAGCCATCCGCTGAGGCAGGGGTTGGTCTCCGTCCCCAGATCAGCCGGCGTCAAGCTCACGCCGCAGGCTCTCCCAGTCTTCCGGGAGGTCGCCGCGCTGGACCATCCTCGAAAAGACGGCATAGCAGTCGTTGTCGGCGGGGATCCGTTCCTTGATCCCCTCCATCACTGCCGCCAGCAGCTTCACCTGGGGATGCTGAACAAAGGCCTGGGGATCCAGCTCCTGTCTGAGGCGTTTCACCTCAGCCTTGAGCTCGGCGACCTGCAGCGCAAACAGCTGGGGCTGGAAGGCGATCTCCCAGCCGTGTCGCACCAGCGGCGGGCTCATGCCCCTGGGGCCTCCTGGCCGGCATCAACGGAGACCCCGGCGAGCAGGTCGTCATCCTCAGCGGCCATCGCCTCGGTGTAGAGCACGGGCCCCTGGTCGGAGCTGAGCGCCTGGCGGCTGAGGAAGTCGAGGAACAGCCCCATCATCAGGCTGTCCTCTTCGGTATCGGTGTTCTGCGGCTCCGGCGACTCCAGGCGCAGCAACAGGGTGTTGTCACTGAGGACCTCCACCTGGCCGGCAGCCCCGGCGAACTGGGGGTGGTCCCGGTAGAAAGCCGCTGGCAACCTCAGGCCTGAGGAGTTGCCGATCCGGGCGGGGGTGACGCGGTAGGAGACCTGAGCCATGGCGAGCGGCAACGCATAGCCATACCTACGGCACGTTAGTCCGGCTTTGCGGTTGATCCACTTGCCAACGCCATCCAGCCTGTGCTGCCGGCTGCCGGGACATACCATCGCCTCGAGGTGCTCAACGGTCGTTACCCTCGACCTGAACCAGAGGGGGGCACCCTGGTGAAGGACCGGCTTTCCGGTCTGAACCCTCAATACGCCCTGACCTTATTCAAGGAAAAAGCCCGAGCCTTGAATAATGGCGCCTGATTGCCTCCTGCTCAGGCCATCACCAGGGCGTGGTCGCGGCAGATCTGCAGGAGGCGGCTACGGAGCACCGGGGCATCCAGAGCCAGATCGCGGATGCAGCTGATGGCTCCATCGGCCCGGTCGTAGAGAGCGATCTCCGACTCGCCGTTGTGGGCGTTGCTGTAGAGGAGTCCATCGATGGCATGGGAGGTGTAGAAGTGCCGCGACCATGCCTGCGACAGGTCGCGATCAGCGATGGCGCTCAGGGCCGCCACACTGCCGGCTCGCATGGCTCCGCTGCCCCGTAGATCCAGAAGCTGGAGAGCGCGGCACGTCCGGATCAGGGCGAGGCGGCAGCCATGGGTGTCGACAAGACCGGTGTCACCGAACACCTCCACCACACAGGCCGAGAGAGTCGGTGCGCTGTAGTGAATGCTGCGCTGACAACCAGGCTCGTGATGGTCAAAGCGTGAAAAGGGGCCATCTGGGCGAAAGCCACAGGCTGTGCTGCCGTAGCGACCGGGCCTGTAGATGCGCAACAGGTCCGATGCTGGGGGCAGAAGATGAAGAACCGGGTCTGTGATCCGGTTGGGGGGAGGAGGATCAATCCTGACCACGGCCCACCTGGCGGGCTTCCGTCAGCACCTCCTCCACGTTGCCCCGGCGCAGCCACTCGATCGGGGTCGCTCCTGAGAACACCGGCTGGGGACGCTGCAGCCACTGCAACATGGCAAGGTCTGTGACCTGCAGTGCCTTGACCACCTCTGGCAGATGATCGATGACCCCGTCGGGGCCGTCGGGATCGAACTGCCAGAGCGGAAAGCGCCAGTGGCCCTGATCACGGACCGCCAGCAGGGTGCCGGCCTTGATGCGGTCATGGGCGGTCTGGCGACTGCGTGCGCCGAGAAGCTGCGCCACCTCAGCAGTGCCGATGGTCTGAGCCAGCAGCCTGCGACGCAGCGCAAAGCGGTCCTGCAAGGACTGGAATTCGAGCAGGATCGGATTGTCCGGTGCCTCGCCGAGCCACGCTGACAGCTCCTCCTCCTCAGCAGGCAGGAGGTTCATGGTGGCGTTGGCCACTGCTTGCAGCAACGCGGCCTGGGAGGGCTCATCAAGCGGGTGTTGCTCCAGCTGCTGCTGAAGAGCCGCCACAAAGGCCGAGGTCGATGCCATGAACCCGCCCAACAAGGGACCAAAACCACTGTAAGAGATGTCAGAGGTCCTGGCTGGGCCTCACCTGGCAGCGCGATCTCGGCCCACGGCTTCCGGTGGCGCGGGCTGGCAAGGGCGACAACGGTGTCGCGGGTACGTCCATCGAGACGGGCCATGAAGACTTCATGACCGGCGGCTGGGTGCGGGTGCTGGTTTCTGCGGAGCAGGTGCGCAAGGAGCGCGCAGGCATGGAGCAGGCCGCCAGGGCTGGACTGGTGAAGATCCACGGCACCCACCGGGGAGTGGCTCTGGGGGAGTTCCTGGTCGTTCCCTGGGGCTGAGCAACCTTTTCCCGGCCCCGACTGCCCCGAATCAGCGGGAGTGATCACTCCCGGCTTCTCGACGTCGGCGCGACTTATCGCTCTCATTGTCCTTCGCTGTTAGGGAGTGATAGGTTGCACTTGGTGCCACGCAGAGGGACTGATCGCTCCTCTTGAGTCATGGATGTCAAGGAGCTGCGGCTTGCTCAGATGGATGCGGTGCTTCAGGAGGCCGCCCGTCATCCCTTGCCGCAGCGCCCTGCGGCGGGGTGGTTGCGGGCCATCC
>JBKCTK010000207.1:0-5127 GCA_046319055.1 Synechococcaceae cyanobacterium
TGGAGCACCCCCGTCATCAGCGGCGTGATCAGGATCTCTTCGATACCGGCGCCGCTGCCGCCAGCGCCGCGCCACGGCGGCGCATGAATCACAACCTCCACGCTGAACCCGACCTGGTGCAGCGGTTTCTGAACGTGCTCCAGCCGGGCACCTATGTGCGACCCCATCGCCATCGGCGCGAGAGTCCCGGGGCTGGCTTCGAGTGCTTCCTGGTGCTGCAGGGCGCCATCGGCCTGTTGTTATTTGATGAAGCTGGGCAGCCGATCGGCCGGGAACGGCTCGATAGCGCCGGCCCGCTCAAGGGCATCGAACTGGCGGAAGGAACCTTTCACTCCCTCGTGGCTCTTACGCCCGACGCGGTGATGTTTGAGCTCAAGCAAGGCCCTTACCAGCCCGCCGCCGATAAGGACTTCCTGGCGGGCTTCCCCCTGGAGGGCACGGCGGAGGCCAGCCGCCAGGAGCACGATTGGCGGGCCCTGTTCGCCGCCGCCACCGGGGAGCCGCAGCCGTGAGGGTCGACGGTTTTGCAAGGGAGCGCTGCGCCGGCCAGCTTCTGGCGGGTGCCGTCGCCCTGGCGGCCGGGCTCTGCGGGGCGCTGGCGTGGCCAGTGCGCGCCGCTGGCGACGGCGACTGGCCCTCCCTGGTGGCCATGTTTGAGCAGCGGGGGCTGAGGGTGGTGATCGATGCACCGCGCTGTCAGGAACGGGATCTGTTTGGGTTCTACGAGCGCTCGCAGCGGCGCATTGTCGTTTGCCCGCGCGGCAACCGGCGGGAGACGTTGCTCCATGAGGGCTGGCATGGCATTCAGGCTGTCTGTCTGCGGGGTAGGCCGCTGCTGCCGAAGGAGGTGCTCGATCGGGGCCTAACCGCCCGGGACCGCCGCGATCTGGATCGGCTTTACGGGCCCACCAGCTGGAACCGCGAGGCGGAGGCGCGGGTGATGGCGAGCCTGCCGCTGCAGGCTTATCGCACCTGGCTCGATGCCGCCTGCGGCCCGCTGGACGCGCCAGGGACTCCAGCGTCCGGGGGAGGCTCCGCCGCCGGTGGCGGTCCCTGAGCCGCCAGTTCGGCGCGGCGGCAGAAGCCGCAATGGCCCCAGCGGGCCATCTCCCCAGCCGGCGCTGGCCGCTGGCATTCGGGGCAGTCCGCCAGGCCGTGGACATCGATGCGACTGGGGTGGCAAGCCCAGGTGGTGGCCGCATCGGCGGAGCTGGCCGCCGGGGCGGGGCCCGGGTGGTACTGCTGAAAGCGCAGCTCGCGGATGGGGAAGCCGGCGGCCCGCAGGGCCCCCAGCAGTTGATGGCGGTTGTATTGCAAGGCCTGCAACCAGGGTCCCGGCTGAGCTCCAACGCAAAGCACACCGCTGTGCAGCTGCATCGGACGGCAATGGGGCGCCAGCTGGGGGCCCGCGAGGTTTGGCCAGGCTTGCCAGAGGGCGGCGTCGTGCCCCTGTCTGCGCCATTCCTGGCGTAGCTTTTCGAGGCAGCCCGCCAGCGACTCCGCTGAGGCCCTGACAGGCGGCAGCAGCACCGCCACGTTGCCGAAACGCCGCATCCGCAGGCCTGGGGCCCATGGCCGTCGCGGCGGTGGCGGGTCGGTTGCGCTTGGGCCGCCGGGCTGGATCGATCGCCCGCTCCGCCGCCGGCCACGCCCCTCAAGCCGGGGGCTGGTTGGCACCGCGGGCTCGCTGGCGGGGGCGCCCTGGGCGGATTCCTCTGCCGCGCCAGGTCGACGCCGCGGCGGCGGCCCCGGCTCGCGGCCGAATGGGGGTGGAGTACCGGACATTGTTGGACCCTACCCAGCCCCGCGTGCACCTCGAGAGCACCCTGGGCTAGGCGCTCCTCGCCTGGGTTACGCACCCATCCCCAGGGCCACCGCGATCCTGCGGCGGGTTCCAGGGCTGCCGCGCGGGCTCGGGTTGGCGAGGCGCCCCACCGCAATTCACCGGCGGCCCCATGGGCGGCAATCCGCTGGACCGACGAACGGCCGCAGCGGCGGAAGCGGTCTAGGGTCGGCTTCGCCCCAACACCCTTCCATGGGCTTCTTCGATCGGCTCAGCCGCCTGCTGCGCGCCAACCTCAACGATCTGGTCAGCAAGGCGGAGGATCCGGCCAAGATCCTCGACCAATCGGTCACGGACATGCAGGCCGATTTGGTGAAGCTGCGCCAAGCGGTGGCCACTGCGATCGCCGGCCAGAAGCGGCTTCAGAATCAGGCCGAGCAGGCCGAGGCCCAGGCCAAAGTGTGGTACGAACGGGCCGAATTAGCTCTGAAGAAGGGCGAAGAGGATTTGGCTCGGGAGGCTCTCTCACGCCGCAAGACCTATACCGATACGGCCACATCCCTCAACACCCAGCTATCCTCCCAGGCAGGTCAGGTCGATACCCTCAAGCGCAGTCTCACCGCCCTGGAGGGCAAGATCGCCGAGGCGAAGACCAAGAAAGACATGCTCAAAGCCAGAGCCCAGGCGGCCCAGGCCCAGGAGCAACTGCAGAACGCTGTTGGCAGCCTCGGCACCAACAGTTCGATGGCCGCCTTCGACCAGATGGAGGAGAAGGTGCTGGCGATGGAGGCCCGCAGTCAGGCGGCGGCCGAGTTGGCCGGCGCCGATCTCGAGAGCCAGTTCACCGCCCTGCAAGGCACCGGTGTGGAAGACGAGCTGGAGGCCCTGAAGCACCGGCTCGAAGGCAGCCCCCAGCCCATCGCCCTGCCGGCCGAGGGGGCGCCGTTGCCGAAGCTGGAGGCCGCCAAAGCGGCGGAGGTGGATGCCGAGCTGCTGCAGCTGAAGCAGTCGATCGACAAGCTCTGAGCCCTTGGGGCCGCTGCTGGAGCCGCGCTCCCCAGGCGATGGTCTGGGCCTTCCTACACTGCTTCCACCTTGAAGCGTGCCGTGTCCAGCCCTGTTGATGACTCCACCAGCCCGGCCGTGCTGGACCTCAGCGACGCCGACTTCGACGCCACCATTAGGACGGCCACTAGCCCTGTGTTGGTGGATGTCTGGGCCCCCTGGTGCGGCCCCTGTCGCCTGATGGCGCCCTTGATGCACTGGGCGGCCGAGACCTATGCGGGTCGGCTGCTGGTGGTGAAGTTGGAGGCTGATCCCAATCCGCTCACCCGCGATGCCTGCGGTGTTCAGGGCTTGCCAACCCTGCTCTTGTTCCGCAACGGCAACCAAGTCGCGCGCCATGAGGGCGCCATGGCCAAGCTCCAGCTGGAAGCCTTCCTGGATGCCCATCTCTGAGCGGGTCTCCAGGCTTGGCAGCGGCGTCTTCGCCCGCAACGACCGGCGCAAGTCCGCCTACACGGCTTGTCGCCTTGAAGCTCCCGAGCTGAGCCTGCCACCGCTGCTGGATCTCTCGCTGGGCTCCACCGATCTGCGCCCCCCCGAGCCTGTCCTGGCCGCCCTTGCCGCCCAGCTGCACGATCCGGCCAGCTCCTCCTACTGCCTGCACGCCGGCACGCGACCGTTTCGCGAGGCGGTGGCCACCTGGGCCCGGGGCCGCTTCGGCGTGATGGTGGATCCGGAGACCGAGGTGTTGCTGCTGGTGGGATCCCAGGAGGGAACGGCCCACCTGCCCCTGGCGGTGCTGGAGCCGGGTGACAGGGCGGTGCTGTTGGATCCGGGCTATCCCTCCCATCGCGGCGGGCTGCTGCTCGCCTCGGCCGAGCTCGAGCCCTTGCGGCTGGAAGCCAGCGCGGGCTGGAGGCCGGATTTTGCATCCATCCCCGCCGCCCGCTGGGCCGAGACGCGCTTGATGGTGCTGGGCTTCCCCCACAACCCCACCGCCACCACCGGCCAGCAGCTTTGGCTGGAGGAGGCGATGGCCCTGGCGTTGCGCCATGGCTTCGTGCTCGCCCACGACAATCCTTATGTGGACCTCAGCCTGGAGGGGGAGGCGCCGGCGTTGCTGCGCCATCCCGATTGGCGCGCCTGCGGGATTGAGTTCTTCTCGCTCTCCAAGGGCTGGTGCCTGGGGGGCTACCGCCTCGGTTTTGCCATCGGTGCGTCTTGGTTGATCGCCGCCTTGCGCCAGCTCAAGGCGGTGGTGGATTTCAACCAGTCGTCGGCGCTGCAGGCCGGTGCTTGTGAAGCCCTGCTGCGCCATCCCCACTGGCCCGAGCAGCTGCGCGCCGTCTATCGGCAGCGCCGCGACCGCCTCGCCGCCGCCCTCGAGCGGGCCGGTTGGCCGGCCCCCCCCGCCACGATGGCTCTTTACCTCTGGTTGCCCACCCCTGCCCAGGCCAAGGCCCGTGGCTTTGATGCCGAGACCTTTTGCGCCGCTTTGCTGGAGGCCACTGGCGTTTGCCTTACCCCCGGCAATGGCTTCGGCGCGGCGGGTGAAGGTTGGCAGCGGCTGGCGTTGGTGCACCCCGTCGAGCGCTTGGAGGCCGGCGCGGAGCGGATCGGCGCCTGGCTGCGCAGCCTGTGAGCCCAGGATTCGGCGCGGGCCGGCTGCTGGCGGAACGGGCCAGGTTGGCTGACGACGACGCGGCGCCGAGGCTGGCCTGGCGGTTGCGGCGGCTGCCGGTGTGCGCCAGCACCGAGACGGAACTAGACCGCTGGCTCGAGCGGCTGCAAGCGGCGGGGGGCGACCCGCCGCTGCCATTGGCGGTGTTGGCCGATCGCCAGCGCTGCGGCCGCGGCCAGCAGGGGCGCCCCTGGAGTTCGCCGGCCGGCGGCGTGTGGTTGAGCGCCGCCTTGCCCTGGCCCGCGGACCCGAGCCGGGCTGCGGCCTTGGGCTTGGCGGCGGCGGTGGGGTTGGCCCGGGAGCTGCAGCCGCTCCTGCAGGGCCGTACGGATGGCCGCGTCGCCCTGAAGTGGCCCAACGATCTGCTGCTCTGCCGGCCCCAGCGCCCCGCCCGCAAGTTGGCGGGGCTGCTGCCGCGGTTGCGCCGCAGCGGTTCGCGGTTGCGCTGGGCGCGGCTGGGGGTGGGCCTCAACGGTTGCAACCCGGTGCCCGTCGGCGCGATCGCCCTCGACGATCTCCCGGGGCTGGGGGCGGCCGGCAGCGCCAGGCTGCGGCCACCACAGCTGGCGGCGCGGGTGCTGCGGGCTCTGGAGTGGGCGGTGGCCCAAGCCGAACAGGTGGAGCCGGTGCGGCAGGCCGCCGAAGCGCTGCTCTGGCC
>JBKCTK010000208.1:0-38865 GCA_046319055.1 Synechococcaceae cyanobacterium
GCCAAGGGAGCGAGATCCGTGAAGCGGTAGTGCACCGTGTTGGCGGGGCCAGGGTCGTTGCCGTCTTCGGTGCGGACGCTGCGCTCGCCGAGCACCCAGGGACCGCCCTCGCCCAGCGGCTCGAAGCGGTCTTCGAAATGGTTGATTCCGCCTCGGGGGATACCGCTGGCCGGATCGCTGTAGCGACTCGTGTAAGTGTGACTGAGATACCCAGCCCCCGTATCAGTTGTGCTTTCCGTGAAGATGGTCACCACAGTGCCGTGGATGTGGCGATGCACCATCGTCACGATATTTTCGCGAATGCGATAACGATCTCCTGCTCCCTTGCCCCCGACGATCACCTCGGTACCGACCTCGTCGCTGTCGCCGGCTGTGAACGTGTTCTCCCCATGGGTCTGTTCAAACGGGCGCCGAACCCTGTGGATCGCCACCTCCCACAACTGGCCGGCGATCGCCTTTTGCACCGCTTCGTCGTCGATCCCGTCCACCCGCGCCTTGAGATCAGCCCCCACCTCAAAGGACCCCTGAAGTCGCCGCTCGCCCTGCTCCCAGACGCAGGTGCCGCGATAGCCCGGGAAGCCGGGGTCCCAGGTGTAGCGATTCTCGTAGGCGGCCCGGAAGGCGGCGGTGGCGTCGCTGCCCGGGCTGAGCCTGGGGCTGGTTTGGAGGTCGGGCGGGGTGGCGGAAACGGTCACCGGCAGGCTGGATGGCAAGTCTTCACCCTAACCAGCAAGGACCGCTCCCCGATCCGGATGGCCCTGCCCCGCCTGGCCTTCCTGCCGAGCAGGGCCGTAGGTGCCTGAGGCGGCAGGTGTCTGAGGCAGGTCCTGGGCTCCGGCCAGGGCCAGGCTTGGATGGTGTTGATCAGGCAGTGCAACAACCAGGTCGCTGGTCTGGGGCTGGCTTCTCCAAGCGGTGCTTCAGCGGCCGGTGAGCAGATGCAGATCCTGAAGGGCGTTCACCTCCAAGGTGTGGCGCTGCAGCGCTGCGATCGCTTTCACCGCCGCGCGGGCGCCAGCCAGCGTGGTCACCGTCGGCACGGCGTAATCGAGGGCGGCTTTGCGCAGATAGGTGTCGTCATGGGCGGCCTGCCGTCCCACTGGCGTGTTGATGACCAGCTGGATCTGCCCGGAGCGGATCGCATCCTCGATGTTGGGCCTGCCTTCGTGGATCTTGAGGATGGTTTCCAACGTCAGTCCGGCCTGGCGCAGCACCGCGGCGGTGCCCTCGGTGGCGATCAAGGCGAAGCCCAGCTGCGCCAGCTCCTCGGCCACCGCCACCAGCTCGTGCTTGTCCCGGTCGTGGGTGGAGAGAAAGACGGTGCCACTGGTGGGTAGCGGCTCGCCGGCGGCCAGTTCGGCCTTGGCGTAGGCCCGGCCAAAATCGCTGGCGCTGCCCATCACCTCGCCGGTGCTGCGCATCTCCGGGCCGAGCAGGGTGTCGCAGCCGGGGAAGCGGCGAAAGGGGAGCACCGCCTCTTTGATCGCCTGGAGCGGCGGTTGCGGTTCGGCCAGCAGGCCCAGCTCCGCCAGGCTGCGGCCTGCCATCACCTGGCTGGCCAGCTTCGCCAGCGGCACCCCGGTGGCCTTGGCCACGAACGGCACCGTGCGGGAAGCCCGCGGATTGGCCTCGATGATGAACACGATCTCCCGACCAGCGGCGTCGCGTTGCACGGCGAACTGCAGATTGATCAGGCCGCGCACCTGCAAGGCCAGGGCCAAGTCCTTGCTCCAGGCTCGGATCGTTTGCTGGGCTTCCGCGCCCAGGCTGATGGACGGCAGGCAGCAGGCCGAATCGCCGGAGTGAATGCCCGCCGGTTCGATGTGCTCCATCAGCCCGCCGATGATCACTTGGCCGGTGCAATCGCAGAGGGCGTCCACATCCACTTCCGTGGCATTTTCGAGGTACTGATCGATCAGCACCGGATGGTCGGGTTCCACCGTCACCGCCTCGCGCATGTAGCGGTTCAGCTCCTCTTCGTCGAACACCACCTCCATCGCCCGCCCACCTAGCACATAACTGGGTCGCACCACCACGGGATAGCCCACGGTTGTCGCCACCGCCCTGGCTTCGGCGGCGCTGCGGGCCAGGCCATTGCGCGGTTGGCGGATCTCCAAGCGCCGCAGGATCGCCTCAAACTGCTCCCGGTCTTCCGCCGCATCGATCGATTCGGGAGAGGTCCCCCAAATCTGTGTGCCGGTCGCCCGACCCGCGTCCGTCTCCAGCCAGCGCATCAACGGCATCGCCAATTTCAGCGGTGTTTGACCGCCAAACTGCACCACCAGCCCCTCGGGTCGCTCCGCCTCAATCACATTCAGAACATCCTCCAGCGTGAGCGGTTCGAAGTAGAGCCGATCGCTGGTGTCGTAGTCGGTGGAGACGGTTTCTGGATTGCTGTTGACCATCACCGTGGCCAAGCCGGCCTCGCGCAGGGCGTAGGAGGCATGCACACAGCAGTAGTCGAATTCGATGCCTTGGCCGATGCGATTGGGGCCGCCGCCGAGGATCATCACCTTGCGGCGGCTCTCCGCCTGGACTTCCGAGGCGCCCGGGGCCGTCAGCACCTGGCCGTCCGCCGCGATTCGCTCCAGCGGCCGCTCGTAGCTGGAGTAGTGATACGGGGTGCTGGAGGCAAACTCGGCGGCGCAGGTGTCCACGGTCTTGAACACCGGGGTGATCCCTTGACCCAGGCGCCAGGAGCGCACCGCGAGTTCATCGCTCCCGGTCGCCCAAGCGATCTGACGATCGGAGAAGCCCAATTGCTTGAGTTCCAGCAGGGCCGTGGCATTGAGATCTTCCAGCCGCCGGCCCGTCAGCAAGCGGTGCTCAGCCTGGAGCAGCTGTCGCAGCTTGGCGAGGAACCAAGGATCGATCGCGCTGAGGCGATGGATGTCGTCATCGCCAAAGCCAGCCACCATGGCGGCCCGCACCGCGAACAGGCGATCCGGCGTCGGTGTGCGTAGGCGACGCTCCAGGTCCTCCGCGCCGCTTTCCGAGTCGGGACGGTCACAGCCCCAGCCGGCATGGCCGGTTTCCAGGGAGCGCAGCGCCTTTTGCAGCGATTCCTCGAAACAGCGACCGATGGCCATCGCCTCCCCGACCGATTTCATCGAGGTGGTCAGCACCGCTGGTGTGTTTTGGAACTTCTCGAAGGCGAACCGCGGCACCTTCGTGACCACGTAGTCGATCGTCGGTTCGAAACAGGCCGGTGTGGCACCGGTAATGTCGTTGAGGATTTCATCAAGCCGATAGCCCACCGCTAGGCGTGCGGCAATCTTGGCGATCGGGAAGCCGGTGGCCTTGCTGGCCAACGCGGAACTGCGCGAGACGCGAGGATTCATCTCAATCACTACCACATCGCCATTGCTGGGGTTGATGGCGAACTGGATGTTGCTGCCCCCCGTATCCACGCCGATTTCGCGGATGATGGCGATTGACTGATCGCGCAGGCGCTGGTACTCCCGATCCGTCAACGTTTGGGCTGGCGCCACGGTGATCGAATCACCGGTGTGCACCCCCATCGGATCGAGATTCTCGATGCTGCAAATAATCACCACATTATCGGCACTGTCGCGCATCACCTCGAGCTCGAATTCTTTCCAGCCCAGCAGCGACTGCTCAATCAGGATCTGGCTGACAGGGCTTACTTCCAAGCCGCTCTTGCAGATCGCCACGAACTCTTCGGCGTTGTAGGCGATGCCGCCGCCGCTTCCCCCCAGGGTGAAGGCGGGGCGGATGATGAGCGGATAGGAGCCGATGTGCTCGCCCACCGCCTCGGCCTCCCGCAAGGTGTTGGCGATGCCTGAAGGGCAGACCGCCACGCCGATGCGCTCCATGGCCTCTTTGAACAGCAGGCGATCCTCCGCTTTGCGGATCGCTTCCAGGTTGGCACCGATCAGTTGCACCCCGAAACGCTCCAGGGTGCCGTTGTCCGCTAGTGCCACCGCCAGGTTGAGGGCCGTCTGACCGCCCATGGTGGGCAGGAGGGCATCGGGCCGTTCCAGCTCGATCACCCGGGCCACCACGTCCGGGGTCAGCGGCTCGATGTAGGTCCGGTCCGCCATGTCCGGGTCGGTCATGATCGAGGCGGGATTGCTGTTGATCAGCACCACCTCGAAACCTTCGGCTCGCAACGCCTTGCAGGCTTGGGTGCCGGAGTAGTCGAACTCACAGGCCTGGCCGATCACGATCGGTCCGGACCCCAGCAGCAGGATGCGGCTGAGATCCGTGCGGCGGGGCATGGGGACAGGCAAGCAGGCACCCCCAGCCTCTCACGGGCGGTTGCCCGACCCTCCCATCGGCTCGCCCCGCCCGCGATGGGATCGCTACTGTGAGCCAAAACCTGATGCCGAACACCGCCGATGAGCGAGCTCCAGCGCCTCAAGGGGCTGCTGCCCCCAGAAATGCAGAGCTGGGTGTTCGTCGAAGCGGCCGCGGCCGTCGACCCGCCGCTGATCACGCTGGAGGAGATCGGACGCGATGAGGTGGAGATCCAGCTCGACCTTGAGAAATGGGACAAGCTGGCCCTCGACCACCGCAACCTGCTCTTCTGGCATGAGGTCGGCCGGGTGCAGAACGACTCCATTCCCCGCGATGGCTGGGAGATGGCCGCTCTAGCGATCGGCCTGGGTGGGGCGATTGGCGAGCTGTGGGTGCAGGACGGGTTGCTGCTGCTGATGGCCCTCGGCCTGTCTGGCTTCGCGGGCTACCGCCTTTATCTCAAAAACAATTCGGAGAAGCGCCTGCAAGATGCCATTAATGCCGATGAACGGGCCATTGATCTGGCCTGCCGCTTTGGCTACACCCTGCCCAATGCCTACAAGAGTCTGGGTGGTGCCCTCAAGGAACTGATTGAGCAAACCCGCAAGAAACGTCGCCGTTCGTTCTTTGAGAACCGGCTTGAAGCCCTTCGCAAAAGCGCCGGCAAGGCCCGCGCCGAAATGGCCCAGCAGCAGGGTTCCCGCCAGTCGGTGAGCAGCGAGAACGTGTATGGCTGAGCGGCTTGTCAGCCCGGCCATCAACGCCGGCATAGCTGGGGAGAGCCAGTCCCCAGAACCCCAGGCCCCGCTGGTGGCGGCTGGGGCCCTACCTCCTGGCGATTCCGAGGCTCTGGCCTGCTTGGCGGCTGAGGCCTGCGACGACCGCAAGGCCGTGGATATCCGCTTGATTCGGGTGGAGGACATCTCCTCCCTCGCCGACTGGTTTGTGATTTGCAGTGGCCTGACCGATGTGCAGGTTCGGGCCATCGCCCGTTCGGTGGAGGATCGGCTCGAACTGGAGGCCGGCCGGTTGCCCTTACGGCGCGAAGGCCAGATCGAAGGGCGATGGGTTGTGCTGGATTACGGCGAATTGATCGTGCATGTGCTCACCCCCCAGGAGCGCGCGTATTACGACCTTGAATCCTTCTGGGGCCACGGCGATCAACGCCGTTATGTCAGCCCCCAGCAACCAAGCGTCCATCCCGGTCCAGCCGGCCGCGTCGCTGCCCCAGGGTTGCCCCAGGGTTCCCCCACCCGGGAGCTGTGACTTCCGCCGCCACCCCGCTTCCTGACCCGGACTCCCCCCAGACCGGTACCCCTTGCCCGGTGCCTCCGGAGCAACGTCCCTTACAGGAGTACGCCCAGCTCTGCAGCTCCTGGTTCTTCCGCTGGCCCACGGGGGGGCTCCTCGCGTTGGCCAGGCCCTTGGCGGTCAGCTGGCTGCTGGTGTTGCCCCTCTCCCTGCTGGTGGCCAGCGGCAGCTATTTGCTGCGCCATCAGCCGGCCCGCCTAGCGCTGGTGGCCGCGGTGGCGGCCCTGCTGCCGGTGCTGCTGCTGCTCTGGCGCCAATGGCTGGGCTGGGGCTATGTGCTGCGCCGCCTGCGGGCGGAGCGGATCTCCTACGAGGAATCCGGCTGGTATGACGGCCAGGAATGGTTCAAACCCATCAGCTGGCGCCAGCAGGATCTGTTGGTGGCTACCCACCAGGTGGCACCGATTCATCGCCGACTCGGGCGCGGCCTGCTGCTGGTTCTGGCCTTGCTCCTGGCCGGCACGGGGCTCTGTCAGGCTTTCTGAACGCCCTCTCCGCCCGGTCCTGAACCCATGACCTTTGCCTCCGGATTCAGCGGATCCAGCCGACCAGGTGTGCCCACCCTGGAGGTTTGCCTGCTGCGTGAGGGGGTTCTGGAATCCCGTCACCGTGCCCACGCGGTGGTCTGCGACGCCCGCGGTCGCGTGCTGATGCGGGCCGGTGACCCCCAGCTGCTCACCTTTATCCGCTCGGCGCTGAAGCCGTTCCAGGCCATGGTGTTTGTCAGCAGCGGGGCCGCTGATCAGTGCGGCTGTGGCGATCGCGGTTTGGCGATCGCTTGCGCCTCCCACACCGGCACGGCGACCCACGCCCGCGAGGCCTTCCGGGTGTTGTGGGGAGCGGAGCTTGAACCCTTGCTGTTGCAGTGCCCGGTCCCGGCCGGCGCCAGCAGCCCGCTGGAGCACAATTGCTCCGGCAAGCATGCCGCCTTCCTGGCCAGTTGCCGGCAGCTGCATTGGCCGTTGGAGTCGTACCTCCAGCCGGATCACCCGCTGCAGCAGGAGGTGTGCAAGCGGGTTGGCGAGCTGCTCGGCCTGCCCGCCGCCGAGCTGGTCATGGCTCGGGATGATTGTGGGGCCCCCACCCTGCAGCTGCAGCTGGCCCAGATGGCCCTGCTGCACGCCCACCTGGGGGGTGGAGAGCTGCCCGACCTGGAGCGGCTCTGCCGGGCGATGCTGGCCCACCCGGATCTCGTGGCGGGTGAGGGCTGCTTCGACACGGAGGTGATGCGGCTTGGCCACAAGCAGGTGGTCAGCAAGGGAGGGGCCGAGGGCATCCAGTGCCTCAGTCGCGTGGGGGAGGGTCTGGGCATGGCGATCAAGGTGGAGGATGGCTCCAGCCGGGCGAAGCACGCGGTGGCCCTGCATCTGCTCAGCCAGCTTGATTGGCTGACGCCGGTGAGCCTGGAGGAGTTGCGGCAGCGCTTCCAGAACCCGGCTCCCCATCTGCGGCTCGAGGTTCGCGGCGAGCTGCGCTTCGATTGAAGTCCGCGCTCCCCGGGGCGACCCATCCCTGGCGGTAGGAGCCTGTTGCGCCTTTCAGCCGTCACCCGCGCCTCCCCTCCCCAGCCCAGGGAAGGTTCCGGGGGTGGATCGTTGCCTGAGGGGTGTTGCTGGCGTGGGGTTGTTTGGGCGGGGCCCTGGCTGGCTGTTGGCCGCCTTTTGCTGCTGTTTCCCCGCCTCAGGCGGTGTTCAGGGCCCGCCCTGTGCAACTTGAGAAGGTTGTGGGTGATCGCCATATCCCTGGAGCATCGGCCATACCCCCCGCGGATCCCGCTGCTCGACAACCGCAACGATCGCAGCCCCGATTCAGCTCAGCGACCAGATCCAGCAACAAGAACACCAGCTGCCGCCCCGGCAGCCACTCCACCGGCGAGGCAGGCAGAAGCCAAGTCTGCTCCGGATTCCAGGAACGGATGGTTTTGGGCTTGCTCATGCCCAACTCTCTCGCCCAGATCCATTGCAATCACTAGGGTCTGGGCAGATTCAGAGTGGTCGCTGGAGAAAATCGCAAGGCGGGGCTAGGCGCGAAAGACTCCTAAAGCCCACCCCTCAGCCGCCATGGTGCCAGGGCTGCCTGAAGGCTGATCTGCTGAGCTCACAAGGCTCGGGTTCTGTTGCGTTCATCGATTCGGCAAGGGCTGACGTGAGTCCTGGGGGTGCCGAAGCCATGAGACCAGGCCGCTGGAGAGGACTTTGGGGCAACCCTGGCCAGGGGCCCAGCGGACCTGCCGGGAGTCTGTTGGACCGCCCCCAGGCTTGCTCCACCACCAGGTCACCCACCTGGTAAGATTCATGGGTCGGCCAAAGCTGACGACCAGAGGCCACCGGCAAGCCGGGGCTCCCTCCGCGGGGGAGAGCGGTCTGGTAGCTCGTCGGGCTCATAACCCGAAGGTCGCGAGTTCAAATCTCGCCCCCGCCATTTCAGTTTTCCAACCCCGTCTTAATGCGAGGCCGATAAGGCCTATTGTTGTTTAGATTGAGGCCGAAAGGAGTCATTTTGTTACCGTCTTTGAGATTTAATCGTATTCTGGCTTGGCTATGATCAAACGCCGCCAGCCTGGTCGTTCACCAATGGGTGTTGCCCTTTCGTGAGCAGGATCGTTTTCGGCAACCCACCCCGGCCCCCCCCACGCCTGGCGCCAAAGCCAATGCCGAACGACAGGCAGGTGCTCTGATCTCACTCAGCTGACCCACGACTGGATTGGCACCCCAATCATGGGCCTGCGGGTTGGCGTTCTACTGGGGATTGACTACGGTGAGGCTTGATGGGGCCGGTCTTCTGCTCGCGATCAACGGCCTTGGCCGAGTTGCTGGTGACCGGTTGACATCCCGGTGGGCATTAACAGAATTGACTTTAAAGTAACCTAAATTGCTCAATTTCTGTGAAACGACAGTTGCGCCCGGTGGTTGTGGGGAGCCTGGCGATCCTGGCTCTGATCGCCCTCGCTTCCCCATGGATTAGCAGTTTGGAGCCACGCGAGTTTCCAACCCGCGACAGCGTGCGGGCCCTGCAGCCGTTGAACTCCTCGCCCTACCCCACGCCCCTCGCTGCTGCTGGGGCTAACAACGCCGACCCGATTTCCCAGATTCAGAAGCTTTATCAAACCAGCCCTGGGCTCGAGGCTATCCCACCTGCCGCAGGCTCTGATCAGGTGCAAGTCGGTGTTTTTATGCTCAATAACTATGATCTTGACATGACCGTGCCGATGGCTTCGAGCACCGGCATTCTCTGGTTGCGCTGGCAGGAGCCTTTCCAGAAAAAGCTCGAGGCAGCCAAGACCACAGCCGCCGATCTCCTGATCCTTCCCAACCAGATCAAGACTTGGAATGGCCAGACCAAGGTGATCGACCAGACGCCGATCAGGCTCGCTGATGGCGGCTATTATCAACGCTTGCGATTCGATGCTAACTTCTATGTGCAACATCTTGGTCTCGAGCGCTATCCATTTCAAACGGTGCACATCCCGTTGATGATCCAGCTGAGCGATGCCTCGGCTGATTTTACCTTTGATAAACTGCGGCTTGTGCCCGATCGTGCCGATTCAGGGGTAGGCCGTTTCATTGATCTCAACGGCTTTGTAATGCGGGGCTGGAATATCGCAGAGTTCCTCACGAACTTTGCCACTGACTTTGGCTTGTCGACAGCTCGTGATCCTAGAGCGCACATGTCGATGAGCGAAATCATCTTCGATGTTGTCTATTGCCGTTCGGCTCTCTCTGCGATCTGGACCCTGTTTCAGCCATTGGCGATTGTAATGGCCACAGTGATCTTAAGCCCCAGCCTCTCTAGTCGTTTTTGGGACATTCGTATCGCCATCCCCGCGACCGCGATTCTCACGATGGTGTTCTTGCAGCAGGGCTATCGCGCATCGCTTCCCCAGCTGCCGTTCCTCACCTTCATCGATCGAATCTATGTGATCTGTTACGTGATCTGCTTCGCTTGCTTTGGGCTTTATGTCTGGGCTGCTAACGCTTTGCAAGCCGCCTCAGGCGAGCGTGAGGGCCTGGTGGCGCAGCAGATCGATCGCGTTGATCTGCGTTTTCAATCGATCAGCCTGATCAGTGTGCTGGTTGGTGGTTTGATCAGCTGGATGGTGATCTGACCGCTCGCCACGATAAATGTCTCAACAAGCTGGGGCGTCATGATGACATTAAAGAGTGCGCTAGGCCAGACGCGAAGTTGCTAAGTCAATCAAAAACCCCAGTGGTGCTGGGGTTAAGGGGGAGCCTTTCGCAGTGAGCGGTGAAGCTGCAGCTCGCTTGCAAAAATGCCCAGGAGGTTGATGATTAGGCATCAGTCCGGGAGGAAGAGTTAACTCTTCCCCCCAGATGACGAACACCATCAGCGATGGGGGTGAGGGCGCGGCGTGGCGAACCTCGTCCGCGGCCTTGGCTCAAGCTCAAGCCCAACCGTTAAAGGCTTGCTCCTCGACGTAGGCGGCCACATCGGCAATTTGGGCCTCGGAGAGCTTGCTGCCGAAGGCCGGCATGGCATTCTTGCCGTTGGTCACCTGATAGATGATGGCGGCTTCATGGTCAGCGGTGTAGTTGGCCAGATACGCCTCAAGGGCATCTAGCTTGAGGGTGCGCTCAGCATTGACCACATTGCCACCGCCCATGTGGCAGGCGGCGCAGTTGGCGGAGAAGATCGCGGCACCTTCGCGGGCATTGGCGGCGTAGCTGGGGGCAGCTCCGAAGACCAGGGCCAGGAGAACGGCGCAGAGGGACAGAAGACGACGCATGACGGGGCGCATCAGGGGGCGCAGAGGGAACGCACGGCAGCTGCCGTGCAACCAGCACAAGCTAGGGGGGGCGGTGTCCCTGGCTGCTACAGGGGGTCATCTTTGCAACATTTGGTTCACACCGGTTGGTCCTGCCTGGGGCCGACCGCCCCTCGGTGCCGCCATCTGCCACCGGCGCGGTCATGCTTGTGGTCTTCAGCCCCGCCGAGGCAGACCGGAGAGTTCCAGCACCGCCTCCAGGGTGGGGGCCTGACTGCGCAGCCCGAAGCGCTCCGGTGGGCTGATCGGCTGATGCACGAAGTGCCGCTGCCGGATCGAGAAGCGATCCCAGGGGGTCAGCTGCAGCGGCAGCACCTTCACCAGGGCTCCCACGAACCAGGCTTGCAACGCCAAGCCGAAGGGGGGAAACCCCATCCCGCGCCAGCGGCACAGCTGCCGCAATGTGTCGTTCACCATCGCCCGGGGTTGGCCCAGCACCAACCGCCGCACCGCGGTCTGGCCGGGTTCCGGGTTGGGGCCCTGGGGTTGGCTGACCAGGTGAACGCACACCCGGGCGATATCCGCCGCGTGCACCCAGTGGAAGCTGGCATCGGCCCGCAGCCAGCGGGCCAGCCATAACCAGCGGCAGGCCTCCACCAGGCCTTCGGTGAGGTAGCTGGTGGGGAATGGGCCTTGATGATCCACCCGACCGCCGAACACCAGGGTCGGGAACACGGCCACGATGCGCTGGGCCAGGGGATGGGCTTCTAGGTCTTGCAGGCACTGGGCCTTGGTCTGGATGTATTCAGTGCCCTCACTCAACGCTTCCGGCAGCAGCTGCAGATCGCGGTTGAGGATGCTGGCGGTGGAGAAATAGATCACTTGCTCCAGCCGTTCGGGGTTGAGCGCCGCCAGCAGGTTCTTCACCGCGACCACATTCACCTGGTGCGCCCGTTCCGGATCGCCCCAGGCAGTGGCGGTGTGGATCACCCGGGTGGCGGTGGCCACCGCATGGCGATGGGGCTCAAGATCGCGGAGATCACCCACCAGCAACGTGATGCGAGGGTCATCCGTGGGCACCGCCGTCAGCTTCGCCGGATCGCGCAGCCAAAGCAGGAGCTCCGCGTTGGTTTCGCGGTAGAGCAAATCGGCGATGTGCTGGCCAACGCAACCCGAGGCGCCGGTAATCAGGATGCGCGGTTTCGCCCTGGTTGAGGCGCCATCTGGCTGGGGCAGCGACGCCGGGCCAGCGGTGGCTGGAGATGGGGACCCGGTCAAACGACCGCTCCCATCAGATCTTGCACGGCTTTGCCGGTTTCGAAAAACACCCGGGCATTCTCCTCCGGGGTGCCCGGCAGGATGCCGTGCCCCAGGTTCAGGATGTGGCGGCGGCCCTGGGCCTTGCGCACCGTGTCGAGGATGCGCTCGCGGATGCCCTCCGGCGTGCCGAACAGCAGACCAGGATCCACATTGCCCTGCACACCTACGTGTTGGGGCAACCGCGCAAGGCCGTCGGCCATGTCCACCGTCCAGTCGAGCGAAATGATGTCGACCCCGGTGCGGCCCATGCGCTCCAGCACTCCGGCGCTGCCGGAGATGTAGAGGATCAGCGGCGTGTCGGGGTGGGTGGCCTTCACCTGATCGATCACTCGCTTTTGGTAGGGCGCCGCGAAGGTGTCGTAGTCGATTGGGCTGAGCTGGCCGGCCCAGGAGTCGAACAACTGCACCACCTGGGCGCCGCAATCGATCTGATAGCGCACATACGTGGCGATGGAATCGGCCAAGTGGCCCAGCAGCTGGTGCAGGAGCGCCGGCTCGCGGAAGGCCATCGCCTTGATCACCGAATAGGTCTTGCTGCTCTTGCCCTCGACCGCATAGGCGGCCAGGGTCCAGGGGGCGCCGACGAAGCCCAGCACCGCCGCCCGGTTTCCGACCGCCTGGCGCAGGCGACCTAGCACCTCCCCCACAAATGGCAGGGCCTCGGCGGGATTGAGGGGGCGCAGCCCATCCACCTGCTGCTGGCTGCGAATGGCGGGCTCAATGATGGGCCCCTTGCTCTCGATGATGTCGAAGTCGATCCCCATGCCGGGCAGGGGCGTGAGGATGTCGGAAAAGAGGATCACGCCATCGGGCTCAAAGGCGTGAAAGGGCTGCATCGAGATCTCGTAGGAGAGATCCGGGTTTTCCGACCGTTCCCGGAAGCCGGGATGGCGATCGCGCAGGTCGCGATAAACCTTCATGTAGCGCCCCGCCTGGCGCATCATCCACACCGGTGGCCGCTCCACCTGTTCGCCGCGGGCGGCGCGCAGCAGCAGGGGGGCGGAATCGGTCATGGAGGAGCTGGGAGGCGATCGGCCAACTTACCGGAGTCCTTCTTCCTCGCCTGGCGCTGGCCGGATGCCCCCGGCGCTGGGGTCCTGGGTCTCAGGCCCGACAACGGGCCACCCGCCCGCCTCTGGCCAGCAGGAACAAAGCCCGCACAATGGCCCTGTGCGTTTCCTGGAGCCGGTTCCATCCGTCGCCTTGCGCCCTCTCCAGCCCCCCCGGGGCTGCCTTCCCCCCACCGCTGGCCAGGGCCATGGGCCTGGCGCCGCCGGGGTCTGACCCGCTGGGGCCTGGCGACCGGGATGGTCGGCCTGGTGCCGCTGCTCACGGCTTGCGATGGCGTGTCGCGAGCGACCCATCAGACCCTGCATGTGGTGCTGGTGCCCACCGGTCGGGTGGAGTGGTTGCAACAGGATTTCCGCGACCAGCTGGCCTGGCAGCCGCTGCTGGACAACTTCCGGCAGATCTATCCGAATGTGCATGTGCAACTCTCGGTCCACCAGGAGGCGCAACTCAACGACTTTTTGACCAAGGCCAAAAGTCGGGGCCTCGGTCCCGACCTGCTGCTGGTGCGCTCGCCGACAGCCGTATCGCTGTTGGAGCGCGGCCTCGTGCTGCCCATCCCCGAGACCGCCGCGGTGCGCAATGCCCTGTCTCTGCTGAACCCAACCGATCTCTCGCGGGTGCGCACCGCCAAGGGCATTGCCGGGCTGCCGGTGTTCAAAGAGGGAACCCTGGCCTGCTACAACCGAACTCACCTGGCCCAGGCCCCCACCAGCATCGAGGCCCTGCAGGCGGTGGCGGCCTCGGGCCGCACCATCGGGTTGTCGGTGGAGCCGATTGGCATCTGGTGGACTGCGGGCGCCTTTGGTGCTCAGCACGCCATGGGTCCGATCATCGTCGGCAACGATGGCGGCCGGAAGCCCGATCTGCCCAGGGATCGCCAGGCCTTGCGGCATTGGCTGCGGTCGTTGCGCGCGATGGCCCTGCAGAACCGCGTCGACGTGGGCACCGGGCCGGAGGAGCTGACCCGCGGCCTCGAATCCGGGCGGCTCAGCTGGATCCCCTGCTACAGCATCACCCTGCAGCGGCTCGATCGCACCATGGGCAAGCGGCTCGGCGTCGCCGTGCTGCCCTCCGGGCCGAGCGGTCTCCCCAGCCCCTACTCCAGCCTGCGGGTCTGGGCCCTGGGGGCGGATTCCTCCCCCAGCCAGCAGCGCCTGGCCCTGGCGCTGATGCAGCTCAGCCTGGATCCCCTCGTGCAGCGGGAGATCACCCTCTCCACTCGCATGGTGCTGCCGGCCAACCGCAATGTGCAGGTACCGGTGGCTAGCTCGGGGCGTCTCGCCGTGCTGGCAGGTGCCCAACGACAGTTCGAACAGGGCACAGCGTTGATGTCCCTGCCGTTTTCCGCTGATCGGGTGCAGCGGGTGTTGCCCATCGTGCAGAACGTCATCTCCCAGGTGATGGTGGGGGTGCTCAGCGCCGAGCAGGGAGCCGACCGCTTGCTTGAGCTGCGCCCCCGGGCGGGAGCCGGCCGCTGATGGTGTCCAGCATCCTCAGCGAGATCCTGGGCTGGTTGGCCTTTTTGCAGCGCCCGCCCGTGCTGCTGCAGCTGCTGCTGGTGGTCGCCTGGTACGGGCTGATCGGGCAGTTGCATCTGCACCGTCCCGCCCGTCCCCAGCTACTGCGCTGGCTGTGGCAGTGGCCCTGGGCGCTGACGATGTCCCTGGGCACGGGGCTGATCACCCTGGTGCTGAGCGCCCTCCAGCAGCGGGCCGGCCTGGTGCTGCTGCTGTTCGAGATCAACGTGGCCTGGGAGTTGATGCGACTGCTTGAGAACCAGGTGTTGTCGCATTTGATGGACCCGCTCAATCGCCAGGTGCTGATCACCCGGCTGTTGCGCCCCCTGTTCCTACTGTGGGTCCTGCTGGTTTGCCTCGATGCGCTCGGCAGCCTGCAGGATCTTTCCTCCGCTTCGCTCGGGGTGTGGTTCGGCAGCGAAATGAGGCTCGGCACCCTGTTTCAGGTGTTGGTGATGCTCTACATCCTCTTGGTGGGCATGGAGCTGCCGGCCAACTGGATCGCTCGCGTGCTGCAGCGGGGACTGAACATCAGCGAGGGCAGCGGCCGCGCCTTGGAGTTGATCCTGCGCTACTTGACCTTCTGCCTGAGTGTGATCTGGGCGATGCGCCAGCTCGGCATCAACCAGGCCGGGCTGCTGGCCGTGGCCGGCGGCCTCTCGGTGGGCCTGGGCTTTGGCATCAAGGAGGTGGTGTCCAACATCATCAGCGGTCTCTGGCTGTTGATGGAGGGTTCGGTGCGGCCGGGCGAAGTGCTCATGCACAACGGTGAGGTGTGCGAAGTGCGCCGGCTAGGCCCCCGCGCTACCACCCTCTGGCGCGGCAGCGATAACGCCGAACTGGTGGTGCCCAACCAGAACTTTTTCACCACCGCCACCACCACCTACACCCGCAGCGATCGGATGCGCCGTTGCAGCCTTACGCTTTCGGTGGGCAATGGTTGGGATCCAGAGCAGATCATTGCCCTGTTGCAGCAGCTGGCGGCCGAACAACCCGGGGTGCTGGCGAGCCCGCCGCCGTCAGCCCAGATCAAGGAATTCGGCAACGATGCCTATCAATACGGCGTCAGCTTCTCGATCGGCGATCCGCTGCGGGCTGGCGGCGTCACCTCGGCCCTGCGCCTGGCGATTGTGCGGCGTTTTCAGCAGCTGAACATCCCGCCGCCCGCCTGATCGGCCCAGCGCGGCGAGATCCATGGGCGCACGGACCCCGGCCACAGGATTCTGGCCATGGCCGCGATCCGTGATTCTCCTCTGGCCCGGCTGCGCTCTGCCGCCGAGGGTTCACGTTGTTCGTGTGGGCTCCAGCTGGCGAAGCAGCTCCTGGAACTCTCGCTCCTGGCCCAGCACGCGCGCCTCCTCCAAGGCGCTGGGCTGCAGGGCCCGCAGGGTCGCCGTTAGCCCCTCGCCGGAGCGGGCCAGTTGGCGAAACCGCTGCAATGCCGAAAATGGCCGCACCAGCAGGCACACCAGCAGCGCCAGGCCGCAGCCCAGCAGGTAATCGAGCCAGCGGTGCGGCACATACCAATCGGTCAGGGCCCCGTAGCCCACATAGGTGACCCCACTGGAGATCAAGGCGGTGCGCAGCTGCGGCTTCAACCCCACGCCCACCACCAGGGCGGTGCTGCCGCCCATCACCAGCGCCACGCTGAGGGCATTGATCGTGAAGGTGTTGAACACCAGCATTGGCATCAGCACCCCCAGGCTGACGCCTACCATGCGGTCGCGGACCCGCAGCAACGTGGCGCCAAGGCTGTCGTTGAGCAGCAGCACCACCCCGAAATAGAGATACTTCGGTGTCACCGCCCCAACGCCCATGCCGATGCTGAGGGCAAGCGTGGAGGTGGCGAGTTTGCGCCAGAAGAAGGGGTCGGCGAAGCGCTGGGTCAGGCTGCGAGTGGGCAGCGCCTCGGGGTCTTGGGTCGCTGGCTGGGGGCTGCTGGAGGTCCGGCTCTCGGCCGGGACCAGGGCCCCGGGGCTGGGGGCGGCGGAGGCCTCCTGCCGGGCGCTGGGGGCGGGGGCGGCCGCCGCGGCCGGGGCCTCGGGGCCCGCCCCGGCGGCGGGGCTGTCGAGCGGCAGCCGCAGCGCCGACTGCACCAAGGTGGCCGTGACCAGGCCCACCAGCACGGCCAGCAGCTGGTGCCAGGCCGAGAGCCATGTGGCGTTGCCGCCCAGCAGCGGCAGCACCGCCAGCACCGCCAGCAGATTGCGCACCAGCATCAACCGATCCGGCAGGGCTTGGCCGAGGCACTGGGCGATCGCTGTCACCACGGCGAACTGCCACACCTCCGGCGCCTCCAGCAGGGGCTTGAGGAAGGTGCCCAGGCTCAACCCCACGGTCACCACCAAGGGCAACAACACCAGGGCCGGCTTGGGCCAGGGCTCGAAATCGGGGCGCATCAGCACCGCGGCGATCACCACGCCGTAGGGAGCCGCCGAGGCCAGCCCCAGGGTTTGGCACAGGGTCCAGGTGAGGCCGGCGGCGAGGCCGACCGCCGCCACCAGGCGCAGATCGCGCAGGCCGGTGCCGCTCAAGACCGACGGGCCAGGCTCTGCAGCAGCCCTACCAGAAGGCTGATCAGCAGCAACGAGAACCAGAACCAGAGCCGCGGCGGTTCGCTGCGGCTGCAGATGACCAACAGCAGCAAGCTCAGCCACGGCCAGGGGCGGCGCCAGGGGGCGAGCAACCGGCCGACCCGGGACTGGGGGCGACGGGAGCTGTCGGGGAGGGGGGTCATGGGCGGGCGCCGCTGATCCAGCGCCAGAAGGGTGCCACGTAGCTAGCCACCGAGCGCAGCTCCACCTCCGCCTCCACCTCCGCTGGAGTGCGGCTGGGCAGGGGCTGGGCGGGGCCCTGCCCGCGGGTCCAGGCCAGGCCGGTAGGGGTGGCGGCCCGCTCCAACTGCACCACGGCCAGCACTAGCGGGGCGCTGGTGCGGCCCGGTAGCTGGCTGGTCAGATCACCGCCCTCGCCGAAGGACTTCTGGCGGGCGCTGGCCATCAGGTTGGCGGCCTGCTCCTCGCTGCCCACCTGGGAGGCCACATCCGCCAGCTCCACACTTTCACTGGTGAGGCTGATGATCTTGCCCGGCACCAGTCCATAGCGCTGCTCGGCACTGCCGTAGCTGTCGCGGCTCAGCAGCTGGGGATTGAGCTTCACCTCCGAGCCCGCGGTCAGCCGGGCGGCATCGGCGGCGGTGAACAGCACCACCGCCTGGCGACCGCTCTGGGGCGATGGCACGGCGATGTTGCCCAGCTTTTGCCCCGGCAGCACCGGTTGGCCGGGTTGCACCGCCACATCGAGCACCCGGCCTCCCACGGGGCTGAACACCTTTTGGCTCAACTCCAGACTCTCCAAGCGGGCCTGCTGGGCCCGCAGCTCCGCCGCGTTGGCGCGCAGGGCCGCGCGCTGGGCCCGCAGCTCCGCCAGCCGGGCATCGACGGCAGCCACCTCAGCGCGGTTGCGCAGCCAGAAGTCTTGGGCGGCCACCCAGAGCGGGCTATAGCGGGCGATCACCTCATCGCGCCGCAGGCTTTCCAGGGCCTTCAGTTGGCTGGCCACCGGTTTGTTGGTGGAGGTGATCTGCTGGCGACGGGTGAGCATCGCCCGCTGCTGATCATCCAGGGCCTGATCCTGGGTGCGCACGGTGCGCAGTTGCTGGGCCACGGCCGCCAAACGGGCCGCGGTCACCGCGGGGCTATCGGGTTCGATCGTGCCGCCACCCGGGGCGTTTTGGCCGACGCGGCTCAAGGTGAGCAACAGCTGGCCTTGGCGCACAGTGCCGTTGGGTTGCACCAGCAACTCCTGCACCTCCCCGGGGCCGCGGGCGAAGAAGCCGCGGCGCGTTTCGGGCGGCGTCAGCAGGCCCATGCCGCGCACCAGCACCGGCACGCCGGGATGCAGGGCCCAGAGCAGCGTCAGGCCCGCCACCAAGGCGGTGGGCAGGGTGGGGTACAGCCGCCAGAACACGGAGGACGCGGAGGTGCTCATCGGGGATCTGGAGTGCGGGAATCGTATCCGTGATCGCCTTTAAGATCCGCCGCGAATCCGGAAACGCCAGGTGTTTGCTCTGCCCCGCATCCGGATCGGCCGGCGCCAGCGGCACCGCGCCGGTTTCCGGGTCGTGGCCGCCGCTGGTTTGGCCCTGGTCGGTCTGACGCCATGCCCGGTGTGGGCCGATGCGATCCGCCCGACGGAGCACGCCTCGAACGCCGCGGCCGACGTGGCGCCGAACCGCGGCTCTGATCCAGCCGGATCGGGCGTTCGGGCCCAGGCTTTGCCTCCAGCGGCTGGCCCTGTGCGGGGCGGCAGCGGGCCTGTCGCCAACACCGCGCGATCGCCGCTGCGGCCCAGGGCTTCCGACGCGTCATCCAGGCAGCTAGCGCCGGCTGAGGGCCTGGTGAGCGGCTCCGGCTCGGAGGCGGCTGGCGGGCTGGTGGGCCAGAGCGGCGGAGCGCCGCTGACGCTGGAGCAGGTGCTCGAACGGGGCGTGGCGGTCTCCCTGGAGTTGAACCGCGGCCAGCGCCAGCTGGCCCGTGATCGCGCCCTGATCGCCGTCAATGCCGCCGCGCTGCGCCCCCAACTGGGCCTGATCGGCATGGGTAGCTACACGGAGGTGGGCACCTCGGTGGGCTTCCTCTCCAACCTGCCCACCTTGGGGGATTTGAGCCTGTCCCTCGGTCAGAACGGCTATGCGGTGTTGCAGAACACCTTCGGCAACCTGGGTTTGGTGCTGGATGTGAATCTGTTGCCGTTGCGCCAACGGGCGGAGCTGGCGGCCAGCCGTGCCGAGCTGGAGGCGAGCAGCGCCAGCCAGCGGGAGACCCAGCGGCAGGTGCGCTTCAACCTGGTGAGCACCTATCGGCAGCTGCAGCTCCAGCAGGCGTTGGTGCCGATTTGGCAGCAGGCGCTGCTGGCCTCCGCTGCCTTGGAGCGCGATGCGGAGACGATCCGCCGCCGTGGTCTGGCGCCTCGGATCGATGTGCTGCGCAGCCGCGCCCTGCGGGCCAACGATGAGCAGGGCCTGGCCCAGGCCCGGGGGCAGGTGTTGAATCTGCGCCAACAGTTGGCCGCCCTGCTGGATCTGCCGCCGGAGCAGGCCCCCAGCGCCGCCGATCCCATCGAGCGCCAGCCCCCTTGGCCCCTGGACTTGCCCACCAGCCTGGAGCGAGGCCTGCGCGACCGGCCGTTGCTGCAGGCCTTGGAGGCTCAGCAGAAAGCCCAGCGCCAGCAGGCGTCCGCGGCGCGTGCGTTGCTGGGCCCTTCCCTGTCGCTCCTGGTGGGCGGTGGCTACAGCGGCGACAACTTGGCGGTGCCGGTCTTGAACCAGTCGGCCAGCCTCAACGGACCGCTGGCTGGCGTGGGCCTAACGGCGCAGCAGCCCAATGGCTCCGTCTCTGGCTCGTTCTACAACTGGGGCGCGGCCTTGCTGCTGCGCCAGCCCCTGTTCGACGGGGGCCGCTCCAGCTCGGCGGTGGCTTTGGCCGATCGCCAACGGGAGCTGCTCCAGAGCGATGAGGACCTGGCGCGCCGCCGCATTCGTGAGGACATCAGCACAGCTTGGGCGGCGTTGCAGACCGCGCCGGCCACGATCGAGGCCGCCCGCCTGGCGGTTCAGGCCGGAGATCGGGCGGTGCGGGATGCCCAGCTGCGCTATCGGGCCCAGGTGGAAACGATCACGGAGGTGTTGTTGGTGCAGCGGGAGCTGCAGTCCGCCCGTGCCGCCTTGGTCACGGCGCTGACGCGCCAGGCGCTCGATTGGGCGATCCTGCAGCGGGAGACGGAGGCGGCGCCGACTCCAGCCCGTGCGCCAACCCAGCCTGAGAATCCCGCCCCGATGAGGGAGGATGGGGCTCCTCGCTCCCGCGTCGGGGCTCCAGCGGGCCCAGCCACCGCTGAGAACCAACCCGTGCAAGCCCGTCGCTTGGATAGGGCGGCGGCCGCAGGCCTCAGCGCGGTTTCCGGGCCTGTTCCGCTGGGGGGGGAGACGCCGATGCGCCGCTGGAATCGGGGGAACTGAGGCGCGAGAGCACCAGACCCAGCACCACAGCGATGTAAAGCGGACCCAGCACGCTCAGAGTCATGCTGACCAGCCTGGCCAGCGGGCTCACGGGCGTGATGTCGCCGAAGCCCACTGTGGTGAGGCACACAAAGGCGTAGTACACCAGGCGGGCGAAATCCATGTCCCAGGGCTGGCCCACGTCTGCCCCAGGTGGGGAGAGTGAGAGCGATTGGCTGGAGATGTTGTCGCGGAAGCCCCCGGGCATAGCCGACTCCAGCACGCTCAGCACCAGGCCCCCACTGAGGCCCAACAGCAGATACCCGGCCGTGGCGCCGGAGAGTAGGCGCGAATCGATCTTCTGCTCATGGGAGAGGCTGGAGAGCAGGCGCATGAGGCTCCAGCCGATGAAGACCACATAGGAGGTCAACAACAGCGGTGCGCTGAAATTCATCAGCGCCGGATGGAGCATCCAGACAATCTGGACGAGCATCGTGAACCCCGCCAGATAGCCATAGCAATGATTGATGACGCGATACCCGAAGCCGCGGCCGGAGTGCAGGCTTGCGGATAAGCCTCGGGCTAGCAGCAGGGTCAGCAGCAGGAAGCCGACATGGCTGAACCGGGTGGCGGGGGGCGGCAAACACATCGCCACCGACAGGAGCAGGCAGAGCACCAGCAGCTGGCGGTAAAAGCCGTCCTCGGCGTGCAGGCGGGCACGCCGAGACTGCTGGGCGCCGGCCATGATCAGACTTCAGCGGCTTCAAGAGCCGCTGCGGCGGCCTCCAGCTCCAGCTCCTGCTGCCGTTGCAGGCTACGGCTTTCGTCGCGGCGAAACACAAGCACACTCAACGGCGGCAGGCAGAGATCCAGGGAGTTTTCATAACCATGAATCGCCCAGGAATCGGTAAATTTGCCGCCCAGGTTGCCCAGGTTGCTGCCGCCGTAGCGCTCGCTGTCGGTGTTGAACACCTCGGCGTAGTAGCCCTGCAGCGGCACGCCCACGCGGTAGTGGGAGTGACTCTGGGGGGTGAAGTTGGCCACCACCACCAACCAGCGACCACTGCTGCTATCCCGGCGCATGAAGCTAATCACCGAGTGGCGGCAGTCATTGCAGTCGATCCACTGGAAGCCGTATTGGCTGAAATCATCTCCCCAGAGCGCCCGTTCAGATTTGTAGAATGCATTCAATTCATCAACCATCAAGCGCAGGGATTGATGCGGCTCATATTGCAGCAACTCCCACTGAAGATCTCCCCAGACATTCCATTCTGCCCGTTGGCCAAACTCCATGCCCATGAAGATCGTCTTCTTGCCGGGATGGGTCCACATGTAGGCAAGCAAGGCCCTAACATTGGCAAATTTTTGCCAGTCATCACCGGGCATTTTGTGGAGTAGATTGCTCTTGCCGTGAACCACCTCATCGTGGCTCAGGGCCAGCATGAAGTTTTCTGTGAAGGCATACCAGATGGAGAAGGTGACGTTGTTCTGGTGGAACTGCCGGAACCAGGGATCGAGCTCGAAGTAATCGAGCATGTCGTGCATCCAGCCCATGTTCCACTTCAGGTTGAAGCCGAGGCCGCCAATATCCGTTGGTTGGGTGACCATCGGCCAGGTGGTCGACTCCTCAGCGATCGAGAGCGCGCCAGGGAAGTATTGAAAGAGTACGTAGTTGGCCTGCTGCAGAAACCTCACGGCTTCGAGATTTTCACGACCGCCGTGCTCATTGGCAATCCATTCACCATCCGGACGCAGGTAGTCGCGATACAACATCGAGGCCACCGCATCAACGCGGATGCCATCGATATGGAACTGATCGAACCAGTAGACCAAATTGGCAACTAGGAAGTTGCGCACCTCATTGCGGCTGTAATTGAAGATGAGGGTGCCCCATTCCTTGTGCTCACCGATGCGGGGATCGGCATGTTCATAGAGGTGTTCGCCATCAAAGAATGCAAGACCATGGGAATCCTTGGGGAAGTGGCCTGGCACCCAGTCGAGAATCACGCCCAGGCCCTCTTCGTGGCAGCGGTCCACAAACGCGCGGAATTCGTCGGGTCTGCCAAAGCGGCTGGTGGGGGCGTACCAGCCCGTGACCTGATAGCCCCACGAGCCATCGAACGGATACTCCGAGATCGGCATGAGCTCGATATGGGTGAAGCCCCGGGCTTTCACGTAGGGGATCACCCGATCGGCAAGCTCCGGATAGGTGAGCAGGCGCGCGCCTGGCTTGAGATCGGCCGCGGGCACCGGCGGGCGCAGGCTGCCATCGGCTTCGCGGTAGGGGTCGTCGGCGGCGGCATGCAACCAACTGCCAAGATGCATCTCGTAGACAGCGACCGGCTGATCCAGGGGATTGCGACTGTCGCGCTCCGCCATCCAGGTGCCATCGCTCCACTGGTAGGTGTCGATCGGACAGACCACCGAACCATGGTTCGGTCTCACTTCATGGCAAAAACCATAGGGATCGGCCTTCTGATAGCAGTGGCCCTGTTGGGTGCGCACTTCATATTTGTAGATGCTGCCACTGGTCAAGCCCGGGATGAATAATTCCCAACAGCCGCCTAGCCGCGACTGCATGGGATGGAGACGACCATCCCAACCGTTGAAGTCACCCAGGAGAGCCACGCTGCGGGCGTTGGGGGCCCAGAGGCAGAACTGGACACCGGCGACCCCCTGGCGCTCGCCGAGATGGGCGCCCATGCGTTGCCAGATGTGGTGATGATTGCCCTCCGCAAATAGATGGCGATCGAGTTCACCCATCCATTCATCCCGGAAGGCCCAGGGGTCGTGCTGTTCGTGTTCGATACCGCCCCGTCGAATCCGCAGATGGTAATAACAACCGGGGTCGTGATCCAGCACCCGCTCAAACACCCAGGGATGGTGGGGTGTTTCCATCGGATGGGGTGTGGCCTGCAGGTCTCCCCCTGGGATCCACTGCACCCATTCCGCATCCGGCACCCAGGCGCGCACCACCCAGCCGCCCTCGGGGAGTGGCTGGGGACCCAGAACCGCGAAGGGATGGTCATGGCGACACTCGGCCAGACGCTGGGCGTCTTCGACCATCCAGTCGAGGCTGGAAACGGGCATGGGAGCGGTTCGGCGGCGGTGACGGGAGCTTACGGCGGCCCCCGCAGGCCGGCGGCGATGCCTTACGGCTCACGGGTGCCTCAGCGCCATCCCAAGGCCGACAGCGTCCCATCGCTAACGCCCCCAAGCAGACCCAGAGGCAGCCGGTGGTGTGCCTCCGGTCAGCCGCAGCTCAGGGGGCGGGAGCGGGTGGGTTCGGATCCTTCGGGAAGTCGATGCCGATGATCTCGTTGCGCGGATTCAAAATCACGAACAGGTTGTCGCTGACGCGGTTGAACTCCGTGTTCACCAGCACCAACCGAGCGGTGTTGGTGTTTTCGGCCTGGAACGCCTTGCGCACCCGCACGAAGTTGCCGGTGAGCCGCTGCAGCACCTGCCACTTCACCTGCAAGCTCGCCGGTGGAATCTCGGCCTGCAGGGCGTTGGAGAGAAAGCTGCTGGCGAACACAAAGCGTCCTTCCCCCAGGGCCTCCACGAACTGTTTGGCCACCTTGGCGGCCGGTTGGTCCGCCACGTTGTAGTGGTAGCCGTCCAGGCGCCCCTTGGCGTCGATACCGAGGGAGACCTGTCGCGGCCCCGCCGCGGTCACCAGGTTGGCCTCAACGATGCTGGAGTCCATACCCGGCACCACATTGGTAATCGTCCAGCTCAGCAGCTTCGGTTGCTTGACCATATGGCTTTGCACCATGGCTGGGCTGGTCATCCGCTGCAGGCGGGGGGCGAACTGGGCGTAACGGGCATTGGCATCGCCCGTGCGCAGGGCTTCAAGCACCTTCTCGGCAGCGGCGCGCGCCCGCTGCTCGATTAGGGCGGCGGAGGGTTGGGCCGAGGAAGCTCCTGTCGGTGCTGCGGTTTGTCCTGCGCCGGCGGCAGGGCTGGGGGCCTGGGCCAGGGCCACGCTGCCCGAACCCGACAGCAGGCCTGCGGCGGCCAGCAAGATCATGCGGCGGCGGAAGGTGGACAGGTGTCGCGGCATGGGTTGCGCTCAGGTGGGCTCAGGTCGGCTCAGTTTGCCCCAAACAGCGCGGTGAGCCAGAGACGAGAGCGGTCGAGAGCGAAGCTCAAGCTGATCTGGCGATGGCCCACGCCGACCGGCCCCGAGGGCTGGCAACCATCGCCGGGGTTCACGGCGACCTGGGGCCATGCCGCCGCCGCCAACGACAGCCGCAACCGCTGGCCTGGCAGCACCTGCCGCAGCAGCGGCTGCAGATCGACACGGCGGCGGCGTTGCAGGAGGCAATGGTCCCCCAGGAAGCGGGCCGTGCCGGTGCTGAGCTGCAGGGCGCGACCGTCCGGCAGCAGCAGCGAGAGGGCGGCACTGAGATCGAACCCGGGCTGATCGGCCGCAACGGCGACGGCCAGCCGCGGCACCCCCTGAAGCAGCAATGGTGTGGAGAGCGGCGCGGTGCTGAAGCAGGCCACGTCGGCGCGGCGGTCCAGGTCCTCCCGGGGCACCACGCCGGCATCCAAGCCCAAGTGGCCGCCCCGGCCGGGCACCGGCCGCCAGGGATCGTGCACCAGCACAAGAGGTGGTGTCGCCTCGCCATCGGGGTCCCCCTGGAGGCTGGCCTTGGGGTTGGGCTCCAGCCCCGCCCCGGCGCTCGCCAGCGCGGCCTGGGGCAGCAGACGCCCCTCGTCGCTGCGCACCGCCGCCAAGCCGTTGCTGGCCAGCCGCCAAGCCAGGCCGGGCCGATCGGGCAGCGGTCGCCGCCAGGGCCCCTCTTCACCGACCTGGAGGGCCAGGCGTTCGCCCGGATCCAGCGGGTCGATGTTGACGCCAACCGGCTGTTGGAGCGGCGCGGCTGTGGCGATCGGCTGTCGGGAGCCCAGCTTCTGGGGGCCCAGCCCCTGGGGGGCCGGCGGGCCCGCCGACGCCAAGGGCGCGGCCAGGGCCGGTTGAGATTGGGGGCCCTGAGCGGCCAGGGTTGGCTCCAGGAGATGGGCCTTGAAAAAAGCCAACTGCAACGGATCGAGGCCACCGCGCCAATCCAGGTGGGTCCAGGCGCCGATGCGCAGCCACGGCTGGCCGCCGGCCCGCCGGGCGCGCCAGTAGAGGTCGAGGGTGCCGCGCAGGTGTGGGTCGTGCCAGGCGCCGATCAGCAGCAGCGGGCGCCGCAGCAGGCCGGCTGCAACCGGATGACGGCGCCAGTGGCGCGGTTGGAGCGGATCCAGCCGCAACCAGGCCAGCCCCATGCCGCTGGGATCGAGGCGCTCCAACAGGGCTAGGCCATCGCGCAGAAAGGCTCCGGTGTCGAGGCTCTGACGGATCGCCCGCCATCCCTCCCCATCGCCTCGGCGGCGACAGCCTTCAGCCGCCAGCTGCAGGGCCCAGCCCAGCCCCAACGCCCACCAGTGGGCGCCGCCCTCACTGGCCCAATGCAGCCGCTCATCCAGCCCGCAGCAGGCGGGGGCCAGGCAATCGGGCCATGGATCGTCCAGGCCGCTGCTGGCGGTGGAGCCAGCCTGCGGCGATGCGGTCGCGCCGCTGGCTGGGGCGGCCCGGGGGGTGCCCTCGGCCGCTGGGGCGCCTTGCCCCCCCGGCAACCCACCACGGGGATCGGGGGCGCTCAGCAGCTGGGTGAGGCCTTGATAGGAGAAGCCATAGAGGCCTACCTTGCCGTTCGCCCCCGGCAGCCGTCGAGCCCAGCGCACCGCCTCCGCCCCGTCTTCGGCCTCCTGAGCAAAGCCCGCAAACTGTCCCTCAGAGCCACCCCGTCCGCGCACGTCCTGGATCACCACCAGGAAGCCGTGGGCGGCATACCAAGAGGGATGGGCGTAGGTGACGGTGGAGGCGATGGCGCGGCCGTAGGGCTGGCGCATCATCAGCACCGGAGCTGGCGCTTGCCACGGCGGCCGCCATAGCCGTGTGGCCAGGCGTGCACCGTCGGCGCAGGTCATCCACAGGTCCTCGGGACCAGCCACTCAACGGGTATCGGGGCAGTACAGCCCAATGATGTACGTGATCATCACCTCGGCGTCCATCGGGCTGATTTTTTCGCGGCGGGCCACCTCCTCGATCGAGGCCTTGGCGGTGGCGGAGACGCCTTCGGCGTTCAGCTGGCTGAAGCGCGCGCAGTACCCGCGCGCCATGTCCGGCTTGGTCTTCACCTGGTCCAACAGCTGGGAGGCGGCCAGGGCTTCCGCCCCACCGCTGAGCAGCGGCAGGGCGGTGGCCAAACCCAGTAGCGGCAGAAGCAGGCCCCTGAACGCGGCACGGAATCCGCCAGTGGGACGGTGGCGACGCGCCATCGCAGATCCGATCAACACCCTCCACTCAAGTCAGCACGGCCTAGGCATGGCAGGCCATGGCGGTCACTTCCCGAGGCGACTGGAGGCGGCCGGCGGAATGCCGAACCGGAGGCGCACGGCCCAGCGCCCATGCCCTCTGCGCAGCTTCGCCGAAAGTCCTATCCAAAGGTTCGCGCCGTTCGGACGTGGCAGGCTGGCGCCCGTGGCCCCTCCCCACTGCTGGGCGCAGGCGCCACCGCCGCCGGAGCTGTCAGCTGCAGCGCTGTTGATGGTTCCGGTTTCCAGCACACGTGGGGTCTGCCGCGCGCCCCTGGCGCTCCTCACGGCTGCAGGCTGACCGCGCCGCTGGCCAGGTCGCGGCGGGCCTCCGCCAACACCACCGGTTTGGCGGCGCCAGCGGCCGCCGGCTCCAATCCGCGCAACCGCACCCTCACCACGCCGTCTTCGCCGCCGCGGCCGGAGCCGCGCAGGTTGCGGGCCACCTGCTCCACCGTCGGCCCATAGGCCGTGGGGTCAAGCCCCTCCGGTGCCGCCGCCACCACCAGCCCATTGCCGTCGTCGAACACCACCGGCACGGACACGGCCCCGGCCACCTGCACCCGGGGGGCGTAGCTGAAGGCGAAGGCGCCGCAGGAGATCGCCAGCAGCAGCGTGAAGCTGGTGATACCCACTAGGCGAAAGCGCACGCCCCAACCGACGACAAAGGCCACCACGGTGGCCAGCAGCAGCAGCCCACCGGCCACTCCCAGGGCTTCGCCGGCCCGCAGCAGGATCGGATCGGCGTTCATGGGGGCTGGTGCATCGGTTTGGGGTCCTTATATTGCGTCGGCGCACGGCGGTGACAGTCCGAAGGGGATGACGTTGCTGCCGGCCCCCGGGTCTGAGCCTGACCCGCTGAGCCCCTTAGACCAGGCCGGCCCCCATGGCTCGGTCCCCTCCCCATCGCCGCCGCGGCGCCCCAAGACTCCCCGGTCTCTGGCCTGGGGTCTGTTGCTGGCAGGTGGCGTGGCCGGCTGCTGGTTCGCCGCCAACCATCTCTGGGCCCGCCTCTACGCCGCCCAACGGCCGCTGCTGGAGCGGCAGCTCGGCACACTCCTGGGCCATCCGTTGCGGCTTGGCCCCTTCGAGCGGCTCAGCTTGTCGGGCCTGGAGGTGGGCCCCACGCACTTGCTCCCCACCGCCAGCGACCGCTCGCGGGTCGACGCCGAGGGCCTGCGGTTGCGGATCGATCCCTTTGCCAGCTGGCAGCTGGGTGGACCGGTCTTGCAACTCGATTTGATCGACGTGCGGGCCGATTTGCACCGTGATGCCTCCGGCAGCTGGTGGCGCCCGGGCAAGACACCAGGCGGCCGTCCCATCCCCCTGGATCTGACCTTGAATCTGGCTGGTCCCGCCAGACTGCGCTTGCGGGACAACCGGCCCGGCCTCCCGATTCAGAACCTGGGGCTCTCCGGCTCGCTGCGGCTGCGCCCCGACCGCCAGCGGCTGGCCTTACAGCTGCGTGTGGGCCGCGATGACGGCCCCGGCCAGGCCATCGTGCGCGTCGGTGGCCGCTGGGCGCCCGCGCGGGGTTGGGCCGAGCTGCGGGTGGCCCAGTGGCCCCTCGCCTCCCTGGTGCCCCTGGTGGCTGGTGTGCCGCTGCGGCCATCGCTGCCGGCCGCCGCCAGCCCTACCCAGCGGCGTGCCGCTGTCGATCTGCAAGGGCAGCTCAACGCCCGCCTCGATTTGCAGCTGCGCGATGGTCAGCCGAGCTGTCAAGGGGAGGCCAGGCTGCGGGGGCTGCGATGGCAGCCGGGCCCGGGCAGCGATCCCCTGATCGCCGAGCAGTTGCCGCTGCGTTGCCGTGGCCGCCAGCTGGAGCTGGCCAGCGCCCCCTGGCGTTTTGGGGATTGGCGCGGTCAGCTGCGCGGTCAGCTCGGCGCCGACCGACGCTTCAACCTGGAGGTTCAAACCGCCGCCCCCGCCAAGCTGTCGCGGTTGGGTCCGTTGCAGGCGCGTCTCAGCGGCCGCCTGCTGGCCGATGGGCTCGGCGATGGTCGCCTGACCCTGCGCGGTCCGCACACCTCGTTGCGGCTTGAGGGGCAGGTGGGTCGCACCCTGCGGCTGGCCGGCCCCTGGAGCCTTGATGCCAGGGCGCTGGCTGGCGCCGCCTGGCCCAGCTGGCTCACCAACCCCAGTCTCAGCGGCACCTTGGCCCTGGCCGGCAGCCCGGCGAAACCGCAATTACGCCTGCGCACCGGTCAAGCCCAGCAGCCTGTGGTGGGACCCTGGCAGGCGGAGCTGCGCTGGCAGGCCGGTCGTCTCGATCTGGAGAGCTTCCGCAGCGGCGATCTATCGGCCCGCGCCAGCCTGCCGCTGGCATTCCCGGCCTCTGGTCCGGTCCTCGGCCCCTTGCGGGCGCGCCTGCGCCTCGACAACCTGCCGCTGTCCCGGCTCAGTCCCCTGGTGGGGACCACGTTGCTGGGGCAGCTCAGCGTCGACGGCGATTTGGGTGGGCCGCTCAACAACCTGCGACCCGATCTCGCCCTGCGCGTCCAGGCCCCCGGCGCCGGTCCGCTGCGGTTTCAGGAAACCTGGCAGGGCCGCCTGCGCAACCGCGAGGCGAGCCTGCGGCCGGAGGCGCCGGGGATCGATGGCGCGCTGCAAATACGGCTGAACCCCCGCTGGCTGCCCGAGCTGGTGGATCTCCGGCGCGGTGCGGGGGGGATGCGGCTGGCGGGCAGCCCCAGGCGCTTCCGCTGGCAAGCCCAGGATCTGACTCTGGAGGGCCTCAGTGTGGCTCTCGGCCCCCGCGCCATGCCGCGACCGCTGTCCGGGTCGTTGGGGGGCTCCGGCACCCTGGATCTGCAGCCCCTCAGCTTTATGGGCAAGCTGCGCCTGGATCGACCGGCTCTCCTTGGTGTTGGCGCCGCCGGGCTGACGGCCGATGTGCTGTACGACGATCGCGATTACCGCGTGCGGAGCACGCTGCAGCCGTTCGGCGGTGGCCAGGTCAGCCTGCGCCTGCTGGGCCACTGGCGTGGTCCCCTCCAGGCCGACATCGAGGCCCGCGGGCTGTCGGCGTTGCCATTCCGCCAGTTGCAAACCGGCTGGAAGCTGTGGCGCGGTCAGCCGGCGTTGCCGCGGGGCCGCGCCGCAGACCTCGGCAGCCTGGCGATCGACACGATCAGCGACAGCCTCCAGGACCAGCTCCAGGCCCTAGAAGCGGCCCGCCAGCGGGTGCAGATCCGCGACCAAGAGGCCCAACGCCGGGCCCGCCAGGATCTGGCGCGGCACCTGCGCCTTCTGCTTGATGCCGACCTGCGGCTCCAGGGTCCCAGCCCGAGCAGGCTGCGGGCGGATCTGACCGCCCGGGCCCACGTGTGGCTGACCCGCAAAGACCGCGACCAGGCCCTGGCCCAGGCGCCGCTGGAGTTTCGCCTGGAGGGCCCGCTGCAGAACGGCGGCGGCAGTTTCGGCCTCTCGGGGCTCACCTTCGCCCTGATCAACCTGTTCACCCCGGTGCCCGAGCCCCTGCGCGGCACCCTGGCCGCCACGGGCCGCTACCGGCTCGGCGGCAAACGGCCCGAACTGGAGATTGATCTCGACCTCAGCGACGGCCGGCTCGGCCCCCAGAAGCTGGCGCTGCAGAAGGGGCAGGTGTCCTTGCAGGGCGAGGCGTTGCAGGTGGCGGTGGCCTTGCGGGCGGAGGGGGCCGCCAACAGCGTCGAATTGGCGGGGCGGGTGCCGCTCGATCCCCAGCAGGATGGCCTGCTGCTGCGCATGTCGAGCCGCGGCGATGGCCTCTGGTTCCTGGTCAATGCCGCGCCCGAGGCGTTCCGCTGGACCTCCGGCCGCACCGACCTGCAGCTCCTGGTGCGAGGCAGCCTCAACGAACCGATCGCGAACGGCTTTCTGCGCTTGCGCGACGGCACCTGTCAGCTGTTCAACCAGGCGTTGCGGGATGTGGATGGAACCCTGCTGTTCGATTTCGAGCAGCTGCTCGTGCAAGACCTGCGAGCCAACGTTGGGCCGCGGGGCCGCCTGCGCGGTGAGGGCCGCATCGGGCTGGTCAGGCCCTTGGGGGAGGCGCCCAATCTCAAGCTGCGATTGGAGGAGGTGCCGCTGGACATCGGCCGCCTGAAAGCCGTCGGCGCTGGGCAGGTGAGCTTCGGCGGCAGCCTCAGTGCGCCGGAACTTGGCGGTCAGCTGAGCATCGCCCATGGCTCCATCGACGCCAGCCCCGCCGAGATCGAGCCCATGAGCACGGCCAAGGCGCCGGGCAAGAGCACGGGGAAGGAGGCGGGCAAGGACTCCGTTAAGGGCAAGGACTCCGGCAAGGGCAAGGACTCTGACAAGGGCAAGGACTCTGACAAGGGCAAGGTGACCGCCCATGGCCAAGAGAGCGGCAAGGGCAAGGGCAAGGGCGACAGCGGCGCCAAGCCGCCCGCACCCTCCACTCTCAACGGCCTGCTGGAAGCGAAGTGGGACTTCAAGGAGCCGCTGGTGTTGCTGGGGCCCACAGTGCAATCCAGCCTGGCCGAGTCGCTCGGCGACGCCGTGCCCCGGGCGCCTTGGATCAGCTTCGATCGCTTTCGGCTGCGCTTCGGGCCCAACCTGCGGGTGGTGATGGGCCGCATTGCCAACTTCAGCACCGCCGGGCTGATCACCGTGAATGGCCCCCTCGACCCGTCGCTGCGGCTCTCTGGCGTGATGCGGTTGCTGGGGGGTCGCCTCAATCTGTTCACCACCAGCTTCAGCCTCGATCCCGATACGCCCAACGTGGCGGTGTTCACGCCCTCCCTGGGGCTCGTGCCCTATCTGGACATCGCCTTGCGCACCCGGGTGGCCGACAGCCTCGATCTGTTGCTGCCCAGCAGCACCAGCCTCGGCCAGGCCTCGATCACCGGCACCGACCCGAACGCCGGCTTCTCCTCGTTCAGCCAGATGAAGCTCGTGCAAGTGACCGTGAGCGTGAGCGGTCCAGCCGATCAGCTCATGCAGAACCTGAAGCTGCGCAGCAGCCCCCCGCTGTCCCAGGAGCGGCTGGTGGCCCTGATCGGTGGCAACTCCCTGGCCGGTCTCACCGGCGGTGCCGCTGGTGCCGCCTTGGCCACCGCCGTCGGTCAGACCCTGCTGTCGCCCCTGCTGAGTTCCCTCGGCGATGTGTTCGGCCAACGGGTCAGCCTGGCGATCTACCCCAGCTACGTGAACCAGGCGGTCAGCAACCAACCCGCTGGGCGTTCGCCCCAACGCATCCCGCCCCAGCTCGTGCTGGCCACCGAGGTGGGCTTCGACGTGACCAACCGCCTCAAGGCTTCCGTGCTGGCGGCCCCCAACCGCTCCGATATCCCCTCCCAGCTGACGCTGAACTACAAAGCGTCCGAAACCTTCAGCTTCGAGACCTCGGTGGACACCCAGGGAGCCCTGGGGGGGCAGCTGCAGGTGTTCTTCCGCTTCTGAGCCGCCGCCATGCCCGCCGCCGAACCGTTCACCGCCCCAGGAGCGTTGGTCGACCTGCCCATCACCGCCACGCCAGGCCAGCTGATCGGCGTTGACCTGGGCGGCACGGCGATCAAGCTGGTGCGCAGCGACGCCGTGGGCACCAGCCTTGCCGAGCTCAGCATCGCCACGCCATCGCCAGCCCTGCCCCGGGCGGTGACCGCGGCGCTGGTGGCGGCGATCGAGCGGCTCGACCCCGATCGCCTGGCCGACCGGGTGGGCATCGGCCTGCCGGGGCCCAGCGACCGCCAGGGCCGGGTGGCCAGGTTGTGCATCAACCTGCCGGAGTGGCGAGAGGTGCCGCTGGCCGACTGGCTGGAGCCGCAGCTGGGGCGTCGGGTGGTGCTCGCCAACGATGCCGACTGCGCCCTGTTAGGGGAGGCCTGGCGGGGGGCGGCCCAGGGCTTCGACGATGTGCTGCTGCTGACCCTCGGCACGGGCGTGGGCGGTGCGGTGCTGATCGGCGGTGCGCTCTACCGGGGTCATGCGGGGGCCGCCGCCGAGCCCGGGCTGATCTGCGTGAACCCCGACGGGCCGCCGTGCCACAGCGGCAACCGCGGCTCCCTGGAGCAGTACTGCAGCCTGCGGGGCCTGGCAAGGCTGAGTCCTTTGGCGCCGGAGGAGCTGTGCCGCCGGGCGGCCGCGGCTGATCCCGAAGCCTTGGCGGTGTGGGATCGCTATGGCCGTTGGCTGGGCATTGGTCTGAGTTCGCTCATTTATGTGCTCACCCCCCAACGGGTGCTGATCGGCGGTGGGCTGAGCGCCGGCTGGGATCACTTCGGGCCGGCGCTACGGCGGGAGGTGGATGAGCGGGTGTTGGCGGTCAGTCGCGAGGGGGTGGAGCTCCGTCGTTGCGCCTTGGGCAATGCCGCCGGCCGTCTCGGCGCCGTGCGCCTGGCCCTAGAGCGGTTGAGCGGCTTGGGATGATGGCGCCATGACCGAGCCCGTCTCCCAGCCCCGCGATGCCGCGATGCCGTCCAGCGGCGCCCGGCCCGCCCCGGTGGGGGCCGACCCACCCCATCGCCCGATCGAGGCCGAAGGGCGGGCTGAGGCTGGATCCGGCGCTGACCTCACCCCCGCTGCCCCCATCGCCCCCCCCTCCGAAGCGACGGTGCCGGAGCCTACGCCAGACCTGCTGGCTCGTGCGGCCGCGGTGCGCCGCGCTGCCATGGCCCTGGGCCAGCTCGCGGATGGTGAGCGCCGCGCCGCCCTGGGGGCGATGGCGGCGGCGCTGGAGGCGGATGCGGAGGAGATCCTGCTGGCCAACCGGGTCGATCTGGAGGAGGCCGCCACGGCGCGGCTCTCACAGGCGCTGGTGGCACGGCTCAAGCTGACCGCCACCAAGCTCGAAGACGCGATTGAAGGGGTGCGTCAGGTGGCCGACCTGGAGGATCCCCTCGGCCGCCGCCAGCTCCACACCCAGCTCGATGCAGGCCTGGTGCTGGAGCGCCGCACCGTGCCGTTGGGGGTGTTGGGGGTGATCTTTGAGGCGCGGCCGGATGCGGTGATGCAGATCGCCTCCTTGGCGATCCGTTCCGGCAATGGGGCGCTGCTCAAGGGGGGACGGGAGGCCAGCCGCAGCTGCGCGGCGATCCATCAGGCCCTGCGCCGCGGTTTGGCCTCCAGCGCGGTGGATCCCGCGGTGCTGGAGCTGCTCACCAGTCGTCAGGAAAGCCTGGGTTTGCTGCGGCTCGATGGCCTGGTGGATCTGATCATTCCGCGCGGATCCAATGCCTTCGTGCGCTTCATCCAGGACCACACCCGGATCCCGGTGCTGGGTCACGCCGATGGCATCTGCCATCTCTACGTGGATCGGTGCGTGGAGGAAGACCAAGCCCTGCGCCTCGCGCTCGACAGCAAGACCCACTACCCGGCGGCTTGCAATGCGATCGAGACCCTGCTGGTGCATGCCGAGCGGGCGGCCACGTTCCTGCCGAGGCTCGTGGCCGCCATGGCCGAGGCCGGCGTGGAACTGCGCGGTGACGCGACAGCCCAGGCCCATGGTGTGCCCCACCCCGCCCAAGAGGACGACTGGAGCACCGAATACTCAGACCTGATCCTCAGCGTGCGGGTGGTGCCGGATCTGGAGGCGGCGCTTGCCCATATCGCCCGCTACGGCTCCCGCCACACCGATGCGATCTGCAGCAGCGACCCCGAGGCCGCCGAGCGCTTCCTGGCGGCGGTCGACAGCGCAGGGGTGTACCACAACTGCAGCACCCGATTCGCCGACGGCTTCCGCTATGGCTTCGGGGCGGAGGTGGGCATCAGCACCCAAACCCTGCCGCCGCGCGGCCCCGTGGGGCTGGAGGGGCTGGTCACCTATCGCTATCGGCTGCGGGGTGAGGGCCACATCGCCGCCGACTATTCCAGCGGGGCGCGGCGGTTCCAGCACAGGTCTCTGCCGCTGTGAGCCCAGCGACGACCGCAGTCGTTGGGCCTGTTGCTTCGGCGCTCGCTGTCGTGCGCGTTGTCCCCCGTCAGCGAGGCCGGCAGGGCCTTCCGAGGTGGGAGCTCCCCCAGCGGTGAACGCCTCCCCCTCGCCTGACCCCGCTGCGGTGGAGCCCCCAACCCAGCCCGTGCGACCCCTGGTGCTGGTCCATGGGCTCTGGGACACGCCGAAGCTGTTCGATCGGCTCGAAGTTTTGTGGCGGCAGCACCGCCCTGATGGGGAGTTGTTCAGCCCGCACCTGCCCCATGGCCTGGGCCAAGTGCCGATCCGCGAGCTGGCGGCCCAGCTGGAGGCGCAGATCAATGCGCGGTTTGGGGCCGAAATGCCGATCGATGTGCTTGGTTTTTCGATGGGCGGCGTGGTGGCCCGCACCTGGATTCAGGAGCGGCAGGGCTACGAACGCACCCGCCGCTTCATCAGCGTGGGCAGCCCCCAGCAGGGAACCCTGGCGGCCCAGCCTGTTCCCCAGGCCCTGTTTCCCAGCATCGCCGACATGAAGGTGGGCAGCCCGCTGCTGCGGGACCTTGGGCGGCAGGGCTATCGGCTGGCCAACCTGAGCTGCCACAGCTTCTACACCCCAACCGATCTCACGGTGGTGCCGGGCTGGCGGGCGGTGCTGCCCTACGGCACCCGTGAGGCGCTGCCGGTGTTCAGCCATCGCCAGCTGATCCGCGATCCCCGGGCCCTGGAGCCCTTGGTGGCGTTGTTGCGGCACCCCTGAAGGGAGCCGCTGGTGCCCGGCTCAGGCCTCCTCATGTTCTGAACACAGAGCACGACAGCTGGGCGGCCGCCAAGGCTTGGACTTGCCTCCCAGCTCAAATCGTGATGCTGGTGATGCTTACCTGTAAATCGCTAGGTCCTCGATGGCGGCTTCCATTCGGGATCATTGAGTATATACATGTTGATATCTGGATGGAGGGTAAAGCCACCGGCGCCATCCAAGGCCATGTTGAAGTCGCCCCCTCCAGGCACGCCCCGGATCATGCGTTTGCAGCCTTCATGGATCACCTGATTGTCGAGATCCGTGAACATGAAATGGGAAGCTTGCACATTTCTGCCGTGGGTAAAGTCGATGAATTTGACCAGGCGCTTGGGATCAGCGCCCCCGGCGAGACCAGCCCTTACACCGTTGATCAAGTTGGAGACGCGGAGTACGGCGTCAAATTGATTGATGGTGAGATAGAGGGCCTCGCGAAAGGCAACTTTGGGAATCCATTCTTCCAGTCCGCGTTCGTTGACATCCGGCTGATGTAACACAATTGTATCAAACATGGTGGTCTCGCCACCGTAAACTGGATTGCGAACATATGACTCCAATAAATAATTACCCAAACTGTGAACCAGTAGGCAGAATCGAAAGCCTGGAGGATTGGCGCCTGTTCGCAAAGGTTGGCTGAACAGCAAGGCCAGTTGTTCAAGACTCCTGTCGAGTTGAATGGCAGAGACCCTGGCAGCAGCTTGCGCTTGCCTGTAAGCGCTTTCGGCCGAACTGGGCCTGTCGAGACCAAGGGGGTCCGCAGGCCACGAGAACAGCATCACATTGGCATTGTACTCCAGTTCTAGCTTGCGGGCTTGCTCGAGCCCGGACAGGGCTGTTGAGCTGTAGCCGGGTATCAGAAAAATCCAGTTATAGCTCTTGTTGTCGTGATCGAAGCGCAGCCCGCCGAGCTCAGGGTCTGCTTCGCCAGATTGCATTCTCCGCACCAGCTGCCCCAAGAGCTCACAGCTGGGTCCGCAGTCCATCCAACTGCCCTGGGGTGGCATTGGCACGAGGTTGACCTGCCAGTCCCCAGAAGAGCCCTGCTGGGCTTTGGCGAGGACCACCTCTTCGGAGCCGACCGGATTGAGGCAGGCCTCAAAGACTCCTGGCCCTTGACCTTGAAGGTTGATGGTGCGATTGGAGATGATCAGAATCATGATGAATCAGCAATGGGACTGAGGATCAATGCTCATTTAATCCGCAACACCGTGACCCGCATGGGTCCGCCTGCGGTATCGCTTACCGTTCGGTTGTTCTGGAGTTTCGAAGGCCAATCATTGGCAAAGAAATAGAGTTGGCGATCAGCCATGCTGGGCAAGGAATTTGGGGCGCTCCAGCGCCGACCGAGGCCAATCGGAAACGCCTGCTGATCGTTCTGACCAAGGGTTCCTCCAAGCAGAAAGAAAGGTTTCCACGGCAGGCGATTCCAGGCCTCGAGCAGAAACCCCCACCAGCCTTGAGCACCAACGGTAATCCAGCCATCTTTCCACAATCCCTGGGCGGAGATCTGGTAGGTGGCCCCTGGTGTCACGATTACGCCGCTGGGGAAATATCGCTCAGCAGGACAGACAGATGGAATCGTTGCCATGGTCCCTGGCTCGAGTTCAATCGCAGCCTTTCGCTCCAAATCCTTGGGATCGGAGCGGTCGATCAAACCGTTGCTATCACAGCGTAGGCGACCATTGTTGTCGAACGGCATGCTGCCGGCGAGCAGCGGCTGAGGCATGACTAGCAGGGCCATCACCATCACACTCGAGAACGGTCTTAACCCTAAAGAGGGCTGCAGAAGCGGCCGCTGGCGCGCAGCATTTCTGCTGCAGGCTAGCCGCAAGACCTTCGCAATCTGTTGCATCGCAATGACGCTGAACTCACGTCTTTGATCTAGCACCGGATGCTCTGGAAGGAAGGATTCCGCAAGCGATCATGAGATCGAACTTGTTGCGGAGATCGCGAGCCAGCAACGCTGCGAAACGGCATCGCCCTGCCCCAAAGCAGGCCAGGCGAGTCTCCCAGCCGGCCGCTGGGCAACGGGGCGATGACCGGTGATGCGCTTGCGGCAGTGCTGCGTCAGGCCAAGGGAGCGGTGGGGATGCCATCCCTCCAGGTGTTTGCCGGCAAGGCGCCACGCCAGGTTGTCGCAAGCCCCCTGGCTGGCTTCCTGATCTCCCGAACACCAGTATCAGCCTTGCTGACGAGAAGCCTCCCAGTGAAGCCAGTTTTCTTGTTGGAAAACCTCGACCCTATTCTTGTTCGCCGATGGCTCGCTCGCCTAAGCTGAGCAGTCGTGGTCCCCGAATCCAGCGCGTTCTTGGGTCCACGAGATCCTCTTTACCATGATATGAGGTAAGTCTAGACGGTTTTTGCCCGGCTAGACCGTGTCTGCGTGAATGCCTAATCGCCAGCATCGCGGCGTCGCGGCTCACGCCAAGGGTGACTCTATTCAAGACCAAATGAGGCGTGATCTATGGCTTGTTGATGTCGCAATGACGACCCTGCTTGCGCCTGATGCACCTCAGTTGGCAAGGACTGTTTACTTTCGCATGGTTGAGCAGTGGCGAGGGCTGGTTGCTGGCAATGTGAGGTGTCTGCGATCCTGAGGTGGATCTTGCCTGCGACCACCCTGGCGATTCCTGCTGCCGCAAGGCGTTTGCTAACGTCGATTCGTGCCACGAGCCGGCGGCCCCTGGGCATCGCCCTGGCGTTGATCGCCACCATCGCCGGCACCCTGAGTCTGTCCCAGTATCTTCAGGATCAGATGGCCCGCCATCTGATCGCCAATCTGCTGGCCAGCCAGAAGCTGCGCATCCAGGAGAAGGTCGACCGCTTTGATGCCACCCTGCGCGACGCCGAAACCAGCGTGCGACGGTACGCAGCCCTGCTCTCTGACAGCGAAGATCGCCTCGGCCCCTCTGCCAGCAACTTCGAAGCCACATTTGAACAGTATCCCGACGGCTCTTGGCGTGTTCCGCGACGGCGCTTTCGCCCCCAGCAAGATGCCAATGCTTGGATTCCCCCTGATGTACCCCTTACGGCGGAGAACAAGCGCTTTTTCCTGCGGGCCCTGCAGGTCACTGGCCAGTTTGGCATCGGTGCATTGCGCGATCCGCTGGTGAACTCCTGGGCGCTGCCGTTGATCAACGGCATGACCGCTTATTGGCCCACCAAACCGCAATACCTTTACAACGCCCACGCCAAGCTCGATTACCGCCGCACCCCCTGGGTGACCCTGACCGATCCACGGGTCAACCCCAGCCATGCCCCGCGCTGGGTCGGACCGGAATATGACCCCGCCGCCCGCGATTGGTCTCTGTCCGTAGTGGCCCCCTTCTTTCGCAACGGCAAGTGGGCCGGTTCCCTCGGCCACGACATGGTGGTGTCGAAGCTGCTGGCCAACCTGTTCGATCGCGGCGATCTCGACGCCAGCAGCTTCACCAGCCCATTGTTTGTGGCCACCCGTGATGGCCACCTGCTCGCCAAGCCTGAGGGCGTTCCTCGCCAAAACGCCAAGGCACCACCTGCCTATGCCGCGATCCTGCGCCGCCCTGAGCGGGGCCGGCAGCTGGCGGTGATCCCCGAGGGCAACGATTATCTGGTGGTGGCATCGATTCCTACCCTTAAGGCCAAGGTGCTCTACCG
>JBKCTK010000209.1:0-9145 GCA_046319055.1 Synechococcaceae cyanobacterium
CCGCGCCATCCGCCAGCGGCACAAACCTCTACTGGATCAACGACGCGACCCAGCAGGCAGCCCGCTGGAGCCTCGATGCCAGCGGCGCCTACCAATCCGGCACCTTCCTCAGCGTCGATGAGCTCTACAGCGAGGAAACCAACCTCAGCGCCGATCTCAACGGTGATGCGATCATCGGCATGGCCTTCAGCACGATCGAAAGCCAGGGCAACACCACCCTGTTGCGCCGCAACGACGGCATGGCCTACGTGGAGGCGAGCAACACGCGCTACGCCGTGGGTTCACCCTTTAACCTCGGCACCGGGGATGAAGGCAGAGAATGGCAGATGATCGCCGCCGAAACTCTGGAGGATCAGAACCAGATCCTTTGGCGCAACAACGCTGAGAACTTCCTGCACCTCTGGAGCCTTGATGCCGGCTGGAACTGGCGATCGTCCTACGGCAACATCGATCCGCTCTCACCAGCGGCCCTCGGCTTGGAAACAAGCTTCGGAGTTGATCTCAATGGCGATCGCCAGCTCGGGGGGATGGCATGAACAAGCGCCGTGAAGCCTGAATTCAGCTGGTCCAGCCGGCAAAATAGCTGTCGGCCGGGACGGCCGAAGGCCTGAGGTTGGGCCGGATCTCCGCGCCGTTGCTGGCCCGTTCACCCTTCAGCGGGTCTGGCCGCTGCTGACCAACGGCGTGGCAATGGCCAGCCCCAGCAGCAGGATCTCCGCCCCCCAACCCCCGGCAGTCGCCAGCGGGCCGCCCCCCGATCAACGGCCAAGGGGGGAGGGGGAGGTAGACCCGCCCGAGCCCCAGCAAAAAAGCCACGGGGCAGCTCCACAGGACAGCAGTGAGCCCGCCAGATGGCCCAGGTCCCGGCCAGGTCCATGGCTATGGCTATGGCTATGGACCTGGCCTGGCAGGGCCTGGGACACCACCGCCAACACAAACATCTCCAGCCCAAGCCGCAGCCGTGAGCGGTGATGCGCCGGCAACCGTCCGCAGGGGTCGGGAAACCGCCGCGACCAGGCGCTTTACATGGCGTTACAGTTCTTGAAACAAACTGAAACAGTCATGGATCAAGCCTCCCCTCGCTTCGGATTCGTTGAGTTCGCCGAGACCTGGAATGGCCGTCTGGCCATGCTCGGCTTCGTGATCGGTCTCGCCACCGAGCTGCTCACCGGCCAGGGCATCCTTCAGCAAATCGGGCTCGGTTGATCGCGATAGGCAGCGAACGTCCGTCGCCCTGCCTCCGTCGCCCTCGCCTCCGCTATCGCCTTGGTGGTGCTGCTCACCGCCATGACCGCCTTCTTGCTCAGCCGCCCCAGCGATCGTTCCCCCACCAAAAACTCATGAACACCGGTTCCCTCGCGCTTCTGTTCATCGCTGCCTGGTTGGCGGGTGCCTTGCTCCTGCCGAGCCGCACCGCCGAGTAACACCGTTCGATCCCTTCCTCCAGCACAGATCTCCATGACCAACACCCCCGCCAATGACCAGTGGTTTCAACACCGCGCCGAGCAGCTGATCCACATGGAGCAGCTCAAGCGCGTGGAGCTGTTCAACGGCCGCGCCGCCATGCTCGGCATCGTGATCGGCATCCTCACGGAAGCGATCAGCGGCTCTGGCATCGCCCACCAGATCGGCCTCGGTAGCTTGGTGGACGGCTTCGCCGCCTGCCGCACCCAGTTCCTGCCCTTCTGCTTCTGAGCCCCGCGGGGCAACCGCAGGACCCAGCCCTGGCAACCCCAGGGTTGTTGTCGCCACCAGAGCTTCAGAAACGCGCTGACCCACCAACCCGGCAGGCCCCATCACGCGGCTCGTTCGGCGACGCTGTCCTCGCTCCTTGCCAACCTGCAGCGGGGCGATTTCGGGTGGGGCTACCACCTTGAGTAAGGGCCCCATCGCTGGGCTCTTTCTTGTTTCACGGCCTCGTTTGAAGGCCTCGCTTTAAGGCCTCAGCTGACGGCCCTTGGACACCGCCGACACCCGGGAGGGCGCTTCAGCGCTAGGGGAGATTCGCGAGGTCGCCCTGCCGGAGCCACAGAGCCGTTGCAAATGTTCATATACTGCTGAAGGTCATCGAGCGGGTCCTGGACGGGTCCGCTTTTTTGTGGACGAACGGGGCCGATCCCAGTGGGGGCCTAACCCAGGAAAGCCCAGCCTGGAGAGGCCCGGCCGAGGCGCGTTTCGGCAGTGATCGTGCTGTTGAGCTGCTCCAGCCGCTGCTCGATCGATGACATTCGCCCGAATGCGCTGGGTGGTATCACCCGCCTGGCGAGCCGCGATGATGCGTTGCACCATCGGCAGGGCATCGCTGATCGACTTGCCCGAACTCGTGCCGGTGGTGAGGATCACACAACCACCGGCGAGCACAATCTTCAGAGCCTCCAACTGGTGGAGATGCAGCCGTAATTCCTGGCCAGACCCCTCTACTGGGCCGGCACTTTTGCCCCACCGCAAGATCTGGCGGCATTCGGAATCCAGAAGGCCCTGCTCCACCAGCTCGCTGATGCGGCCCCCTCCCACAAAGTTGGGGTTGAGCTGGATTAAGGGCGATGGTCAATACTGCTCATCGCCGTAGCGACCCTCCACGAAGTCCCGCAGGTCGGCCGCTTGGATAAGGGGAACCTGCGGCTGAACTGGCCGTAGTCCTCAACGACCCGGTCCCGGAAGGAGACGACGTCCCTCAGCGGGTCGCCTCCCGCCGGTTTCGGTTAGCCCGGAGCGGCGGGACTGGCGTGGGAGCAGGGGCGCTGCAGCCAGTCTGCCGCTTGCCGACCTGATGGAGGCGTTTGGCCTCGGTGGCGGGCACTGGCCCGGTTTCGGCTGTCAACGCCTCACGGGTGAGCAGAGCGAGGCCGAGGCCGAATCCCAGGGCGCTGAGCCTCCGGCTCACCGCTCGGAGGCTCGTTGAGCTCGCAGCGCAGCAGGATGGAGATGGTGCGGAGCACCTCCTCCGGCCCCGGGGCGACATTGGCTCCCGGCGACCCCTTCCTGCGTGATCGCGCCCATCGTGTCAAACCACAAGCTGGCTATTTCGTGTCCCGTCGATGAGCAGGTGGAAGAGGCGACAGTCAAGATCCCTCAATATCTCTACTCAGGTGCACGATTCCCACCCTCGGACTTCCATGCAGTCAAGAAGAGAGGCCCCTGGATGCCGCTCAACCTGGACAACAATGGCTCACAGGGGGACCAGTCAAGCCGAAGGCCCAATCGAGTTCTTAACCATTTGTTCGACGGTTCTTAACACTTGCTTCGGCGATTCGTCCGATCCTCTTTAAAGCTAGGTCAACTGAACCGTGCCCGTCAGCTTCGTTGACCTCTACCAGCAGAACTTCAACACCCTCGCCTCGACAGGCACCTCGGTCACCTGGGCCAACGATGTCTCCCTGCCGGGCTGGTTCCTGTTCCGCCAGCCCGTCAGCGCTCCTGCGGCACTGATCACCTACAGCGTTGATAGCGGCTCCTCCAGCACGGGTTCGTTCTATAGCTACGGCACGACTGGCAGCGTTGACCGGGCCCTCGGCGGGGTGGGTTCCTCAGGCAGCTACTACGGCTCTCCAGGTCCGAATAGTGGGGCGGTGGCTGGCTGGATCGCCCTGGCCCTCACCAACAGCTCCGGCACTGTGTTGGAGGCCCTCAACATCCAGTTCGCCGGTGAGCAATGGCGCAATGGCGGCAACACCACCGCCCAGGCGATGACCTTGAGCTACGGCTTTGGTAGCTCTTTCGGTTCGGTCACCACCTGGACGACTCCCGCTGGCAGCTTCAACTGGGCGTCTCCGGTGGCCACCGGCACAGCGGCGGCCGTGAACGGCAACGTGGCCGGCAAGGTGAGCAACGTGGGCGGCACGCTCAGCGGCCTCAGCTGGCAACCCGCCACCACCCTTTGGTTCCGCTGGACCGAAACCAATGACGCCGGCAATGATCACGGCCTGGCGCTTGATGATCTGCAGATCAGCGCCATCGCCCCCCTTCCCACCGTCAGCTTCGAGAGCGTGGATGCCAGCGCTAACGAAGCCACGGCGGCCAACGACAACGCCCGCTTGCTGATCCGCCGCAGCGGTTCCAGCAGCACTGCCCTGGACGTGACCCTCAACCTGGCCGGCACGGCCGTGCTCAACAGCGACTACAGCCTCACGCCCCTCACGCCCGGCGCCAACCTCAGCGGCGCGCTGCTCACGCTTCCCGCCGGCGCGGCGGTCGTGGAGCTGCTGCTCACGCCCCTGGCCGACAGCCTGATCGAAGGCGAGGAGACGGCGCTGATCAGCCTGGCCTCGAGCTCCGCCTACGCCAGCGGCAGTCCGTCCACCCTGACGCTGACGCTCAGCGACGACGACGAGGGATCCGGCGCGATCCAGATCACTGAATATCTCTACGACGGCGATGGCGGTGAATTCATCGAATTCACCAATCTCAGTAGCCTGCCAGTTGATTTCAATGGCTGGAGTTTCGATGACAACAGCCGCCAGCCCGGCTCCCAGGATCTCAGTGCCTTTGGCGTGGTGGCGCCCGCTGAATCGGTGATCCTCAGCGAAGCCAGCGCCAGCGCCTTCCGCAGCACCTGGAGCCTCTCGCCCGCAGTGAAGGTGATCGGCGGTCTCACCAACAACTTGGGCCGTGCCGATGAAATCAACCTCTACGACAACACTGGCGCGCTAGTCGATCGGCTCACCTACGACGACCAGAGCGTCAGCGGCACGGTCCGGGCCCAGAACGCTAGCGGCTGGTCCCCCGCCTCCGCCCTCGCCGCTCTGCAGATTCAACCCACCTGGCGCCTGTCCACCGCGGGCGATGCCCAGAACAGCCGCGGCACCAGCGGCGGCAGCCTCGGCAACCCTGGCCACTACAACACCGGACAGCCCGGCGTGCTGCTGATCGAATCCGGCGGCGCCTCATCCGTGGAGGAGGGCGGCGGCGGCGACAACCTCAGCCTGGCGCTGCGCAGCCAGCCCCTGGCCGATGTGGTGCTGGCGGTCGACAGCGACGGCCAGCTCATGGCCGCTGTCGATCGCCTCCGCTTCACCCCGGCCAACTGGTCGATCCCGCAAACCCTCCACATCGCCGCCGTCGACGACCCAGCGGTGGAGGGAGCCCACAGCGGCCTGCTGCGCTTCTCCCTCAGCAGCGACGATCCGGCCTACCAGGGACTGGCGGTTCCCGACCGATCCGTCGCCATCAGCGATAACGATCGCCCGGGCCTGCCGCCAACCCTGCAGCTCCTGGCGCCCCAACCCTGGATCGACCTGCCCGCGAGCGGTTCGGGCGGCTTTCTCGGCGCGGTCATCAACGACCCCACCGATCCGGCCCGCAGCCTCGGCATCGCCCTTCAGCTGGCCGACCCCGATACCGCCACCGCCGACTTGTCGCTGTCGGTGCAGAGCAGCAACGCCTCGGTGGTGGGCCCCTCCGGCCTGCAGCTCAGCGGCAGTGGGGCCGATCGCCTGCTCACCATCGCCCCCACGGGCGTGGGCCTCACCACGATCACGCTCACGGTCAGCGACGGGGGCAGCAGCGTCAGCCGCAGCTTCACCTATGGCGCCTCCGCCCCTGCCGCGAATCCCGCCGACACCCGCTTCCACGGCGGCGCCAGCGATGCCTCCAGCGCCATCGCCATCGATGCCGACTGGATGCTGGTGGCCGACGACGAGGACCAGGTGCTGCGGTTGGTGAACCGTCAGCGGTCGGGAATGGCGGCGGCGAGCTTCGCCATGGAGGCCAGCCTCGGGCTGATCGGCGGCTCCGAGGTGGATCTGGAGGCCTCCGCCCGCAGTGGCGCCACCCTCTACTGGCTGGGTTCCCACAGCAACAACGCCAGTGGCGACGACCGTCCGAACCGCGAGCGCCTGTTCGCCACGGCTCTCAGCGGCAGTGGCGCCGGCATCGGCCTGACGCCGCTCGGGTATTACGCCTACCTGGAAGACGACCTGCTGGCCTGGGATCAGGCCCAGGGCGGCAGCCTTGGCCTCGCCGCCAGCGCCGCCGCCGGGGTGCCCCCGGAGCAGAACGGCGGTTTCAACATCGAAGGGCTCGCGATGGGTCCTGACGGCAGCACCGCTTACCTCGGCTTCCGCGCCCCCACCCAGCCCACCAGCAACCGCCAGCAGGCGCTGATCGTGCCGTTGCTGAACATGGCGGAGCTGATCCAGACCGGCGGTGGCGCAGCCGGCATGGCCCGCTTCGGCACGCCGATCCAACTCGATCTGGGCGGCCGGGGCCTCCGCAGCATCGACCGCAACGCCGCCGGCGACTATTTGATCATCGCCGGACCCAGCGGCAGCGCCAGCGGCGTGGCGCCCGCCGATTTCCGGCTTTACCGCTGGAGTGGTAACGCCACGGACGCGCCGCTGCTGCTCAGCGCCGACCTCAACGCCCTGCTGGGGGGTTTCGGCAGTGCCGAGGCGATCGTGGACGTGCCCGCCAGCCTCAACGCCAGCAGCAGCCTGCAGCTGCTGGTGGATGACGGCGATACGGTTTGGTACGGCAACGGCGTGATCTCTAAGGACCTGGAAAGCAATGCCGGTTATGGCAAGCCGCTGCAGAAGTTTCGGAGCCTTCAGCTCAGCCTCGGCACCCCCGTAATTCCGGCCGGCAGCCTCTCCCTGGCCAGCGGCTACCAGCAGAACTTCAACAGCCTGATCAGCACGGGAACCACCACCTGGAGCGATGGCCTGCTGCCCGGCTGGTCGATCCGTCGCTCGGGCAGCGGCACCGCGTTGGCGGCAAGCACGGGCAGCAACACGGCCGGCAACCTCTACAGCTTCGGCGCCAGCGACGCCAGCGACCGCGCCCTGGGCTCGATCGGCTCCGGCAATGCCACCGCCGGCAACTTCAGCTGGGGCCTGCGCCTGTTCAACGACACCGGCTCTCGCCTCGATCGCGTCTACCTGAGCTATCGCGGCGAACAGTGGCGCAACAGCGGCGCCCCCGCCCAGAGCCTCAGCCTGGACTGGCGGGTCGGCGGCAGCGATCTCAGCGGCGGCAGCTGGAACGCCGTGCCTTCCCTGGCCTTCAGCTCGCCGATCAGCGGCGGCAGCGCTGGCCTCCTGGATGGCAACCTCGCCGCCAACAGCCGCCTCCTTTCGGGCGTGATCGAGGGGCTCAACCTGCCCGCCGGCGCCGAGCTCTGGCTGCGCTGGTCGGATCCCGACCACAGCGGCAGCGATCACGGGCTGGCGAGCGACGATCTGACGCTTGCCACCACCCCGCTACCCGCCCTGCAGGTGCTCCCCAGCAACGGCGGCACCGCCGTCGCCGAAGGCGATCGAACCGGCGACAGCGTCATGCTCTCCCTGGTCACCAACCCCAGCTCGCCTGTGACGCTCAGCATGAGCGGCGATGGCCAGGTTGAGCTCAGCAGCGATGGGGTCAGCTTCAGCAACAGCCTCTCGCTGGTGCTCAACGACAACAACGGCCAGGCCATCACGGTGCGGGCCGTGGATGATGAGCTGGTGGAGGGTGACCACAGCGGCAGCGTCCGCGTCCTGCTGAGCAGCGCCGATCCGGCCTACAACGGCCTGGTGGTGCCCGATCTGGTGGTGTCAGTGAGCGACAACGACCGGGCGGTGCAGATCACTCCTATCCATACAATTCAGGGCACGGGGGCCTCCAGCCCACTGCAGGGGCAGACGGTCACGGTCGAGGGCATCGTGGTGGCCAGCTTCCCAGGCAGTAGCGGCCTGTCGGGCTTCTTCCTGCAGGAGGAGGATGGCGATGCCGACCAGGATCCCGGCTCCTCGGAAGGGATTTTCGTTAACGACCCCGCCGGACTGTTCGTCGGCGGCGTGGGTGAGCGCGTACGCCTGAGCGGCACCGTGGCGGAATACCTCAGCAGTGCCACGGGCCTCAGCGGTGCCCCCGTGGCTAGCAGCCTCACCCAGATCACCGCCCTCACCAGCGTTGAGCGCAAGGGCAACGCCCCCTTGCCGACGGCCGCCACCCTGCTGCTGCCCGTGGCGGATGAGCTCGCCTTTGAGGCGGTGGAGGGGATGGCCGTGACCGTGCTGGCGGCGAGCGGACCGTTGACGGTCACCAACACCTTCGGCCTTGGCCGCTATGGCCAGGTGGGGCTCTCATCCGGTGGGCGGATGAACCAATTCACCCAGGTCAACGCACCGAATGCTACAGCCTATGGGACCTATCTGGAGGCCCTGAGCAAGCGCACCATCCAGCTCGATGACGGCAGCACCCGCCAGAACCCGGATCCGGTGAGCTATGGCCGCGGCGGCGAGCCCCTGAGCGCCCTCAATCCGTTGCGGGGTGGAGACACGATCGCCAGCATCAGCGGGGTGCTCGATCAGCGCTTCGACGGCTACCGCGTGCAGAGCAGTAGTGGCGCCAACTTCCAGGCCACCAACCCCCGCGGCTCAACGGCGCCAGCTGTGCGGGGAACACTGAAGATCGCCAGCTTCAACCTGCTCAACTTCTTCAATGGCAACGGCAGCGGTGCCGCCGATGCCGCGGGCGGGTTCCCCACGGCTCGCGGTGCCGACACACTGGTGGAATTTGAACGGCAGCGGGCCAAAACAGTGGCAGCAATCCTGGGCCTAGAGTCCGACATCATTGCCTATAACGAACTAGAAAATGACGGCTTTGGCCCCAGCAGTGCAGTACAGCAGATTGTGGATAGCCTCAATCAGGCTGTTGGTGCCAATGTCTATAGCTTTATCAAGCCTGCGGCGGGCTTGCTGCAGTCTGATGGCCGCTTCGGTGGGGATGAGATCACGGTTGGCTTCCTGTACCGCAACGACCATGTCCGCCAGGTCTCGGGCACCAGCGTTGCTGCCCTCCAGAGCGGCAGCTTCGACCAGGGCAGCAACCGCATCCAGCGGCCAGCCCTGGCGGTGAGCTTCGAGCGGCTGGAGGGCGGTGTAGGGAGCGGCGAACAACTCACCACCGTCGTCACCCATCTCAAGTCGAAGGGTAGCAGCGCCGGCGGCAGCGGTGATGCCGACGCTGGCGACGGCCAAGGCCTCTCCAACGGCAGCCGCACCCGCGCCGCCACGGAACTGGCCGACTGGCTGGCCTCCTCTCCCACCGGCCTCAACGATCCGGATGTGTTGATCCTTGGTGACCTGAACAGCTACCTGAAGGAAGATCCGATTACCACCCTGGCCGCCCGGGGGTACCAGAGCCTCTACGGGCCCGAGTCGTATTC
>JBKCTK010000210.1:0-2074 GCA_046319055.1 Synechococcaceae cyanobacterium
TCAAGCTGCCGATCGCCTGCTGCCAGGGGGGCGCCTCGCGGCTCGGCTGCACAGCGATGTCGACGTTGTGGTCGGTGAGGAGCTTCAGCAGATCCTTATCGGGAGCGAGGTTCACCACGGCGCGGCGACCATCGTTCTGCACCACCTGGGCGGTGCCGCGGTCGGGCGAAATCAGCACCCGCGACACGTCGTTGGACTGGACGGCCTCGACGAAGTCGCTGTAGCGCAGGGTGCGAGGCGCGTTCGCTGGGTTGGGGCGATCCAGGAACGCGGTGCCGACGGCGATCATCACGATCACCAACAGGACATAGAGCCCCGCATTGCGCCAGCGCTTCTTCAAGACCGAACTCCTGAGGATGAAGTAAAGGAATGTTACCCGGCGGACGCGGCCCCCGGGCCCCTCGGGTCAGAAGTGGATCAGATGGCGGCCCGCAGCACCTCGACGACGCTGCGGAAGGCGAACCACTCCGGGATCTCCTCACCGCCCCGCAGCATCGCCCGGAACTGGGTGCCGCTGAGGTTGCGCACATGCAGCCCCCGGGCCTGGGCGTGCTCGGCCGTCACGTAGCCCTCTTCCTCGGTGTACACGAGGTTGAGCGAGGGCACGGTTTCCATGCCCAGCTCGGTGGCGTGGTCGCGGGCGAAGTCTTGGGCTTCGTAGGGGCCGTAGAAGTCGTTGCCGCTGAGGCTGGATTTGCAGCCAGCCATGTCGCGGCCAATGATGAAGTGGGTGCAGCCGTAGTTCTTGCGGATGATCATGTGCTGCAGCGCCTCGCGGGGCCCGGCCATGTGCATCGAATAAGGCAGGTAGGCCCAGTGGATGCGGGGGTTGGCCACCTCCTCCGCCAACCGCTCATAGGTTTGGAAACGCACCGCTCCGGCGATGTCGTCGTCCTGGGTGGGGCCGCAGGTGGGATGCACCAACACCACCGCCCCCTGGCTGACGTTGGTGGCGTGCAGGGCGCGGGTGAACAGTTCGTAGTGGGCGCGGTGGATGGGGTTACGGCACTGGAAGGCCACCACGTCTTCCCCCAGCGGCAGGCTGGCGCGCACCTCGGCGGGAGTGCGGCAGGGGAACACGCGCCGGGGCAGCTCCAGGCCTTCAACCCGCCCGCCCAGGTAGAAGCGGCCCCGCTCGCCGGCGATCATGCGCACCGCCGGATGCTCCAGCGAGGTGGTGCCGTAGCAGCCCTTGGCCTCGCGCACCTTGTCGGGCTCCCAGCGGCTTTCCACGGTGAGCACCGCCAGCTCTTGCCCCTGGTAGGTGAGCAGCAGCCGCTCGCCGACGGCGATGCTGGCGTCGTCGGTGTCGAACACGATCGGCAGGCCGAAGAGAAGCCCGCTGCTGGTGCGGAAGCCGGCCACCACCGCCTCGTAATCCTCGCGGTGCATGAAGCCCCGCAGCGGCGAGAAGGCGCCGACCACCAGCAGCTCCACATCGCAGGCATTGCGATCGCTGCACTCCACCCGCCGCCCCACCGAGGCCAGCAGCTGGGAGCGCTGCTCCGCCGGAGCCATCAGATCCACCAGGCTGCCGCCATGGGGCGGGATCAGCGCCGGAGCGGCGGGCTGGGCGAGGGTCATGCGGAGACGCGCGCGGCGCAGGGTGGGCCGATTCTCCCAGAGCGCCGGGAAGCGAGGCCCTGACGGCCAGGGGGACCCATGGCCTGGTCCCCAGCGGGCACAACGGACGCACAGGCGAACAGCGCTGCCCTGTGGGCCCCGCCGCTCGACCAGCCCCACCGCTCGACCGGCCCGGCCGCCCTGCCAGCCGAGCCACTGAACCAGCCCCGCCGCTTCGCCGGCCCAGCCCCAACGCTGCGCCACAAAAAAAGGGCCCCATTGGGGCCCCGAGACAGGATCAGGCGTGGCGCCGCTCAGGCCTTTTCCAGGCGGCCGTAGAGCTCACCGGTGATCTTCACGTCGACGGCGGGCTTGGTGCCCATGTCGGTGTCGGAGGGCTGGATCGCCGTGAACACGCCGGCGAACTCGCCGGTGGCGGAATCCACCTTGGTGATCGCCAGCTCCATCGTGCCGGTTCCGTCGACGTAGCGCTTGATCGTTTCGCCGGAGA
>JBKCTK010000211.1:0-21099 GCA_046319055.1 Synechococcaceae cyanobacterium
AGCGTTGTTGAGGCTGGTGCGGCAACGCTGGGCGATCGAAAATCAGTGGCACTGGCCCCGCGACACACAGCTCGGCGAGGACGCTCATTGCTACACCCAGCGCAACGGCGTGCAGGTATTGGCCTTGATTCGCACCTTGGCCCTGAACATGCTGCGCTTCAATGGTTTTCGCTCAATCCGCGCTGGTCTGATGGCTGTGGCGCACGACATCAGGCGAATGCTCGAATGGGTCGGAATCGGCACATCAGGGACGGGATAAAGCGACTTTCAGTAGGCCCTGCCTGCCCCCCCCCCCGGGCGGGCAGGTCCCGCTGCAGAGCGGCGCCGCTCTGCCCTTCAGAGCGGCTCGGCGGCTGTCACAAAGCCAACCCCTCCGTAGAGCCTGAGCAGCGGATTTACCGCATCTCGCACCGCCTGCACCTGCTGGGCCTCACAGAACACGATCACCAGAGCATTGGCGCCCAGATCACTGAAATCCATCGCTTCAGAGATCTCCCCGGCCACTCCCATGCCAGTGACATGCCGCACCACCGAGTAGCCCGGTGCCCCGGCTTGGCGGATGGCCTTGCAGACCCGCCCCAACTCACGTTCATTTAGAAAGATGTCGATGCGATGCATGGCTGGATGCGGGTAATAGTTGTGACACTGGAAAGGCCATTAGCTGGTTCCAATGAAGCGTTGCGCCAAGGCCATATAGATAGGAATTCCCACCACCACGTTGAACGGAAAGGTGACCGCCAGGGCTGAGGAGATGTAGAGGCTGGGGTTGGCCTGGGGAACGGTCATGCGCATGGCGGCGGGCACGGCGATGTAGGAGGCGCTGGCACACAGAACCATGAACAACAGGGTGTCGCCCTGGCCGATGCCGAGCAGCCGTGCCAGCAGCAAGCCAACGGCCCCATGGACCAGGGGGGCGAGGACCGCAAAGCCGATCAGGAAGGCCCCAGCCTGGCGCAACTCCCGCACCCGCTGGGCCGCGACCAGTCCCATGTCGAGCAGGAAGAAACACAGCACGCCATAAAACATCTTGTCGGTGAACGGTTCCATCTTTTCAACCCCTGATGGGCTGAAGCTCGCGACCACGACACCGATCACCAAGCTGCCGATCAGCAGAAACACCGAGCCGTTGAGGAAGGCTTCCTGCAGCACTTCCCCCCAGGGCAGACCCTGACCCCGAGCCGGTTGCGCCTCGGCATCTGCGGAGGCCGCCGGTGTGACCGCCAGCTTGGCCAGCAGCACCCCTACCACGATCGCTGGCGACTCCATCAGCGCCAGGGCCGCCACCATGAAGCCATCGAACGGCACCTTGAGGACGGTCAAAAAGCTCTGGGCGGTGATGAAGGTCACGGCGCTGATCGAGCCATAGGACGCCGCCACGGCAGCGGCGTTGTACCCGTCCAGACGGGTGCGCAGCACCAGGAAGCTGCTGATCGGCACCAGCAACGACATCAGCACGGCCGCGCCGATGGTGAGCAGCACCGTCGGCCCCAGACCGCTATGGGCCAGTTCGATGCCGCCGCGGAAGCCGATGGCCAGCAACAGATAGAGCGAGAACAGCTTCGGCAGCGGTGCCGGGATCTCCAGGTCGGAGCCCAGCAGCACCGCCAGGCCCCCCAGAAAGAAAAAGAGAACGGGTGCGGTGAGCAGGTTCTGCAGGATGAGACTGGACTGCATCGCCCCCCAATGGCGCCCTAAACCTCAACGTAGGCCCGCATTGGGCGTTGGTTCCAGGGCCTGGCCCGTCGTCAGGAGACCCTGAACCGAGCCCACCCCAGCCCCAACCCCCCCTAATCTCCCGCCGGGGCAGGAACCCTGGAGTTTCCGGGGGTGGAATGTTCAACCCATTCCTGCCCTCAAACCGCCAAGCCCCGAGATCGCGTCGCTGGGCTTGCGGCCAATCCCCCACAGCTCTGGCGATCAGCGTGCTTTTTGGCCCGAGCCCTGTTCCCCGCCAGTGGCTCGGTTCGTGGCCCATCGAGCGCCCTTTGGTGTCCACACCGCGGCTGTGTAACGCCATGGGTCATCGCCATTGGACCGTGGGGTCGGTCTTTCGGGCACAATGCCACCCTGTGGCGGACGGGCATGGCCCAACGGTTTTCAGTGCCGCAATTGGTGATCGCGAGCGGCAATCCCCACAAGCTCGCCGAGCTTGAGGCCATGTTGGACCTCATCGCCGTGGAGGTGCTGCCCTTGCCCCGCGGCCTGGAGATCGAAGAGACCGGCCAGAGCTACGCCGAAAACGCGCGGCTCAAGGCGGAAGCCGTGGCTCGCCACAGCGGTCAGTGGGCCTTGGGTGATGACTCCGGCATTGAAGTCGATGCCTTGGAGGGTCGTCCTGGTCTCTACTCCGCTCGTTACGCCCCAACTGACCACGAGCGCCAGCATCGCTTGCTCAAGGAACTCGACGGCAGCTTGTACCGGGGTGCTCGCTTTGTGACCGCCATGGCCCTGGCCGACCCCAGCGGCCGCACCGTGGCCGAATCGGAAGGGCTGTGTTACGGCCGGATCCTCGACCACCCTGATGGTCATGGCGTGGGCTACGACCCCTTGTTTTTTGTGCGAGAGGCGGGCTGCAGCTACGCCCGCATGGGTCCCCACCTGCGTAGCCGCCTCGGGAGCCGTGGCAAGGCGGCTCGTGCCCTAGCGCCAGCCCTGCGGGAGCATCTCCAGCTCGAAGGCTTGATCAGGCGTTGATGGCGGCAACCGCCCGCATGGCCGCAGCCGCGGCCTCCTCCACATCGCCTTCACGACCGGCGAGGGTAAGGCGGCCGAAGGCCCCCACGGCCTTGACATCCACCACGGTGATATTGGCCCCCTTCTCCGCCTCATTGGCGGCGATCAGCACGTAGCCGGCCGGTTCGGTTTCGAGGATGAACATGCTCATGCCGGCTTGGATCATCGAACCGCGGCGGTTCTGGCGGTTGATCAGCACCGCATGGTCCGGGGTGATCGCCCGGATGATCTCGGTCCAGGTGACCTCGCAACGGCTGCGCTGCGAGACAGTGCTGCCGATCGCCTCAAGCACCACCTCACCGGAGTGGAGCACATTGCTCTGGTCGCGGTGATACATCGCGATGGAGCCGAAGGCCCGCTCCACCACCATCGGGCCCAGCCGAACGGTGCTGGCCTTCAAGGCGATGTCGGTGACCCGATGCACCGCCATGCCGGGCGAGACCTCCAGCCACAGGCAGGCATCGCCGGGAATGGGGAGGAACCCCTGGGACACGGTGCCCATGTAGGCAGCCAGCTGGGGCTGAAGTGAATCGAGGAACACGTACGTGCGCAGCTCGATCGACTGCACGTGACTGCTTTGGCCGGCGAAGCGTCGCCCTTCGCTGTCGGTGGTGATCACGCAGCTGGCACCGCTCTCCTCGCCGCTGCGGGGGGTGCTGACCTCGGTGCCCGTGATCTGGGGCCTGCTACCCAACAGGGAGGAGCGGCGCCGGTTCACGGACCTGTCTTCCGAACGAAAGGAGCGGGCATTCGGTTGCATCAGGCGGCGGACCGGTGCCTCCCTAGAGGAACAAATGGAACTGGACAGGCTGCGGTGCAAGGCAACCGCCACAAGCCCTGTGTGCCGGGATCCTACCCCCCACGCTTCTCCCCTTCGGCCGCGGCGGGCGCCGCAGGCGCTGGTTTGGGAAGCGCCCCGATCAGCAGCGCGAATGGTGGCGATGAGCAGATCGCATCAAGCACGGGACCCGCCGCGTTGGCGCCGGATCCCTCGGCTCGCCGGTCTTGGCAGCGATCGGCGCCGGTGGCCATCGCTGGGACCACGTTGGCGACTGACGGCTCGGCTTCCGGCCCCCGGGTGGCCAGAAGGGAGCGCCGCGGAGAGCCGGGAGACTGCCTCCTGGCTGCTCTAACCCCACTCCGTTGTGGTTTGCGCGGTGGCTGGGGCGGTTCAGGCGCTGCGGGACCGATCAGGGGGCTGGGGACACGCCTTCGATGCGGTCTTCGATCTGCTGGTAGAGCTCCTGCAGCTGGGCGATGTTCTCCTCGCTCGTTTCCCAATACCCGCGGCCGTGAACCTCCAGGAGGGTGCCGACGATGCGGCGGAAGCTATGGGGGTTGAGATCCATGAGGCGCTGGCGCATCTGCGGATCGTTGATGAAGGTGTCGTTGGCTTCCTCGTAGACGAAGTTGTCGACAGCACCGCTGGTGGCGCTCCATCCCAGGGTGAAGTTGAGGCGTTTGGCCACTTCACGAACCCCTTCGTAGCCGGAGTTGAGCATGCCCTCGTACCACTTGGGGTTGAGCAGCTTGGTGCGGGAATCGAGCCGGATCGTCTCGCTGAGGCTGCGCACCTGGGCGTTGGCCGTTGTGGTATCAGCGATGTAGCTGGCTGGTGCTTTGCCGTCTGCACGCAGACCGGCAATCAGTTTGGTCGGGTCTGAGTCGAAGTAATGACTGACGTCGGTGAGGGAGATTTCAGCAGAGTCGAGATTCTGGAACGTCACATCGGCGGTTTTCATGGCCGCCTCGAAGACATCACGCTGTTGGTTCATCTCACCAGGATTGTCCGCATTGAAGGCGAATGTTTTGCGCGAGAGGTACATCTCTTGGAGTTCGCCCTCCTCCTCCCAGGTGCTGTTTTCTACAGCCAGGTTGACATTGGAGCTGTAGCTGCCACTGGCATTGGAGAAGACGCGGGTAGCGGCATTCCGCAGCGAGATGCCCTGCTCCGCAGCTTGTTCCAGGCTGTGCTTGCGCACAAAGTTTTGCTCGACTGGCTCATCGGCCTCCGCCGCCAACTTGACGCCCTGATCGATCAGGGCCATCTGGTTGATGAACAGATCGCGGAACACACCCGAGCAGTTCACCACCACATCGATGCGTGGACGCCCCAGCTCCTGCAGGGGGATCAGCTCCAGCTTGTTCACCCGGCCCAGGGAATCCGGCATGGGCCGCACGCCGATAAACCAGAGGATCTGGGCTAGGGATTCTCCATAGGTCTTGATGTTGTCGGTTCCCCAGAGCACGCAGGCAATCGTTTCGGGCCAAGTTCCCTGCTCAGTCTTCTGCCGTTCGATCAACCGGTCGACGACCACCTTGGCGGCGGCGATGGCAGCGCGGGTGGGGATGGCCTGGGGATCGAGGGCATGGATGTTCTTGCCGCTCGGCAGCACGCCAGGGTTGCGGATTGGATCGCCACCGGGACCCGGCAACACGTATTCGCCATCGAGGGCCCGGAGCAGGCTCTGCATCTCCAGGTCGGCGCAGACCTGCTCCAGGCAGAAGCGCAGATAGGCAAAGGTGCGATCCAACTCTGCCCCATCCACTTGGCCGAAGCCGCCACTACGGCAGGCGCTCAGCCATGGGGATGGCAAGCGGAAGCCCCAGCGTTCCAGCAAGTCGAAGAACCAGCCGAAGTTGCGTCGCAGCGTGACGCGCCCGTCGCTGCCGGTGACCTCCCGAACCATGGCCGCCACGGCGGCTCGGCAGGTTTCGGTGATCTGACGGTTGAGCTCAACATCGCCCAGCACTCCCGCGTCATTGCCGCGGTAGATCTCCTCAATCGTGCGACCGCGGCTTTCCGCCAGCAACCCTGGCAGGGAGCGCAGACCTTCGTCTGTTCGTTCTAGGGCGGCGATATTAACAAGGGTGGCGATGGCCTCTTCGGCGGTGGGAGGTTTGCCGATTGTGTGGAGTCCACAGGGTAGCAGCCTACTTTCAATCTCCATCAATTGGCGATAGACCGCGCCGACCACACCATCGCGCTGATCCAGATCCAGCTCGGCCCCATCCTGGTCCGGCAGAACCACATCCTTATCGAGGTTGCATTGACGGGCCGTCTCGACGATGGCGTTCACGATTTGGACGCCGCGGGAGCTCTCGCGCAGCTGCTGGTAGCTGCCGACCAGCTCGCCCAGCTCCTTTAAACCCTTATAGAGACCAGCATTCTCAGCCGGTGGGGTCAGATAGCTAATCGTGGAGGCATAACCGCGCCGCTTTGCGATCGTGGCTTCGGAGGGATTATTGGCTGCGTAGTAGTAAAGATTGGGCAGCGCTCCGATCAGTGAATCTGGATAGCAGGTCTCGCTCATGCCCATTTGCTTGCCGGGCATAAACTCCAGGGAGCCGTGGGTGCCGAAGTGCAACACCGCATCGGCCTGCCAGACCTTTTCCAGATAGGTGTAGTAAGCCGCAAAGCCGTGGTGGGGGCTGGCGCTGCGGGAATAGAGAAGTCGCATCGGGTCGCCTTCGTAGCCGAAGGTGGGTTGAACCCCCACGAACACGTTGCCGAAATGGCGGCCGAAGATCAGCAGATTCGTGCCATCGCTGTTCAGGGCGCCGGGTGGCTTGCCCCAATTCTCTTCGAGCCGGGTTGAGTAGGGCGTCAGCCGCTCGTACTCGGCCACGCTCATGCGGTGGGCAATGGCCAGTTCGGGCGCCCCCTGCAAAGCCTCAGGGTCTTGGAGCACCGCCTGCATGAGTGCCTTGGCGTCGCGAGGCAGGTCGTCAATCTGGTAGCCCTTCGCCTTCATCTCCTCCAGCACGCGGTAGATGGAGCCGAACACATCGAGGTAGGCGGCGGTGCCTACATTTCCCTTGTCGGGGGGGAAGCTGAACACCGTGATGGCCAGCTTCTTCTCGGCTCGGGGTTTGAGGCGCAGGGAGGCCCAGCGGATCGCCCGCTCGGCAATCGCCTCGACCCGATCCTGCAAGGTGTGCGCCTTGCCAGTGGCGTCATCGCGACCGCTGAGCACGATGGGCTCAATCGCTCCATCCAGTTCGGGGATGGCGATTTGCAGGGCTACTTGCACCGGATGCAAACCCAGGTCGCTTTCCTCCCATTCCTGGGTGGGCTGGAACACCAGCGGTAATGCCACCATGTAAGGACGGTTAAGCCGGCTGAGCGACTCGATCGCCCGGGGATGATCCTGGCGGGCCGGCCCACCCACGAGGGCAAAGCCGGTGAGGCTCACCACCCCATCCACCAGGGGCTGATCGGGGTTGAGCGGGTCATAAAAGAATTGGTTGACCGGCTTGCTGAAATCAAGCCCGCCGCAGAAAACCGGGATCACCGTGGCACCGCGATACTCCAATTCCTGAATCACCGCCACGTAATGTGCCTCGTCGCCTGTGACGATGTGGCTGCGTTGCAGCACCAGGCCGATCACCGGTCCCCGACGCGCTTGCTCGCTGAGATCGTCGCGGCTGGTGGTCCAATTCAAGTATTCTTTGATGTCCTCAAACATCGCCGGTGCGAGCGGATGCCAGATCCCCAAATCTGGGAACACCACCGGGTCGGCCACACTGAGCTCGGGGCGGTCGACATCGCCCCTGGGGAACACATATTTGTCCGCCAGCATCAGCAATAAATTACGCAGATTGTCAGGGGTTCCGCCCAGCCAGTATTGAAAACTGAGCATGAAGGAACGGGCATCCTGGGCTTTCTCGACCGGCAGATACTTGAGCACCGCAGGCAGGGTGTTCAGCAGCTTCAACATCGCGTCCTGGAAGCCTGCCGAGGAGCCACCCTTCTCCCGGCGCTTCTTCATGAACTGAGCGATGGCACTTTTGCTCTGGCCGAGTTGGGCCATCGAAAAACTGCCAAGTTTGTTCAGGCGCATCACCTCCGGCATGGAGGGGAAGACCACCGCTGCCTTCAGGCGATCGCGATGGGGCGCCACGGCATCGACAACCTTCTGGGCCAGATCTTCGATGAAGATCAACGAGGCGATGAACACGTCCGCTGCGGCCACATCGGCGCAGAAGTCGGCGTAGTTTTGAGGCTCGCGCAGTTCCTCGATCAGGTAACCCGCCAATTCGATGGCCAGGGCACCGTTGTGGGAGTTGATCTCCTCCGCCGCGGCGGTCAGCGCACTTTGGTACTGGGGCTCTAGCACCACGTACACCGCCTTCATCACGGCGCGGCCATCGGCGCTGGCAGGGCTGACCCGGCGGTTGGCGGAACGGACCTGCGTGAACATGCGAACGGGGGGTGTTGGTTGAGCAATGTGAAGGAGCCTATACAGGCCTGAACGGCGTCGCGTCCTGGTCTGGCAAGGCGTTACAGGGACCCCGGCGGCGCAGCGTGGCCGTATCCCAGGCGCTCCAACAGGGGCCCCGCCATGGTCGTGGTGATCAGGGCCATGAGCACGCCCATGCTGAACAGCTGGCTGGAGATCACCCCCATGTTGAGGCCGACGTTCAACACCACGAGCTCGGTCAGGCCGCGAGTGTTCATCAGCCAGCCGAGCGTTTGGGCCTCCCGCTCCGGCACGCCACTGGCGCGGGCTACCATCCATATCCCCAGGAACTTGCCCAGCACCGCGGCAGCGAGGACCCATGCCGCCGCCAGCCACAACGCCGGGGTGTTCAGGCTGCCGATCCGGGTGCTGAGGCCACTGAGGGCGAAGAACAGCGGCAGCAGCAGGCGCAACACCAGCGTTTCCAGCCGCAGGGTCAGCCACTGCTGCAGGGCTTTGTCGCGGGGCATGCTCAGGCCCCAGAGGTAAGCCCCGAAGATCACATGCACCCCCAGAGCCTGGGTGGCCAGTCCGGAGAACAGGGCGCCAACCAGCACCAGCGTTTGCAGCAGCTCGCCCGGCTCCCGCCCGAGGCGATGGCGGTGCTCCAGCCATCGCCGCAGCGGCGCCGTGGCCAGCCGCAGCGCCACGGCAAACGCGGCTGTGCTGAGCAGCGTTGTCACCACCCCCAGCGCTGAGCCGGCCTTGCTGAAGGCCACCACCCCCGCCAGCAAACTCCAGCCCAGCACGTCGTCGATGGCGGCGGCGGCGATCGCCAGGGAGCCCAGTGGCTGGTCGAGGAGCTGACGCTCGCTGAGGATCCGCGCTAGCACAGGAAAGGCTGTGATGGCCATGGCGGTGCCGAGGAACAGGGCTCCGGCCAGGCTGTGGTCCGCGGGCACGAGACCGGGTTGCCAGCGCTCCAGCTGGGCGGCGAGCACCAGCCCCAGCCCGAACGGCAGCATCGCCCCCACCCCGGAGAGGCGGCTGGCCAAGGGGAGGCGACCCCGCAGCAGCGTGGGATTGAGTTCCAGGCCCACCAGGAACATGAACAGCACCAGGCCGAGCTGGGCCAGCAGGTCGAGTTGGTTCCGCACCTCTGGGCTGAACAGCCAGGCCGTGGCCCCAGGCCAGAGGGACCCCATCAGGCTCGGGCCGAGCACGATGCCGCCGACGATGGCTCCGAGCACCTGGGGCTGACCGAGCCGCGCGGCCAGGAGCCCCAGCAGCTCGGCGATGGCAACGGTGATGCCGACCGCCAACAGGGCGATCGGGGTGCTGGTGATCGCCACGGCGGCGGCGGGGGAAAGGCTGGCTGGGCCAGGGGACCACCCCGACTCTGACGCACCCCATCGCCGCGGCCGTGGCACGGCCCCGCACCGGGCTGCCACAGCCGGCGCTTGGCCCGGCTCAGCCCATAGGCTCGGCTACAGAGCCCACGCTGTCGGTGGCCGCATGACCCAGCCCCCTGAAACCTCCTCCCTTTCGGTCAGTCCCCCGTCACAGCCGGTCCCTGTGGTGGTGTCCGGCGCCCTGGGCCGCATGGGGGCCGAGGTGGTGAAGGCCGTGAGCCGCGCCGCCGATTGCCGGCTGGTGGGCGCCATCGACACCAGCCCGGGGCGGGAGGGGGAAGACGTGGGCTTGGCCTTGGGGTTGGGGGAATTGGAGGTGGCCATCACCGCCGACCTGGAGGGCAGCCTTTGCCAGGCCAGCCAGGCGGTGCGCCAGGCCGGTCCGGGAGGTGGTGCCGTGCTTGTGGATTTCACCCATCCAGCGGTGGTGTACGAGCACACCCGCGCCGCGATCGCCTACGGCGTGCACCCGGTGATCGGCACCACCGGCCTCAATCCCAGCCAACTTCAAGAGCTGGCCAGTTTTTCCGCCAAAGCCGGCATGGGCGGCGCCGTGATCCCCAACTTCTCCGTTGGCATGGTGCTGCTCCAACAGGCGGCTGCCGCGGCAGCTCGCTTCTACGACTGGGCCGAATTGACGGAACTGCACCACAATCGCAAGGCCGACGCCCCGAGTGGCACCTGCATCAAAACCGCAGAGATGCTGGAGGAGTTGGGCAAAGCCTTCAATGTGTCCGATCTGGAGGAACACGAGAGCCTCAACGGTTGCCGGGGCGGCCGGCGAGAGAGCGGCTTGCGGCTCCATTCCTTGCGCTTGCCGGGGTTGGTGGCCCACCAGGAGGTGATGTTCGGTGCCCCTGGCGAGACCTACACCCTGCGCCATGACACGATTGAACGCAGCGCCTACATGCCTGGCGTGCTTCTGACCGTGCGCCGGGTGCGCCAGCTGCAGGGGCTGGTGTATGGGCTTGAACGGCTGTTGTGATGCCGCTGCGATGCTGATTCCACTGCGCCCCGGGGAGCTGGTGCGGCTGGTGCCGACCGTGGCCACCGCACCGCAATTCAATGCCTGCTTCGGCCCGTTCCGCAAGCTTCTGCAGCGGATCCTGGTGTCCGTGATCGGCGGGGTGCTGTCGCTGTTGATCAGCCAAGGGCTGTCGATGCGCAGCCAGTTCTCGCCGGTGATGCTGGTGATCGGGGTGGTGTTCGTTCTCTACCTTCTGTGGGGGCCGATCCTGGAAGCCAGTCGCCGCAACGCCAGCCTGCGGCGCTACCCCGCGGCTGCCCTGTTCGAGGGCGAGGTGGTGAAGGTGCTGCAGCGGGATGTGGTGGAAGACCGCCGCGAACAGGCCGACAGCACTGGCCAGCTGGAGCTGGTGGAGAACCACCGCACCTGGCTTTGTCTGGAGTTGGCCGATGAGGATGGCTATCTCGGCCAGCTCCGCTTCCCGATGCAGAAAAAGCACCAGCAGATCCGCCGCGGCATGACGGTGCGGGCGTTGGTGTTGAGCGAGCGTCGGGACTTCTCCCGGATCGCTGCCCTCAGCGATGCCTGGTTGCCCCAACTCCAGCTCTGGGTGGGGGAGTACCCCTACCTGCTGCGCCCGGCCTTCGAGGAGCTCTGTTTGCGGCGTCTGCGCTGAGGCGGTTGGGTTGCGTCATCTGAGGCCTCTGCGCTGTTGCTCCTGCGCTGTGGCAGCGACGCTGTGGTGCCGCAGCGCCGCTGCCGACCTGGGGCGGTCTCTCCCCTTGGGACCAGCGCGGGCCTGAGCCAGCGCCCAGAGCCAGGCCAACCAAGGCCAGTCCAGTCAACGGGCCCTGGACAGCGGCGGCCGGGCCCGGTGCCTGGCGTTGGCCGCGGCGTTGCTCCTGGGCCGCGACCGCCAGCGGCGACCGGCACCGTGGGGCTGCCCGCCCCATTGCGAGCCCCTGCAACATTGCGTTACAATCTGCGCAACACTTCTCAAGGAGCTCCATGACCCAGTCCACCCCCGCCATCCGCGGCGCCAGCGTCACCACCGAAGACGGCGGCCGTCTCAATGCCTTCGCCACCGAGCCCCGCATGGAAGTCGTCAGCCCGGAAAACGGCTGGGGCTTTCACGACCGCGCGGAGAAGCTGAATGGCCGCATGGCCATGCTCGGCTTCATCGCTCTGCTGGCGACCGAATTTGCCCTGGGTGGCGAAGCCTTCACCCGCGGTCTGCTCGGCATCGGCTGAATCTCCAACGCTGGGTTGAACTCGTCAGAATCTGCGCCGCAGCCCTCGGGCTGCGGTTTTTTGTTGGCGAGCCCCCCGGACCGGCCTGATGCTTCCCCTCCCGCATGCCCTTGTCCTGGGGGCTGGCCCCACCGGTTCCCTCCTGGCCCTGGCCCTGGCTTCTGTGGGCTGGCGCGTCACGCTGCGGGATCCCCTGTCGCCGGAGCAACTGCTGGCACGGCGGCGCGCCTACGCCTTCAACGCATCGTCGCGGCGCCTGCTGCAGCGCCTGGATCTGTGGCAAGACGTCCAGCCCCTGCTGGTGCCCTTCACCAGGCTCTGGTTGGAGGATGGCGGCACCGGCCAGGGGCTGGGCTTCGGCCTGGATGACCTCCCCGACCGCACGGGCGTTGCCCAGCGCGCCGCGATCGGCTGGATCGGCCAGCACGGTCCGCTGATGGCCCTGTTGCTGGAGTGCCTGAACCGGTCGAGCGCCATTGCGCTGGATCTCGGCAGTCCGCTGGGAGCCGAGGCGGAGGGCGTGGCCCCTCCCCCTCACGACCTGGTGCTGGCCGCCGATGGGCCCGAGTCACCGCAGCGGCGGCGGTTGGGGATCGGCTGCTGGCGGCATCGCTACAGCCAACAGTGCCTCACGGCCCAGGTCCGGCTCAGGGGTTGCCCCGATCGCTGTGCCATGGAGTTGCTGCGTCCGGAGGGTCCGTTTGCCGTGTTGCCTCTGGGAGCTGGTGACTTCCAGGTGGTGTGGAGCGCCCCAGCCAGCCGCTGTCAGCAGCTGGAACGGTTGTCGCCCGCGGCCTTCCTCGATCAATTGGCGGCGGTGCTGCCGCGGAGCCTGCAGCCCGAGGTGCTGCTGACCCCTCCGCAAGCCTTCCCTGTGACCCTGCAGCTGGCTCGCCGCCTGCATCGCGACAGGACCCTGCTGGTGGGCGAGAGCGCCCACCGCTGCCACCCGGTGGGTGGCCAGGGACTCAACCTCTGCTGGCGCGATATCGAAGCCCTGCTACCCCTAGCCGAGCGGGCCGCCGCCGGCCGGCTGCATCCGCGCCGCCTCGGCGCCGTCTATGGGCGGCGCCGCTGGCTGGATGTATTTCTCACTTTGTTGGCCACCGATCTGCTGGTGCGCGTGTTCTCCAACCGCGCCCGGCCTCTGCTGCCGCTCCGCCATCTGGCCGTGGCCCTGCTGCGGCGCTGGTCCTGGTTGCGGCGCTTCACCCTGGCCGTGATGACCTCGGGCCCTTGCGCGGTTCTGCCGACATGACCACCATGGGTCATGGTGATTAGCAGCGCCCCTCAGCCCCAACCTTCCGAGGCCCTGATGCGCTATCTGCGGCATCACCTCAACCTGAGCGAGAGCGCCATCACCCTGGGATTGCGCCAATCCCATCTGGAACAGGCACCGCTGCCGGTGGTGCTCTGGCGGTTTGGGTTGATCAGCCTGGAGCAGTTCGACCAGGTGCTCTCTTGGCAGGACGCCCAGACCTAACCGGCCGGCCCCGGTTTTGGGCCCAGGCCCCGCCAGACCAGCTGCTGAGGCTGCTGAGAACGCTCGCTAGCGCCCCTGGCACGCCTGTCCCGCTCCGCCAGGGTGTGGCACCAGAGCAGCCTCTTGCCCTGGCACCGGGGGCGGGCACGCGCTCAGTGATACGTGATCAGCGAATGGATCACGCTGGGCTGGGGCAGGCGGTTGCGCCCTGCCAACCCCGCCAGCTCCACCAGGAAGCCGAAGCCACACACCTCACCGCCGGCCTTTTGCACAAGGGCCGCGGTGGCCGCGGCGGTGCCGCCGGTGGCGAGCAGGTCATCCACAACCAGCACCCGGGGCCCATCGGCAAGCGCCTCGGCGGGGATTTCGAGGCGATCCTGGCCGTATTCCAGGGCATACTCCACGCCGATGACCTCGCCAGGCAACTTGCCGGGCTTGCGCACGGGCACAAACCCCAGCCCCACCTGCGTGGCCAGGGCCATCCCCACGATGAATCCCCGCGACTCGATCCCGACAATCATGTCGGGGCCGATCTCCTCGCAGGCGACGGCCATCCGGCGCATGGCCTCAGCCCAGCCCTCTGGGTCCCGCATCAGCGGCGACAGATCCCGGAACAGGATCCCGGGTTTCGGAAAGTCGGGCACCTCGCGGACCCAACGACGCAGATCGATCGAGGTCGGGGTGGTCATGGTGGTGGCAGGCTCTTGAAGGGAAAAAATGCGCCTGGCGTGACGCGGGGCGCGCAGGGCTGGCATCATCGCAGCCATGACTCAGTCCACCCCTTTCAATTCGACCGCGGCGGTGGTCGATCCGCCGGCCTTGGCTAGGCCCACCGGCAGCCCGGCCCTGGCCCCCGCAGCGGCGTCCAGCCGAACCCTCTCCCGTCGGGGCCTCGAGCGGCTCGACTTGATGCTGTTGTGCATGGAAGCCCTGGACCACAACGGCGGCGAGGCCATGGTCTGGATGAGCGAAAAACTCGGCTACAACGAGCGTTTCCCGAACCGGGTGGAGCTCTGGAAACGGCGCTGTCACAACCCGCTGCGGCGCACCTGCCGCCGCGGGGACCTGTCCGCGGCCGACAGCGATGCCCTGATCCACATCCTCTGCCACCTGGCCGAGCGCCTCTATCCGCTGTTGCGGTCCCTGCTATGCAGCAGCGATCCTCAGGATTTGATCGAGCTGCGCTGGACGCTCTTCCGCCACCGCCTCAGCGAGCTGCTGCGGGAGCGCATGAACCCCCGGCGCAGCGGCGTTCAGGCGCTGCTTGATGACCAGGCTGGCCAGAGGGCTGTGCAGCAGCTTGTGCAGGCGCTGACCCTGGCAGCCGGGGAAGGGGGCTACGAGCGGCTGCGGGCCAGCCTGCACGATGCGGTGGCGTGAGCGCGATGCTGATTCAGAGTGTGGGTATGAAGCAAACCCTGCAATACGACCAGACCAGCTGCCGGCTGCAGGTCGAAGGCCTGCCCGATGTGTCCCGCAACCTGACCGGCGGATCGATCGGCATCATCACGGGATGGCGATTGCAGTGGCTGGGCCGACCGGATGTGGAGGGGCAGCGGGAGCATCTCCAGGCCTTGCTGGAGGTGGTGCTCCCCTATGCCCGCTACCGGATCAGTGGTGTGCCTCGCGGTTTCGGCGAGCCCGCGGCTGCGGTGCGGCTGCATCCCGCCGAGGGCGACCGGCATCGTTTGGTGCTGCGCAGCAGCCTGGGCGACAACCCCGAGCTTGAGCTGCTGATCGATGACGCCGAACTGGCCGATCTGGTGCAGGTGTTGGACCGGCTGCGCCACGATCCGCGCCTGCAGATCCAGGCCCAGATCCCCGAGGCCGAACCGCTGGGCAAGCGAGAGCTCATCGACCGCATTCCGCGGCGCCGCCGCCTGGCGGCACCGCTGGGAGGCCTGACGGCGCTGGCCCTGGCCGCTGGGCTCGGCAGCCTATGGCCAGCGCCCCGACCGCTGAACCTCGCTCCCGGAGCCACCGCCAGCCAGGCCCGCAAGGTCGCCACGCCTCCCGACCCGGGCCCCGGCGCTGGAACCCCCATCCCCACCCCCAATCCCCCAGCCCCCAAGCCTTCGGGATCCCGCTGAAGCCCACCGCCAGCAGCGCCCCGCGGCGTTGACGCTCTCGGTAATGTTCCACCAAGCCTGCGGCTGCTGCGACGATGTCCCTGACCTGGTCTGAGCTGCGTCGTCGCGTTGCCCGCCTTGGAGCCGCGCTCGATGTGGTGGTCCGCAGCGACCCGGAGGTTTGTGGCCTCAGCGGCAGGGGGTTTCATCTCACCCTCCACCACGGCGGCCATGGAGACTGCACCGTGCAGGATCTGTCCCTGATCGATTGTCCGAACGAACTGGTGCTGGTGGAGTTCGAGCGCTGGATGCGCGGAGCCGGGCACAACCTCACACCATGAGTCGCTCCGCCATGCGCAGCAGTCACGAGGCGCTGAAGCTACCCCGCTCGGTCTTCCCGTCTCCGCCATCACGGATGGTGTTCCGTCGGCGGCGGCGTTCCCGCCGGTTGGGGAGTCGGCTCGCCCAGGCTTCGATCGGCCTGCTGCTGGTGTTGATGGGGGTGGGCATCCTCTCGGGGCTGATGCAACTGCCCCGTTGGCTGGACACGGTGCTGTTGGTGAGCACCGCCATCGCCAACCTGATCTCCGGCCTGAGCCATCTCGGCTTGGGGCTGCTCCAGCTCTTGGGCGTGTTCGGCGTGCTGGCCCTGGCGGTGCTCGCCCTGCTGCTGCTGGTGGGCGGCGTGGTGCGCCTGTTCCGTTCGCTCACCACCGGCCAGGAGCGCCAGCGGGGCTGATGCCCTGTGCGCCCAGCGCATGCGGCAGGGGCGATTCGGAGGCCGCCGCATCCAGACCGCCAGAGCGTTCTTACCGGCCCCTTGGGGCTGGCTGGATGGGGCTCAGCCATGCAGGCGGCTGGCCCATAGCCCGGCCAGCTGCCAGGACGACCAGAGAAAGGCCAGCAGGATCAGCCAGTTCAGCCAGGCTGGCCTGCGTGGGGAGGGATCGCTCATCCAACCGGTTCCAATCGGCCGCATCGTCGCAGACGAGCGACGGGCGACGGCGGTTGACTGCCCCAAAGCCCCACAACTCCGCGACAAGGCCAATCTCGCTTGGCGTCTTTTTCAGTTAGCCATGGGAGCGGTTGACGGTCGTGACGCCACCATGGCCGCCCCGCCGGATTCTCGCGCTGACCGACGGACCTCCCTGGCTCCAGGAACGTTCTCCCGCTTGGCTGGAGCACTGGTGGGTCGCTCATGGCGACAGGCACTGGTGTTGACGCTGATCGACACGCCCTGTTGCGAGGGAGCTTGAATAGGAAGGACCGTTGCCTCGCCCCTTCAGTCTTGCCCGCTTGGCTTCTCATTCTGCTCCTGATGGAGGGGGTGATCGTGATGATCAACCCTGCCCCGAAGGATTACCTTTGGTATCGGGGACTCCGGCGCCCCCATTGGCTGCGTTTTTTCATCTGGATTCCGCTGGTTTGGTTAGTGATAACGGCGGGGCTTTATTTCTCAGCATTAATTTCATGGCAAACCAAGAATAGCTGGTGGTTACTGCTCAGCTACCTGCTGTTGTTGGCGATTCTGGAGAGTCATACCTGGCTCCTCTGTCAATACCGAAACCTGCGCTTCGGCGTCGTCGCGCTCGTGATCGGTTGGCTGTATGGGCTCGTGCTGGCCATTAACCTGATGGTCTACGACGGCACGCTGATGGCCGCGCAGCTGTTGCTGCCACTGTTGATCTGGGCGCCGATTGAAGCCTATGCCCTGGAGCACATGCGTCGTATCAATCGCTAAATGGAGTTCATGGCTGACTTGATCCAGGCCCTGCGACAGCCGGCCGCTTATAACCATCCTGTGGGGGTGATCGAGCTGATCGAGACCCACATTTCTTGGATTCTGCTCACGGGTGATTACGCCTATAAGTTGCGTAAGCCGGTCAACCTTGGCTTTGTCGATTTCAGGACGCCAGAGCAGCGCCATTGGTTCAGTCTTGAGGAGCTGCGCCTCAACCGCCGGCTCGCCCCAGAGCTCTACCTCGATGTTTGCTCCCTCCATGGGCCGGTGGAGCGTGCTCATCTCGGCGGCAGCGGTGCCGTCATCGACACGCTGGTGAAGATGCGCCAATTCCCCCAGAGCCAGCTGCTGCCGGCGGTTCTGGAGCGGGGTGAGCTCACGGCGGCCCACCTGGAATCCCTGGCCGAGGATCTGGCCGGCTTCCATGGCGGCGCCGCCTTGGCCGCGCTGGATTCCGGCTTCGGGTCCGCGGCGGCGGTGACCGCGCCTGCCCTGGCGAATCTGGCGGTGCTGGACCAGCGGGCCCCCGACCGTGTCGAGCGGCTCGCCCTGGAGGACTGGACCCGGGCTGAGGCAGCCAGGTTGGCGGAACACTTTCAACAGCGACTGAGCCTGGGGGCTGTGCGCGAAGGCCATGGCGATCTGCACCTTGGCAACATGTTCCTCAGCCCGAGTCGGATCCGGGTGTTCGATTGCCTGGAGTTCTCTCCAGCCCTGCGCTGGATCGATGTGATCAGCGACATCGCCTTTTTAGCGATGGATTTGCGCCAGCGGGGGCGCGGCGACCTGGCCGGGGTGGTGCTGGACCGATGGTTACAGGTCACCGGCGACTACGCCGGCCTGCGGGCCTGGCGCTGGTACTGGGTTTACCGCGCCCTGGTACGGGCCAAGGTGGCTGCCCTGCGCCTGGGCCAGACCAGCGCCGTTGCGGTGGTGGAGGCCAGCCGTCGGGAGCTGGGGCGCTACCTGGAGGTGGCCGTCGCCACCGCCGAGGCGCCTCCGGGTCAGCTCGTGCTCTGCCATGGCGTGTCGGGCAGTGGCAAATCCCATCTGGCGCAGCGCCTCTGCCACCAGCTCGGCTGGATCCGCCTTTGTTCGGATATCGAGCGACGCCGCCTGTTTGGGCGTTGCGGCAGGCTGCTGGCCTTGGAGCCTCTACGCGGCGACCCCTATCGACCGGAGCTGAACGCAAGGCTCTACGGCGAGGTGCTGCTGAATGCCGCGGAACTGATCCTAGGAGCCGGAGAAAGTGTGATTGTCGACGCCACCTTTTTGCGTCGTGACGACCGCCAGCGCTTCCAGCGGTTGGCCCAGGGCTGTGGCGCCCGATTCCACATCCTCGACTGCCGGGTCCGTGCTGAGGTGGCCGCCGCACGCATCGTCAGCCGCCGGCAGCAGGGTAAGGATCCGTCGGAGGCTGACGTGGACGTGATGCGGGCCCAGTGGAGTCAGCGCGAGGAGCTGGGCGGCGATGAGCTACTTAGCACCCTGGAGGTGGATCGCAATGGCGAGCTGGAGGGTGAGGGCTGGCAGCGGCTGCTGGCTCAGCTCGGTGCTTGAACGGCAGTTCTTCTCACAACTGTGAAAGCCACGGCCCAGTGGGGCGCAAAGCGAAGCAAGCAAAAATGAGATGCCACCCGCAGGCCCCATGGCATGGGGCCCGCGGGTGCGGATCACCCTTCAGCAATCCTCAAAACCACTCGGTTACGGCGGCTTCGGGCGTGTTCACGTGGGCTTCGGGCGTGGTGCGCTGGAACTCCAGGGTGATGTTGCGCTTCTGTTCGCCATCGGCGGCCACGGCTTCGATCGCATACACCTGCTGCCCATCCCGGAAGGGAACCTGGATGCGGAAGGTGCCATCAGCGGAGAGGGGCACAACTTCACCACCAATGGTGAGGCGAGCCGAGGGATCGGTGGCGCCGTACACGATCAGCTCCGCGTCAGCGACCAACCAGAACGAGCGGTAACGAGCCATTAGGCCAGCTCCAGATTCGCTGCGTCCGGAGGCCCAGCCAGCGCCCGAATCCCAAGCGCCTGCGCCTGCGGTGCTGGCACCCTCGTCTTCGAGCTCATGGAAGGCTTCGGAACCCCGGCCCAGTCGACGCCAGCGAGAGGTGGCGGACTGATAAAGGAGTTCGTGCAGGTCTGTCGCCTCAGCGTGCTGGGGTGCCACCGGCACGACCGCGGGAATGGCATCGAGGGAGAAGGGCACAAATTGATCGGCGACCTGCTCCGAGGGATGGAGGGATGGAACACGGGCCACGGAGGAGAAGGCCAGCGAATACCAGCCGCCCGAGCCCGTGCGGAAACCGAGTTCCACCCGGTAGTCGCGGTCGGACAGGGGGACGGGGAGATACCACTCGGTTGCATGGGCATCGACCACCACCTCCTGGAGGGCATGGGGGTGGGAGGACCCGCCCGGCAGGCCCGTGACATCGGCGACGCGCAGGGCCAGTTGGGTCGCTCCGGCGTCGGCGGCATCATCGCGATCCTCCTGGGAGATCTCCCAGAACACGTAGGCCCACTGGGGATCGCGGGGCAGGAACACCACGCGGGTTTCGACTTCATCGCGGGGGGCTGGGCTGAGCTCAGCTTCAAGGGCCCTCAGCGTTTCCGGGCTTTGGGGTGCTCGAGCGATGGCATCGGCCAGGGTCTCGCGACTCTCGACGCTGGAGCGGCTGATGCCCAGACGACGCGCGAACTCGCGCAGCTGACGCATGCTCAAGGAAGCAAGGTTGGCCACGGGGTTGCTGCTTGTCATCTGCCTGTCAGGAAAATCAACATGGCGACCATCGTCAGCGAAAGAAGCCCTTTGGGATCACGCCTGTCAGCAGATCGGGACACCTCTGCTGCTTGATCAGGGGCTCCAGGGGGTGCCGCTTCCCCAGCTCGGGGCCCGTTGGTCCCGCGGCGAACGGTTGTCCAGGCCCGCCAGCACCGCCGAGACCACCATCAGGCCCAGCACCGCCAGCCAAAGGCGCTGCTTTGCGCTCAAACCCGTGCCCACCCCGCGTCGGCGCCCGCCGCCCAAGCTTCCGCCAGCCCCGCCGAGGGGCTGCCCGCAGCGGGCGCAGACCATTCGCCCGGCTAAACCCCGATCGGAGCGCACCGCCCAGCTGCCGCAGTGGGGACAGGCCATCGCCGCAGTTGGTCGAGGTTGGCGCCATGTTGATGGATCGCGGCCGCAGCCGCCGCGTGGTTCTGATGCCAGCAAAGGTCTGTGGTGATCAGCCAGTGGTGATCAGCCGGGCCTGTCGTGATGCCCGATGCCGCGGCTCCCATCAGGCTCGATCGCCGGGGACCTCCTCGGGCGCGGTCGGCTGGGGCAGGACACTAAGGCGAACCCTGTGCGGCCATGCCCCTGCTGCAGTTCCTGAGGCGCCAGCTGCGGCAGCTCCAGCGGCTGGCCCAGCCCTACTTCCTGCCCCTGGAGCTTGGGGCCTGGCCCTTTGCCTTGCTGACCCTGGCGCTGTTCGCCCTCAGCAGCGGTGTCGCCCTGCTGCTGGTGACCGCGCTGGTGAAGGGACTCCTGCTGATTTGGCCCGCGGCGGTCGCCCCATTTCTGCGGGGCAGTAGCCAGCGCTTGGATGCCCTCTGGCGGCAACCATTGCTGGCGCCCCTGCTGCTGCCGGCCCTGGCGCTGCCGGGGCTCCTGGTCGGCGCGCTGCGGCCGGCGAGCCGCCCCTATCGGCCGGCGCTCGGGGCGGTTGCCGCCCTGCTGGCCCTCGCTCTCCTGGTGGCGTTCCTGCCGATCGGGCCGTTGGTCCCGCAGCTGGGGCTGGCCCCGTGGCAGGGGGCTCTGCGCGCGTTCTGGCTGCGGCCCCTCGCCGCCGTGGGCCCGCTGCTGCTGCTGCTGGCGGCCGGCGCTGGTTTGTGTTTCTGGTCGCTGCGCCGCCATTTGCGCCAGGGCCGCTGGTTGCCCTGGTTGCTGTTGGGGTTGGTGCTGCTGCTGATTCTGATCATCAACGCCATCAATGTCGGCATCAGCTACATCGCCCGGGATGTGGACAATGCCTTGGTGGCCTTTGCTCAGCCGCAATTCTGGACCAGCGTGCTGATTTACGCCGGCTGCCTGATTCTGGCGCTGCCGATTCGTGGCGTGCAGAGCTATCTGGTGCCCCGCTTCGGCATCCTCTGGCGTCGCTGGCTCAGCGATCAGTTGTTGCACCGCTACCTTGAGGATCGTGCCTATTACAACTTGGCTTCTAATCCTGGGGCCCCAGGGCAGATCGATAACCCAGATCAACGCATCAGTGAAGA
>JBKCTK010000212.1:0-1242 GCA_046319055.1 Synechococcaceae cyanobacterium
GGGAGCCTCGACCTCGCCCGGGGAGTGGAGAACTCACTACGGGCGTTTCGTCAGTCTCAGTCATGGACAACTGTACTGATTTTCGCCGGTTGCCTGATCCTGGCCCTGACGTTTCGAGGCGTACAGAGCTATCTGGTGCCCCGCTTCGGCCTCCTCTGGCGTCGCTGGCTCAGCGATCAGTTGTTGCATCGCTACCTTGAAGATCGCGCCTATTACACCTTGGCTTCCGATCCTGGGGCCCCAGGGCAGATCGATAACCCCGATCAACGTATCAGTGAAGATGCAGCCAGCTTCACCAGTTTCAGTCTTGGCGTGGCGGTGGATGTGAGCACAGCGGTGTTGACATTCTTGAGCTTCATTGTCGTGCTTTGGGGCATCAGTTCTCGCTTGGCGCTATGGCTATTGATCTATGCGGCCGTCGGCACCGCTGTGGTGGTGATTGCCAGTCGACGCCTGGTGGTCCTCAATGGCGAGCAACTGCGTCTCAATGCTGATTTTCGCTATGGCCTGGTGCACATCCGCAACCACGCCGAATCCATCGCTTTCTATCGCGGTGAACGCCAAGAGCGCCGTGAGGGGTTGCGGCGCCTGAGCCTCGCCATCCGCAACCAGGACCGACTGATCGTCTGGGAGGCCCTGATTACCGTGATCCAAACCTCCTATGAGTATTTCTCTGATTTCCTGCCTTGGCTGGTGCTGGCTCCACTCTACTTCGCCCGTCAGGTTGATTTCGGCGTGATCGGTCAGGCCGGCATCGCCTTTAGTCAGGTGTTGAGCTCGATTAGCTATATTGTTGACAACATCGATCGGCTGGCGGCCTTCTCCGCCTCGATCCAGCGCCTGGAGACCTTCCAGAGCACCATGGCCGCCCAGGCCGAGGCCGGCTCCCCGTTCGCCAGCGGCCGGGATGGGCGTTCCCCCCGCTCCACGGGCAACACCCTGGCCGCTCCTACCCGGGGGGGCACAGCTGGCGATCAGCCCACCAGCTCCAGCGCAGCAGCCTCCACAGCAACCCCTTCCAGCGCAACTAGCTTCAGCGCAACCAGCTCCAACCCAGCCAGCGCCAACCCGGCCAGCGAGGGGCTGGCGATGGGGGGCCCACCGCCCGGAGAGATCCTGCTGCGCCATGTCGATCTGGTGCCGCCGGGCAGCGGCAGGGCGCTGGTGCACGACCTCAGCCTGACGGTGGGCCCGCGCCAGAGGCTGCTGGTGGTGGGCCCCTCCGGCTGCGGCAAGACCTCC
>JBKCTK010000213.1:0-1457 GCA_046319055.1 Synechococcaceae cyanobacterium
CCGAAGGCTGACCCCTCCTCCTCAGCAAGCTCCGACGCTTCCACCAAGGGAGGAGCAGAGATAGAGGGGGGCGATGGCTGAGCAACGGGCTCGGCATCCAATTCCAGCAGGGCGCGGCAGTCGTCCAACAGCCGGTCGACATTTTCGAGCCGGGTGATCTCCTGGGGATCGGGCCGATCCTGGTTGGTCAGCTGCACCTCCAGGGCTTCGAGACGCTGCTCCAACTGAACCAGTCGCTGGGAGACCGCGTGGATGGTCGTGGCGAGATCCTCAGCACTGCGGCTGATTCGAAACGAGACCGAGGAGCTGGCCATGGCAAAACGGGGAGTTCTCGCCGGCATCACAACACACATCCCCCGATGTCTCAAGATCCTGAAGCCACCTGGATTCAGGCCACCATCGCCCAGAGTGGGAGGCCTGAACTCTGGCGGCAATGGAGCATTCTTGGCAGCTGGCCCTCTATGCCCTGGCCGGTACCGCTGGGGGACTGCTCGCCCTGCGCACCGGCATCCCGGCGGCACCGCTGGCCGGAGCGTTGATCGGCGCCGCCCTGGTGAGCATGAGCGGTCGGCTTGAGATCGCTCGCTGGCCAATCGGCACCCGCACATTGTTGGAAATCGCCATCGGCACGGTGATTGGCACAGCGCTGACGTCCGAAGCCGTGGCGGAGCTGCGACTGCTCTGGCGGCCCGCCCTGCTGATCACCTTGTCCCTGGTGCTCACCGGCGTGGTGGTGGGTCTGTGGACCAGCCGGCTGCTAGGGATCAACCCCGTGGTATCCCTGCTCGGGGCCGCCCCGGGCGGCATCAGCGGCATGAGCCTGGTGGGGGCCGAATTCGGCGTCGGCGCCGCTGTGGCGGTGTTGCACGCGGTTCGCCTGATCACGGTGCTGTTGATCTTGCCGCTCGTGGTGCGTTGGATCCTGCCTGGGGGCGGGGCAACCCCGCCTGGCTAAGCGGGGGCCCCATCAACCAACAGCCCAGGGCCCCAACGTGGCGCAAGCCCGACCCACGCCCTGGACAGAATCCCCTGGACCGATACGGTTGTGCCGTCGCTGGAGAGCCTGGTCCGATGTCCCGCCGTCCTGCCGCTGTGGTTCTGCCCGTCCCCGGGGCTCTGGTGGCCGGCCTGCTCGGCATGGCCGCAACGCTGCTGCCCTTCTGCGCCGCCCAGGCAGCCACCATGCCCGATGGACCCGGCCCCAAAGGAGCCCAGGTCTATTGCTTCATGCGCTCCAACGGCAACAATCACAATGTCAGCTGGAGTGCGGCCTACGCCCTGATCAAACGCCAAAGCGCCGGCATGTTCCGCACGTCTCCCGAACACGCCGCCGTGATGATCACCGAGTCGGTGGTGCAAAACCCGGGAAGCTTCCCCGACTGCGGACGGTTTCTGGGGGATCTGTTCTCCCCTACAGCTCCCATGGCCGAGGGCGCCCCGGCCAGTTCATCCAGCAC
>JBKCTK010000214.1:0-5112 GCA_046319055.1 Synechococcaceae cyanobacterium
CGGTGATGGCCTTCGACCCGCAGGACGCACCCCACGGCCGCTTCAACCACTGGGGCTACAGCCCGGTGAGCTGGATGGCCCCCCACCCGGGGTATCTGTGCAGCGACGATCCGCTGCGGGCCCGGGCCGAGGTGCGGGAGCTGGTGAGCGCCTGCCACCGGGCCGGCCTGGAGGTGCTGATCGATGTGGTCTACAACCACACCACCGAAGGCAACCAAAACGGCCCCACCCTCAGCTGGCGCGGCTGCGCCGACTCGCTGTATTACCACCAGAACGCCCGGGGCGATTACCTCGATGTGAGCGGCTGCGGCAACAGCATCGCCGCCAATCGCCCGCTGGTGCGCCGTCTGATCCTGGAATCGTTGCGCTGCTGGGCCGTGGAGCTCGGCATCGATGGCTTCCGCTTCGATCTTGGCATTGCCCTCAGCCGTGGCGAGCAGCTTGCGCCGCTCGACCATCCGCCCCTGTTCGAGGCCATGGAAGCGGATCCGGAACTGGCCGATCTGAAGCTGGTCAGCGAACCGTGGGATTGCGGCGGCCTGTACCGCCTGGCCGATTTCCCCGCCCGGCGGGTCGGCGCCTGGAACGGCCGCTTCCGCGACGACGTGCGCCGCTTCTGGAAAGGCGATGAAAAGAGCTGCTGGCCCATGGGGCAGCGCCTGGCCGGCAGCCCCGATCTGTTCGGCGGTCAGCCGGCGTTGCTGGGCCGCACCATCACCTTCCTCACCGCCCACGACGGCTTCACCCTGACCGACCTGGTGAGCTTCAACCGCAAGCACAACCTGGCGAATGGGGAACACGACCGGGATGGCGATAACCACAACAACAGCTGGAACCACGGCGTCGAGGGGCCCTGCAGCGATCCCGCCGTGCTGGCCCTTCGCCAGCGGCAGATCCGCAACCTGCTCTGTTCGCTGCTGCTCGCCCCTGGGGTGCCGATGCTGCTGATGGGCGACGAGGTGGGCCGCAGCAAGGGGGGCAATAACAACACCTGGTGTCAAAACAACCCGCTGGGCTGGATGCACTGGAGCCCTGAGCCGGAGGGGCTGGCCCTGCGGCGCTTCCTGAGCCGCTTGATCCGGCTGCGCCAGCACCTGGCCGCCCTGTTGAATCCGGAGTTACCGCTCCAGGAGGGACCCGGTCGCAACGGCGAGCCGGGGCCGCCCTGGCGGGAGTGGCACGGCGTTGAGCTGCGCAACCCCGACTGGGCCAGCTGGTCCCACACCCTGGCGTGGAGCCTGGTGGATCCGCAGCGGGGACCCCTGCTCTGGTGCGGGATGAATGCCTATTACCAAGGCATGGAGTTCGAGCTGCCATTCCGGACAGGGGGCTGGATGCGGGTGATCAACACCGCCTTGCCGCAGGATGAGGACCTACCCGAAACGCCCCAGCCCTGGGTCGGCACCAAGGCGCCTCTGGTGGGGCGCAGCCTGGTGTTGATGTTGGCGCCCGCGCTGGTGGAGGGGTTAAGCCTGGCGCTGCCGGACGCGGGAACCGTCGCGGATGCGGGAACCCAGTGATCGCGACGGCTGCCATTTCGCTGCCGCTTGCTGAACCACAACACCATCCAACCTTGCTGCCAACATCCCTTCACCCGGGCGGACGCAGCCAGGCCTGGTTGTGAAGCGGTGGGGGCGTTGCGGCAATCGGCCCCTCCGCTACCGCATCGGCGCCACCCCAACGCAGCCGTGTCTGGCGGTCGTAGTCGCCGAGCACGGCGCTGGTGAGGCCGAAATCCGTGACCGCCAGCAGTAGCAAGTCGTGCTGGGCGGAGGGATTACGGCTCTGATGCACCAGCCAGCGGGGCGCGTAAGCGATGCCGCCCCGGCTGAGCCGAACCGTGCTGGAGCCCACCAGGATCTCGGCCTCCCCCTCCAGCACCACAAAGATCGATTCGTGGGCATGGCGGTGCTTCTCGTTGCAGGCGCCGGGGGGGATGCGGATCAGGCGTGGGTCCAGGGCCTGAAGACCCTCGAAGGGCAGGCGCCGCACCTGAAACTCCAAGCCCATCCGCTCATCAAGGTGCTGGTAGTGAAGCGGAAGGCCCTGGGCTGCCGTGACGAGGGGCGTGTCACTGGAGGTCTTGGCGTCGTTGTGGGCGCTGGTCGGGGCCTGGGAACAGCGGCAGAGCCTGGCGCCACCGCCGGTTGGGTTGCTCTCTCGGGTGGCGCTGGCTGGCTGAGGCGGCCAGCAGAGGTTGGCCGCCTCGGGTTCGGCCGGGGGCCGGCGGTTGCGGATACCGGCCTCGAGAACGGAATTGGTCATGGCGTGGCAGGGCGTGAGATGGCGGGGTGAGCGGGGACAGGTTGCCGCCGCTGGGCTAAGCCCAGCGGCGCTGGCGGCTGAAGCGCTCAACCCAACACCGCCTCCGGCTGGAGGGCGCGCTGATGCAGCCAGGACCAGAAGAAACAGCGCAGGGCCAGGGCCTTCTGCATCCCTTTGGCGAGATCGCGACGTCCCTGGGGGGTACGGGCCAGATCGATGGCGATGTCCCGCAGGGTGGCCTGGTGATGGTCATCCACCGCGGTGTGCAACGGAAAGAACACGCTGTCCCGTGGATGCATACCGATGCGAGCGATGGCCTCCACAAAAGGCTGATAGATCGTTTGCACGATCGTTTCCGTACCTAGCCCCAGGGCACCGAGGGCCTCGGCGGCACTGCCGCTGGAGAGAATCGAGAGGAACTGTTCGAGCCAGCAGACCACCTCGAGCTCTTCCTCGTTGGCCTCGCCGTCTTGGACGCCAAGAGCTCGGCGGAAGCGGCGGAACAGCTCGGGATGGGGCAATCCCACAATCCACTCGGGTTGAATCCCGAGCGCCGCCAGCTCCTCGAGTTCTTCCTGTTCATACTGCCCCGATTCTTCCGTGAGGTTCTCCATCAGGGCGGCACGATGGGCCGGCGATTCCAGCTTGGAGATGAGCGCCGTGAGATAGCGCGGGAAGTGGGCGGAGTAGGCATAATACTGACGGCCGAAGTCGCGGAGTGCGAAGCGTAGATCCGGCAGGTCGCCCGTGGCCAGCGCCTGGAGATAGGGATGCTGGACGGCCTGGTGGGCCATCGCACGGCGGGCCAAATCATCCACGAACTGCTCAGCGGTGAGCTCCTCGATCAGATTCGGCTTCAGCGACGGCCAGCCTGCTGGCGCGAGTTTGGGGCTGACCGTTGGGGTACTGATCCGCGGAGGCTGAACCAGGGGATTCAGGGGCAAGCCATGATTGAGGAACAGGATGGGTGAACCCATCAAAGCGGCGTCAATCGCCTCGACCAGAGCTGCATCAGTGGCCGTAGAAGAGGGCGACACAGTCATGACGTGTTGCGGGGTGAGAGGATGGAAAACTCAGCCGGTTTTCCGGCGTGCTCTTACGATCTCCCAGCCGAATCAACCGTGTTGGCCGCCAGAGGACAGAGGCGTGTTGAGTTGCTGAACGCCATCTGTCCGATGGTCGACAGCCAACTGCATCGCGATGACAGGGGTGGGGCACCGCCGCTCGGCGGCTGCACCACGGGCCCCATCCCACCCAGCGGCACACCCGCCGAGGCGCTGGCCATCACGTGGATTCCCCAACGGCCATCAGCCGGGAGCCCCCCCTATCGGCCGGGAACCTGCCAAGCCAGGTGCGGCGGCCAAGCCACCACCACCACCACCACCACCATCACCATCACCCCCACCCCCACCCCCACCACAAAGACCGCGATCGGCGGGTCTGGTGCTTGCCATGACAATCAGCCATGGCCAAGGGACGGCGTGCCCGCAGGGCCAAGCTGAGGCACTAACGTGGCGAGCGTGGTTGGGTGGGCACACCGAGGGATGGCCAAGCCCTACAAGATCCTTGAGGAAATTGATACGGACCTGCAGGAACGGTTGTTGGAGGGTCATCGCCTGCTGGAGATCCCAGCCGGCCATCAACTCATCTTTCAGTCCGACTGGGGCGCGGATGTGTATGTGGTATCGAAAGGTGTGGCCAAGGCACGCTGCCTGACGATGGAGGGCGACGAGGTGGTGCTTGCCCTGATCGGTCTAGGGGCGCTGATCGGCGACCTGGCCCTGCTCTCGCCGAAGCCAATCCGCACGGTGGATGTGGTGGCGATCACCCCGATGAGCCTGCTGAAACTGCGCCATGGCGCCTTCGAGGACATCCTGAAGAGCAGCCCAGCGCTAACCCAAGCCCTGTCGTACTTGCAGGTGCGACGGCTCACCTCCCTCGGCAATCGCCTGATGGTGATGCATGAAGATGCCACCACGCGCTTGCTAGCCACCCTATTGGATCTGGCCCGGCTCAGTAGCCCAGATGCCGACCCACGCCAGCCAATCCCGGCCATCTCCCAACAAGAGATCGCCACGATTGCCGGACTCTCGCGCGGTTCTACCTCCACCTTGATCACCAAGCTGCGTGGCAATGGCACCTTGGAGCAAACGCCCGAGGGCTTGCGCTTCGCCAACCTCACCGCACTGCAACGCCGCGGCCTGCTGCCGGAATCCACACCAAACCAGGCGAAGACTTGAGCCCTGGTGGGCTGGGGGCCATGGGGGCCTTCGGTTTAGCTAGAGAACACACAGCATCCTCGCTTCCTGACCCCCACAGGAACAGACCGAAATGAGGCAGCACTTCAGCGATCCGTCCAGCCGGCCGAGGGCAAGGTCGGCCTGGGAGAGCAGCCGCTGCAGGACTAGCTGGGCAGCATGAGCCTGCGCGTCCGCAGCCGCCAACGGGTCGGTGTGCGAAATGGGGGGCGAGATGGGGGGCGAGGTGTGCCGGGCCAACGGACATGACCCTGGTGTTGGGCGGCACCAGGGTGAAGATCGCCTGCTGGAGCACGGGTGATTGATAAAACGCTCGCGGTTTGCCTTGAGCTGGATGGGAACAGCCCAAGGCAGTTGCGGCTGGTTGTGGTGGTCCGGCTTTTCTGGACAGCTCCGATCGTTAACCTCTGAGGCGGGGCACCGCCCCTGAAAGGGGCCATCCACCGATGAACAAGCGCCGTACCCACAGCCCAGAGTTCAAGGCCAAGGTCGCCATGGAGGCAATCAGTGGCCGCAGGACGATCCAGGAGATCGCATCAGAGCACTCCATCCACCCCATCCAGGTGAGCCAGTGGAAGCGCCAGCTCCT
>JBKCTK010000215.1:0-7544 GCA_046319055.1 Synechococcaceae cyanobacterium
TCGAGGCCCTCTGCCCAAGGGCTTCAGGGTGGATAGGGCTGCATGCGACAGGCTCCTAGGGCGCTCGATCGGCCCCTCAACCTCGCTGGGACGCGCTGCCTGGGTCTTCCTGGACTGAGACCCGCAGGTCCTTCGGGTCGCGTTGGGGTGAATCCTTCGGATTCCCCTGGCAGCGGCTGATCCTGAGGCCTGATCAAGTCCGCCGCTGGTGGATCCTGCCCTGACTCAGCCCCTCCCCCGTTTCCGCTCTCGCCGGCGAGGCCTCAGCGTTGGCGCGGCGCTGGCGGTCCTGCCGTTGCTGCTCGGATCGCCGGCAGCCCGGGCGGCCACCTACACGGTGACCGACACCCACTGAGGCACCAGCGGCACGCTGAATAGCTTCGCCTGGGCTTTGGCCCAGGCCAACGGCAATCCCGGTCTCGATACCATCCGCATCAGCCCGGGCCTGGCGATCAACGTGGATGCCGCCAGCGCCTTGCCGGGCGGCTGGCTCACCAGCATCGACTCCCCCCTCAACATTGAAGGCCAGGGCGCCACCTTGGTGGGCAATCCCAGCTTCCTGAGCAGCGGCGGCACCGTTTACACCAAAACCAATGTGGATGTCTTCCTGCCGCCGCCGTTGGGCACCGACATCCTTCTCCAACCTGCGTTTTCCTTTGGCAAGCTGGCCCCCGGGGTCTCCCTGAGCATCGATGCGCTGAACAGCGATGGCCTCAATGGCTATCTGCAGCTGGGCCAAGGCTCCACGGCAAGCCTCAGCCATGCCACGGCGCGCAACAGCGTCAGCTATGGGGTTGCCGCCCGCTCGGTGTTCGATGCCCTCGATGGCTCCACCCTCAACCTCAGCCAGGTGGCGCTGCACCACATCAACCCGGCCCTCGACAGCATCGGTCCGGCCTGGTCCGGGGCGATCGCCGGTGCCAATGCCACCCTCAACATGTTGCGCAGCTCCATCACCCAGTCGGCAGCGGCGGCCGGGGCGGTGGTGTGGGCTGGCGGGGTCGCCAATGTGGTCTCGTCACTGATCAGCGAATCGGGCGGCATCTCGGTGAGTGACGACAGCCAGCCCGGTGTGCTGAACCTGGTCAACAGCCTGGTGTCGGTGTCAGCCCAGGATTCCGATATTCAACGGCTGCAGGCCTTCGCAGGCGCTGAACTCAACATCACCGCCTCCTCCATTCTTCAAGATACTCTCTACAATACCTATAACAGCTGCATCGCCGATCCCTACGCTTGCGCCGGCAAGCCCCTCACCGCATTTGACGGCGGCATGATCACGCTGAAGCAGAGCGTTGTGTCGCTGATCAACAGCCAGTTTCCAGGGCTACTACCAGCTGGTGTGTTGTCCTATTCCGTGGCTGGTTTCGGCCCCGGCAGCGGCGGTCAGATCGTGGCTCTCGATGCCGTCTGGCTGCAGACCACGGCAAACCAGAGCGCCGCAGACCTGCAACGCCTGTTCAGCAACCCCAGCCTGCTCACCACTGGATTGCCCCTGAGCTTGGACGATCTCGGTGGTGGCCTCACCGCCTATCTCCCCTGGCCCGCCGGCGCCACTCCCAACCCCGCTGGGCCCCTGATTGATCAGATCAGCGATGCCGATGGCGCCAACCAGTTGATCAATCCAATCGATGGCAGCCCGATTCTGCTCGATGTGTTCGGCCGGCCCCGCACCCGCAACGGCCTACGCACGATCGGTGCGGTGCAGCCCGTGCCGGCACCGCTGCCCCTCGCCGGCGCCACGGCGGCCCTGGCCTGGAGCCGCCGGCTGCGGTTCGGACAGGGCGCCCAGCGGGGGTAAGCCCCGGCGGGGCCTGCCCGTTCAGGGCGGAGGCGGCCAGTGCCGCAGCCGTTGGATCGCCTCCACGGGGCTCATCTCCCGCTCGGCGCGGAAGCTGGCCTGCAGGGTCCTCTGGCTGAGGTGCAGGGCGGCGGCCAGCTCGGCCACGCTGATCGGGCGGTCGCGATGGCGCAGGACCCAGTCCTCCGCATCGCGGCAGTGCTGCTCCGCTCGGGGCAGGCGAACGCCGGCCCAGGGGGCGACTTGATCCCAGGCCTGCAGCTGTTCGATCAGGCAGTCGGTGAGAGTCTACAGCGCGGATCCGCCGGTTTCCATCGACTCGACCAGCTGCCGGGCCAGCCGCAACAGGTGCACCACCGCGCCGGAGCGTTGCCGGGAGAAGGGATTGAGCAGCATCGGCCCGGCTTCCGCATCCACCCGGTACCCCTGGGTGTCGTCCAGTTGCAACAGGGCGGTGGGCACCACGATCGAGATGCCGCCGCAGCGGCCGTGGATGCGCCCCACCAGCGCCGTGTTGGGCCGGATCCACAGCCCCATGCCGGGATGGGTTGCAGGTCGCAGCCCTCCACCCGCTCCTGCACCACCCCAAGGGTCGGCAGCCAGAGCACCGCCCGGTCCGGGGCCTGGATGCGCTCCAGGGCAAAGGAGCCGCCGCCTTGAAACTCCAGGAGTTGCAGAGGCCCCACCCTGGCGGCGCGGATGCGGTGCTGAAAGCGCATCCCGGGGTCGGGCTGGCCGGGATGGATCTCGTGGGGCCCCAGCAGCTGGCCAACCCGCAGCCGCCAGTCGTCGAGGTCGTCGCTGCTGAGCAGCGTGGTCCAGCCATTGCTGCTTTCGCTCAAGCTGCCGGTTCCCGCGCCACCAGCAATGGATCCTCCGCCATTGGCTGGCCGGCTGATTTCAACCTGGCGAGCCTCTGTCGCAAGCCCCGCTCAGCTCAGCCGGGCCATGGGGTTTGCCCCCTGAAGGCCTCGCCTCTGGGCCGTTTCGGTTGCCATCCCTTCCGAGCTGAGACCGCCCCCAGGGTGACCACGGCGCGAAGCGCCGTTCAGCCCTCCTGAAAGCTGCGCGAGGCGGAGTTCACGCCACAGCGCTGGCCGGGGGACGGGGGCCGTCGGGGAACACGTGTCCCAGGTGGGCATGGCAGGCGGCGCAACGGATTTCGTTGCGCACCAAGCCGTGGCTGCGGTCGGTGTGGTGCGAATCGCCTGGGGGTTGACGCCGCCAGCGGGTGAGCGCCACCCCCAGGAGGCGGCGCAGCAAGGGCAGCCGCGCCAGCAGCCCCAACGCCTGATGCCACATCTGCATCACCTCCAGGTGCTGGGTGGGCAGCAGCACGATCATCGGCAACCCCAGAGCCCCCAGCTCGGCCGTGTTGGCGCCCACGGTGGTGAGGGCCAGCTGGCACTGGCTGAGGGCGCCGTGGGCCGGGTGCTCTTCCAGCAGCTGGATCGTGGTGCCAGCGGCGGTGATCCGCCGATCGCCCTCCCGTCGCGGCGGGGCGCTGGCTGCCGGGCGGCGCGGTCACCCTTGCGGCGTCGGTGAGGGGGGCCGCTTGTCGTCGTTCAACGGGGCACCCAGCCCGGCCGAAAATGGGCAGGCCCGCGGACTGTTGGCTCACCAACCGGGGCCCCGGCACGATGGAGTGAATAGGGCTAGCGCACCGGTGCGCCACTGGTGCTGCTCTGGCTGATCCGCTGGCTGATGGCCAACAGCGCCATCCGCCCCCAGGTGGCGCTGATGCGGCATGGCCCGCCGCGCGAGGAGTTCGAGGCGGTCTGCCCCACCAACTCCTTCATCCGGCGGACCGCCGAACCCTGGACCCGACGGCTGCGACGTCGCTTCGATCCTTTCCCCAGCTGGTGCGGCGCCATGCCCGCCGCCACGGCCAGGACGGCTTCCGGGCGGTTTGGATGGGTTGCGCCCCGGGATCCCTCGCCTATGCCAACACCGACCGGAATCTGCGGCTGCTGGGGGTCAGGGAGCAGGCCCTCTTGCGGGGCGGCCGCCCTGCGAGAGCTCGATGCCCTGATGCTCCTTTCCCGGGAGGATGCCGATGCGGTCATCGCCTGGTGACATTCGTTGGTCACAGACCCGCAAATGACCCGATCGACGCACTCACAACGCCAGGGCCTCATCGTTCTAACGCTGCCCCTCAGCTGCAGCTTGGAGAGCAGGACGCTGGGACAGGGATCGGAGGAGGCCTCAAGGAGTTGCCCATCCCCAAGGTCGAACTCCACCAGCGGAGATGCCAGCGCATGATTCCTAACCCTTGGAAGACAATACTTCAGCGGCGTAGGCTCGATCCCGCTTTAAGATTCGATCGGGAGCAAAAGCCTGGTCCTCCGTCGAAATGCCCCCATTCAGGGGTAGGCGGCATGGCGAGCCTGATCCCAGGAACACCTGGAGCGGAAGTCCGCTGGAGTAGATTGTTAGCAGGCTGGGCACAGACTCGCCGGTTAATTATCGATGGCGTCGAGACTAGATCGGCTTTGCTCTCGTCGAGTCTCGCAACTTGCAGCCGGTGAGCCTGGATCGTGCAACGCTGACGCAAGGAGCGCGCGTGCGCGAGAACGCTTGAGCGCAGCCTTAGAGCGGTATGGCTAATGTGTTCCATGTTGCCTGCGGCACTGGCTTGCGTGCCGCAGAGGGCGCTTCTCCGTCGTAGAGTTCGTATCGGCGTTCTCTGAAGAAAGCAGTTACGGCTGGTGCCGCATCTGTTCCGACCTCAATAATAACAATGGGCCGAGCCACTTCGAAAAGGCGGGAGGAACCCTGAAGCACTTCGAGTTCCGCACCTTCGACATCGATTTTCAATATCGTAGGAGCTGGATAGTAATCGAGCAGCCAGTCAAGCGATACAGAAAGAACCGTGATGGTCTCGATGGCACCGCCAGCTTGAGTCGTGCCGTATCCTTCGAGGAAACTCGCCTGGCGAGATCGACGCGCGAGAACAAACGTGCGAATTCCCACATCAGCAGCCACTGCCGTCGGAACCACCGTAATGGGGGCGGTCCCTGGGGACTGCGCTAATGCTGTACGCCGCAGCAGCTGAACAAGCCAGGTGTCGGGCTCGAAAGCGATGACACGCCCGTTGGCTCCTGCAATGGTCGCAGCTGGAACGGCAAACAATCCGACGTTAGCCCCCACGTCCCAAACGATAGAGTTTGGCTCGACAAACTCTTGAACTAACGGGAAGAGAACTGGATCGACGCGGTTCATGGAGCGGAGCAGAAACCGAAGACCAGCGCCTGGTGATACATAGATGGGGGCTCGTGCAAATGGGCGTGGCAGACGCCTGCGGAGAACCCAGTTACGCGTGAGTTTCTCTAGTGCAAAACGGGCGATGCTCATAGCATTGATTCCTTGACTGATGTGTGGCTAACGCCGAATGGATGGCTTTCGAGAACCAGCTCGTTTTGATCTGCCAACTTAGCATCGTCATGCCCTCTGGTCACGCACATGCGTCCAGGCAGAACAGTGGCGATTGGCCCCAGTCAACCACTTGTTGCGGTTGCCACAGGTGGTTGACTGGTCTGATGCCCCCCATCGGGCCGCGCTTGCGCACATCGGTAGAGGTCATCGTGGGGTGGAGATGCGCGTGCCCCATTGATCAGCTTCCTTCAAGGCAAGACCCCATACTCAGGGGGGCCTGCCGTGGCCCTGGAGCTTTTGCTCCACCGTGGGACAGCTCACCCCATTAGCCCACAGTTTACGTAGAGATGAGGACTTGTACAACAGAGCCTTTGCCGCTTCTGTTCTATTGCCAGCCCTCAGCAACAAGGTCTTAACGCAGCGACCACTTAGGTCTGCTCCTGCATGCCCGGGAATCCGCCTGACAGGGTGGGGCCAACGGCGTTGGGTGAGGGAGTTGAAAAGGGAGTCCCGCAAGGACAAGTGTGGTGAAACTGTCAGGGCAAACAAGTGTGGGCAGAGGGGGTGATCAAACCCCGCTTCAGCGCTCCTCGAAGCGCAGCGAGGCGGAATTCACGCAATAGCGCTGGCCGGTGGGGCGGGGACCATCGGGGAACACGTGGCCGAGGTGGGCGTCGCAGGCGGCGCAGCGGATTTCGGTGCGCACCATGCCGTGGCTGCGGTCGCTGAGGCTGCGGATCGCCTGGGGGTCGACGCTGTCCCAGAAGCTGGGCCAGCCAGTACCTGAATCAAACTTGGCGTTGGAGCTGAAGAGTTCGGTGTCGCAGCAGATGCAGCGATAGCTGCCCTTGCCTTTGTGGTTCCAGTAGGCCCCGGTAAAGGCCCGTTCAGTGCCTCCCTGGCGGGTGACGCGGAATTGCTCAGGGGTGAGCTTGGCGCGCCACTGCTCCTCGCTGCTGTCGCGAGCCAGACCGCTGGCCACCCCGCAGGCGGAGGCATTGGAGCTAGCGACGGCGTCGGTCGAGGGGGATCCAGCGGCGGAGGGCATCTCGATCACAAGCGTTGCGTGCGCTGGAAGCGGGATGTTAACGACCGGCCTGGGGCGGCGGTGGGGCACTCGTGGCCGCCGGCGGCTGACCATGGGGTCCGAGGGTTGGGGCTGGCGCCTCGGCTGACACCTCAACCACCCCACGTTCTTGGCCCCTCCCGTCCAGCGCCAGCCCTGGTGCCCTGAGGGACTCAGCGTCGCGCTGGCGCGGCTGATTCGCCAGGACCGGCAAGGGGCTGGTGGTGGCCGCGGACAAGGTGGGCGGCGATGGTGGTGTTCCGACCAGCAGCTCTTGAATCAGGGAGGCCAGCTGGCCCACCGCTCCGGGTTGGCCCCGCAGGCTGCGCAGGTCGTCGCGCATGCCGGCGAGGCGTTGGGGCTGGTCCAGCCAGTCGGCCGCCTCGGAGGCGATGGCGTCCGGGGTGATCTCCCCCACCCGCTCGGGCACCACAGCCCGGCCGGCGGCGATGTTGGGCCAAGCCAGCAGGGAGCGGCGCCGCAGCCGCCAGCGGGTGAGCGCCACCCCCAGGATGCGCCGCAGCAAGGGCAGCCGCGCCAGCAGCCCCAACGCCCCATCCCACATCTGCATCACCTCGAGGTGTTGGGTGGGCAGCAGCACGATCATCGGCAACCCCAGGGCCCCCAGCTCGGCCGTGTTGGCCCCCACGGTGGTGAGGGCCAGCTGGCATTGGCTGAGGGCGCCGTGGGCTGGGTGCTCCTCCAGCAGCTGGATGGTGGTGCCGGCGGCGGTGATCAGCCGATCGCCCTCCCGTCGCGGCGGGGCGCTGGCGTAATGGCGGGCGATCGGCCGCCGCGGATCCCCCCAGGTCAGCAGTTCCGCCACGCTGGTGGTGGGCGCGACGGGCAGCAGGAAGCGGCAGCCTGGCCGGCGTTGCGCCAGCCGATCCGCTACCGCCAGCAGGAACGGCACACCGATCTGCAACTTGGCCGCCTTGGAGCCCGGCAGCAGCGCCACCCATTCGCCCTCGGGCAGGGGTGCCTGCCGCCGGGCCGCATGGGAGAGATCGGCCATCAGGTCGCCCACCACCACGGCGCGGGAGCGCCAGCGCGGCGCCAGCTGCCGGGCGGCGCGGTCACCCATCAGCGCCAGGCGGTCATTCCAGCGGGGCCAGCGGGCCACCCATTCGGCGTAGGTGAGGTGGCGATAGCCCAGCCGGGCCGAAAGCAGCACCGTCCAAAACTGGTCGCCGCCGAGGAACACCACCACGCCGCGGCGCGGCCAGGGCCCCCAGCGGGAGGGGCGCAGCAGCAGGTGCCAGAACACCCGGGCCGGCAGCACCGCCTCGAACAGGTTCCAGCGGC
>JBKCTK010000216.1:0-4699 GCA_046319055.1 Synechococcaceae cyanobacterium
CATCGCCCTGCAGCCGGAGTTCCGCCAGCTCATGGGCCTAGGTGAGGTTGTGTGCGGGATGGCCCTCGCCGAAATCCTCCAACGGGATGCCGTTGCGCACGGTGCCGGCCGGCGCCCCCAGCAGCTGCTCAAAGATGCGGCTGGCATAGGGGCCGGTGACGGCGTGCATGGCATCGAACGCCAGCCGGAAGTCGCCTTGCAACAGCGCTGCAATGCGGTCGAAGTCGAACAACCCCTGCATCAGCGTCACGTAGTCGCCGACGCCATCGAGCACGCTCACCGCCATGGCGCCGATCTGGGTGTCGCCGGGGGTCTCCAGCGGCAGCGGCTCGGCATCCACGATCGAATAGCCCTCCAATGTCAATGTGGCGGCATGGATGGCGTCGGTGATCGACTCCGGCGCCGGGCCGCCGTTGGCCCCATTGATCTTCACGCCGAAGTCGCCGTCGGGGCCGCCGGGGTTGTGGCTGGCCGACAGGATCACGCCCCCCACCGCCTGATGACGACGGATCAGGTTGGAGGCGGCGGGGGTGGAGAGGATGCCGTTGGTGGTGACGATCAGCCGGGCGACGCCATGGGCCGCCGCCATGCGGGCGATCGTGTCGATGGCGCGGCGGTTGCCGTAGCGGCCATCGCCCCCCAGCACCAATGTGCCGCCGGCCACGCCGGGCAGCACCCGCAGCGCAGCCTCCACGAAGCTTTCCAAATAGTGCGGCGTTTCGAACTGGCGGCTGCTTTTGCGCAGGCCGGAGGTGCCGGGCTTTTGGTCGCGGAACGGCTCGGACAGGGCGACGTGGCGCGCGCCGGCGACGCTGGCACTGCTGGTCATGCTGGAACCCGCGACCGGGCTGCTGGGGCGCCTTAAACTACTGCCCACCCCTGGCCTGGATCGCCAGGCCTGGATTGGCCGCTGGCCGCGCCAGCGCAAGCCCCGCGCCGGCCTTCGGGCGGCCCCACGACGCCGGCAGCTGGGCTCTGGCCAGGCGGGGCACCCCGGGTAACGTTGCCCCAGATTTGGCTGCCTTCATGCCCCACGCCCTTCGGTTGCTGCCTACCAGCCTGCTGGTGCTACCGCTGCTGCTGGGCGCTGCTCCATCGGCCCAGGCCGCCACCCTGCCTTACCCAGAGGCGGTGAAGAAGGCCCGGCTGGCGGCCGAGGCGGTGCTGCACCGGGCCGGGCGGGAGACCTGCCTGCGGGGCAAGCTCAACCGAGCCCTGATGCAGTTGTCGGACAGCTGCCAGGCCAACGGTCAATCGGGCTCCCCCCTCTGCAGCCTCTCCGACAAGGCCGTGGTGGTGACCCCCATGTCCCTCCCCTTCATGGATGCCACCTCAAAGCAGCTGTTAGACCTCTCCGCCCCCCAGCCGCAGCCCTAGCCCTGAGGCGACGCCACGGCGGAAGTGCCCCGGAGGCAGGGCTGCTTGCCAGTTGCGCTTCTGAATTCTCAAGGCTCAGGTTCTGCTGCGTTCCGGGATGATCCAGCAGGGCCTGACGTGAGTCCTGGCAGTACCGAGGCCGTGAGACCTGGCCACTGGGGAGGACTTTGAGGCAGTCCTGCCCCGGGGGGGGGGCTCAGCGCTGGCCCGGCAGGCCGATGCGCAGGCCCCCTGGCTGGCTGGAGCCGCCTCCGGGGCCGGAACCACCTGCCTCGGCTTTGGGCTTCGGGATCTGGCTGCAAATTCCGTTGACCTCGCGGGCCAGTTTCTCGATCTGATCGCGACGGTTGTCGTCGTTCGCCGCACCCACCACCGACTTCTGGCGGATGTTCCAAAGCACGTCCTTGCAAACGCTGGGCAGGCGGGGATGGTCCAACAGCGGATCCGCCTGCAATCTGGCCTTCTCACAGAGCGCCGCGGTGTTCTCGCGGCCGCAGGCCAGCACCGCCAGCTGCAGGCTGCGGAAGGTATCTGGCGGGGGATAAAGGGCAGGATCCAGCTTGGGGGGTCCGGCCGCCTGCAGGGGCAGGGGCAGCAGGGCGAGCAGCCAGCCCAGATGGCGAGCGAGACCGGCGGGACGAGCCATGGCCAGGCGGAAACTGGCGGCCATCATCGCCGCCCTTCAGCCCAGCGGCGCCAACGCCAGCACCCCTTCGCGCAGCGTCCGCTGCGCAGCGGCCCAGCGTTGGGCCAGCAGCGGCCCGCTCCAGCTGGCATTGGCCGCCAGCAACAGCCGCAGCGCCGGCGCGCGCTGCAACAGCTGCCCCAGCCGGGCCTCCCGCCGCTGCAACGCCTGGATCGCCCGCACCTCCCGTTGCCGCGCCAGCTCAAGGCGCGTCAGGGCCGTCTCCAGGCCCTTGGCATCGCCCTGCCGCAGCTGGGGCAGCAGCAGCTGGGCCGCCGTCAGAGCATCGCGCAGGGCCATGTTCAGCCCCTGGGCCCGCAGTGGGCTCATCGGATGGGCCGCATCGCCCAGCAGCAACAGGCCGGGTCGCTGCCAGCGCTCGGCGCAACCCACCGGAACCGGCAGCCTCTGGGGGCCGTCGATGGTGTCCGCCTCCAGGCTGCCCAGCAGCTGGGCTAAGGCGGCGGGTGCCGCGGCGGCCCAGCGATCGCGCCACGACGCCGGGGTCTGGCAGGGCAGGGGTTGGCCGGCCGGCTGGAGCAGGCCGAGTTGCACGCCACCCGCCGCCCGCTCGAACAGGGCATAGGCGGCCCCGGGGCCCACCACGGTCACAAACCGCCCCGCCAACCAGCGCTCGAGCGGTTCCACGCCGGCGCCGTTGAGCAGGAACCACAGCACCTCCTGAGACTCCGAGCGGGTGGGGCAACGCAGGCCCGAGCGCTGGCGCAACAGCGAACCGCGGCCATCGCAGGCCACCACCAGATCGGCCCCCAGCCTCCGGCCATCCGCCAGCCGCACCCCGCCGATGGCAGCGGTGCCGCCGCCGGGGAGGCTTGAAGCGCTGGCCTCCTCCAACCCGCCTTCCGCCGCCGGCCGATCCAGCAGCTCCACCGCCGCCACGCCCTCCAGCAGCGTGAGCTGGGGCAGGGCCAGGGCCCGCTGGCGCCAGGCCTGGAGCAGGGCGCGTTGATCGATCAGCGTGCAACCCGGTTCGGGCGCCTCCGGCTCCGGCCAGGAGAACAGCTCCCGGCCCTCGATCTGGAACGACCAGCCGCTCAGGCGTCGCCGGGGCACCCCGGTCGGCAACGGCGCCAAGCCCAAGGCGTCGATGGCCGCCAGGCCCGAGGGCATCAGCGCCTCGCCGCGCACCGCGCCATGGGCTGCGCGGCTGGCCTCCACCAAAGTGACCGGCAGATTCCGCTCCGCCAGAGCCAGGGCCAAAGCCAAGCCCGCCGGGCCGGCTCCCACGATCACGGTGGCTAGGGGCTGGCTCAGGGCGGGGACCGCGGGGGCCGCCTAGATCTAGGCGATCTGGCTGGCGAGCGGGCCGCCAGGCGACGAGCCAGGCGACGAGACGCGAAGACGGCGGTGTCGATGGCGCGGGGCGGCTGGATCAATGGCGACCAGGCGTTGCGCTCGGCTCCGCAGCCAGTGCCAAAGCCAGGGCTGCCTGAAAGTTGCTCTTCTGAGCTCGCAAGGCTCAGATTCTGCTGCGTTCCGGGATGATCCAGCAGGACCTGACGTGAGAGCTGGCGGTACCGAGGTCGTGAGATCGGGTCGCCTGGGAGGATTTTGAGGCAGCCCTGGTGCCAAGGCATCCTGCGCTCATGGATGGAGGATCACGGGTGCTGCGATTGTGGGTTGCTAATGCCTGATGTTCTGATCAGTGGCGGGAGGATTTAGCGGAGGTGTGTGCGGCCGGGCTCCTCGGGCGGGGGATGAGCATTGGTCGCCTCTTGCGGGCAGACCAAGCTCATCCCATGGCGCATTAGAAGACATGCCGAGCTTTGTCCCTGAGCTGGTTCTCGCCAGCCCGGCGCTGTCAGTCAACCTTTGACCTGATCAGCAACAAAGCTCCTCCTCAGAGGAAGCCGCACTCACGCCTGGCAAGAACGGGCTTCCGGCGCCTCGCCTTTGGGCGCTCATGAGTGCTGTCAGCATTCCTCTCAGCATTCCTCAGCCAGTGATCGTTGGCTGTGCGGAGCTTTCTTGCGGATCAGGACCTTTGATGTCGTGGCCCAAGGCGGTCAGTGCTTCGGTGATAAGCCAGAACCCATCAAGCCAGGGCGCGTTCATGGCCCAGCTCCTGAGCGTGGCCATGGTCTGAACGCCGTTGATCTCGCGGGAGCGGTGAGCGTCTTCGCCCAGTTGGGTGTCGCGAGGCCAGTGCCAGGAGTTTTCATCGCATGTGGCTGCCGCGAAGCGGTTGCTCCAGCGATCACGCAAGTGTCTCAGCGACGCCTACCTCAAGCCTCTGACGGCCTGATCTCCTCCATCAACAGCGCCAGTGCTTCATTCAGTTGGAGTCGGTTGCGGGGGGAATCGGAGAGGAGGAATCGGCACTGAGCAACAACGCATCGAGCTTGGATTCGATGGCGGCGAGATGCTCGTTCTCTTTCTGCAGCCGCGCGATGTCGTTCTCGATCAGCTTCGTTCGCCTCTCGCTCTCTTGCTCGCGCCTCTCGAGCTCTTGCTCGTACCTCTCGAGCTCTTGCTCGTACCTCTCCAGCTCTTTCTCGCGCCTCTCGCTCTCTTGCTCTCTCCTCTCGAATTCGAGAATTCTGATTTGCGCATCGATCGTTGGATGCCAATTTAACTTCGCCAAAAAGCGCCGCCATGGCGGCAAGGAGGAGAGGA
>JBKCTK010000217.1:0-3160 GCA_046319055.1 Synechococcaceae cyanobacterium
TGTGGGCGCCGGGGTAGAGGCCCATCACCCGGCGGTGAATGGCCAGGGCTGAGGCCGTCCAGTCGATCGCAAAGTCGGCCTTATCGAGCATGCGGGCGTAGGTCAGCCCCGTTTCGCCCTGGATCCGCACGCCGAGCCGCGCCAGGCGCTCGGGCTCCGACCCGCCACCAGCCGCCTCGATCAGGGGCAGGGCCTGCACCAACAGCTCGCCCGTGAGGGCGGCCAGCCGCGTTGCCAGCTGCTGGGCGTTCTCGCGCAGCTCGATCGCGATGGCGCGCTCCAACAGCACCGGACCGGTGTCGAGGCCTGCCTCCATGGCCATGATCCCCACGCCGGTTTCGGCGTCGCCCTCCAGCAGGCTCCACTGGATCGGACCGGCGCCGCGCCAGCGGGGCAGCAGGGAGCCGTGGCCGTTCCAGCAGCCGTAGGGGGGCTGAGCCAGCACCTCCGGCGGCAGGATCTGGCCGAAGGCCACCACCACGTAGACGTCGGCCCCCAGGGCCTTGAGCTCGGCCTGCAGCTCCGGTTCGCGGCGGATCCGCTCGGGGGTGAACACGGGCAGTCCCAGTTCCAGGGCGCGGGCCTTCACCGGTGAGGGCATCAGCTCCTTGCCGCGCCCGCGCCGACGATCGGGCTGGGTTACCACCCCCACCAGCTGATGGCCGGCCGCCACCAGGGCGTTGAGGCTCGGGACGGCATAGGCCGGGGTGCCCCAGAACAGGATCTTCATGGCTGGATCGGGATGCGGAACGATCAGGCCTCGCCCGTGATCGAGAGGCCCTCCACCCACACCAGGGGGCAGAGCCCATCCGGGGTGACCTTGGCCTCGCCTTCAAAGCCCACGATCGCCTTGAGCAGGCTGCGGATGTCGCCGGCCACGGTGGCCGCCTCGATCGAACGGGTTTCACCGCCCTGCACCAGCCAACCATCGAAGGGCAGGGAGAAGGAGCCCTGGGCCGCCTTGACGCCGGCATGGAGGGCCGACAGCGAATCGATCACCACGATGCCGCGCCCCCCATCGGCGCCATGGCCCAGGCCGGCATGGCGATCCAATCCCTGGGCGCCGCCTTCGTGGCCGGGGGTGGTGCTCACCTCCAACCAGTCGGGTCCCACGGACACCTTGGCCCCCAAGCCGGCATGGCCGGTGGGCGCCACGCCGAAGGCGCGGGCGGTGGCTTCCGAGTGCAGGAAGTTGCGCAGCACTCCGCCCTCCACCAGGGCGAGGCGGGCTGTGGGCGTGCCCTCGCCATCGAATCGGGCCGCGCCGATGTTGCCGGGATGCAGGCCGTTGTCGTGCAAGGAGAAGAAAGGCACCGCCAGGGCCTCGCCCAAGGACTCGCGTTGGCTGAGGCTCACCCCATCGAGAACCGCGCGGGCATTGAACAGGGAGCTGAAGGCGCCCAGCAGATCCAGAAACGCCTCGGGGCGAAACACGCAGGTGTAGCGCCCCGTCTCGATCGGGCCATAGTCGAGGTGGGCGATGGTGCGCTCCGCCGCTTCGGCGACGCAGCCGGCCACATCCAGATCTGCGGCGCCATAGGCCAGCCGCACCGCCCCGGCGCTGCGCGGCTTGCGGCCCTCCTGCTCAGCCCGGGCGTAGAGGTACACGCTGGCGGTGGTCTGGCGCTGGTGGCGACAGGCGCCGTCGCTGTTCAGGTAGATGCGCTCGCTGCGCCGCTCCGCCAGGCCGTTGTAAGGGACGGTGCCGATGGCCGGATGGCGCCCCAGCAGGTCGCGCTCCGCCTCCCGCAGGGTCTCCAACAGGTTGAGAATGCCGACCGGCTCCCGCAACGGCTGCTCCAGCTGGGGCAGGGGCGCCGTGGCCAGGGGCGAGAAGCCAGGAACATCGTCGGGATTGCCGAAGGCGCTGGCATCCCGGGCACCGTTCAGAGCCCGCGCCAAACCCTCCGAGGAGAGATCAGAGGTGCTGGTGATCCCCACCAACCCCTGGTCATTCCAGACCCGCACCGTGATGGCGCTGCGCTGGGCGCCCTTGAGCTGCTTGGATTCGCCCCGGTCCACCTGCACCGAGCTGTCGGTGCTGCAGGAGGCGCCGAGATCCCAGCGCTGGATGTTCTGGGCGCGGGCTAGATCAGCGAGCTGCTGGGCCAGCCGCTGGGGATCGAGACCGTTGGTTTGCACGGAGGTCGCAGTCGCGTCAAGGGAGATGTTGGCCATGGTCAGCGCCCCCCCACCGTGATGGTGTCAACTTTGATGTGGGGTTGGCCCACGGTTACGAACACGCTGCCGCTGATGGAGCCGCAAAAGCCAGCGGCAAGCTCCAGGTCGTTGGCGCACATCGAAATGCGCGGCATTACCTCCTTGGCTTCACCGATCAAGGTGGCACCTTTCACCGGCCGGCTGAGCTCACCATTCTCGATCCAGTAGCCCTCCTCCACCGCAAAGTTGAACTGGCCCGTGGGTCCCACGCTGCCACCCCCCATCGACTTGCAATAGAGGCCACGGTCGACCGAGGCGATCAGATCCTCGGGCGTATGGGGCCCGGCGGCGATGTAGGTGTTGCGCATGCGGCTGGCGGCGGCGAAGGCGTGGCTCTGGCGACGGCCGCTGCCGGTGCGGGGATGGCCGGTGCGCAACTCGCCCGCCCGATCGCTAAGGAAGCGGCGTAATACGCCATTTTCGATCAGCACCGTGCGCTGGGGTTCCAGGCCTTCGTCATCCATCGACAGGGAGCCAAAGGCCCCGCCGGTCAGGCCTTCGTCGATGGCGGTGACCGCCGAATGGGCGATGGGTTCATCGATGCGCTCGGCAAAGGGTGTGGTGCCCCGCTCCACCTGAGTGGTTTCGAGCAGATGGCCGCAGGCCTCGTGGAAAATCACGCCGCCGAAGCGGTTCGCCAGCACCACGGGGAACTGACCAGCTTCCACGTAGTCGGCGTAGAGCATCTGGCCGGCGCTCTGACACAGATCGCTGGCGGCGGCATCGGCGTCCCATCCGCGCAGGTCATCGGGGCTGTCGCTGGTGCCATAGCGGCGGCCAAGGCTGGCGCGGTGCTCCCCATCGGCGGCCAGCAGCGTGAGCCCTAGGGATTGGTGCAGTCGAATGTCGCGGGCGTGGGTGCCATCGCGGGCCACCACCAACACCTCCTGCCAGTCGCGGGCGTAGCTACCGCGGCGCGCCTGCAGGTGTTGGCCGTGAT
>JBKCTK010000218.1:0-3388 GCA_046319055.1 Synechococcaceae cyanobacterium
GGTGGCCGAGGGGTTGGTGGATGAGCTGCAGCTCACCTTTTGCCCGCTGCTGCTGGGCGGGCCCCATAGCTGGCTGCCGACCTCGCTGGTGCTGCCCCAGCCCTGGTGCTGGCAGTTGCGGGAGCAGCGGTTGTTGGAAGGTGATGAGCTGATGCTGCGTTACCAGCGCATCAGCCCGGGCTGATCCGGCCCGAGTGACAGGGCAGCCGCGCCGATCCCCACCCATCGGCTCGCCGCGCTAGGGCGAGGGCACGCCGGAGAGGCCGGGATCGCCGGAGGTGGTGGGGGCAGGCCCCGGCGGCAGGGCGTGGGGGATGAACCGCCGCCCGATCTCGCGCAACGGCACCTCCCGCAGGCTGTCCACAGGAAGCCCGAACATCCTGGCCAGGCAGCGCTTCACCACGTCCTCGCTGTCATCGCCGAAGCGCCCCGCCAGCAACTCGCTCAGCACCCCCAGGCCGCGGCCGCTGTTGTCCGTCTCCTCCACCAGGCATTTGCTGGTGGGCACCGCCAGCTTCTGGCAGGGATCCCGCAGGCTGGCCTCCAGCTCCGGCCGGCCGCCCGCTGTGGCCTGCACGCAGATCCGGGCCAGGCGACTTTCCAGTTGGGGGCGCATCAGCAACAGCACAGGCCGCAGCAGGCCGGCCTGGGCGGCCGGAGGCGCCATCAGCCCCACAACTGCCAACAGGGTGAGCAGCGGGCGTGCCGCCCGTGGAGGGTGTGGTGGATCCGCTGGGCCGCGGCGCTGGCGGCGGATCGGTGTGGGGCGCTCGGGCGGGCGATGCATCTCGTTAGTTTTGCGCCTGATCGCCCCCACTGGAGGCTGCCCGCCATGGCCGCGCTCACCGCCCGCTGGCACAGGGCGACTGGCGAGCTGCCGCAGCCGCAGTGGCAGGAGCTGCTGCGCCAGTCGGCGGCGGCCCTGCCCCCGGCGGCGGGGTCTGGCCCCTTCTTCGACTGGCTGTGGCTGCATCAGCTGGAGGCCAGCGGCAGCATCGTGCCGCGCGAGGGCTGGCAGGCCTGCCATCTGAGCCTGTGGCGGGGGGAGCGGTTGGTGGCGTTGGCGCCGCTGTATCTGAAAGGCCACAGCTATGGGGAGTTCGTGTTCGATCAGTCCTTCGCCCGATTGGCGGCGGACATGGGTTTGCGCTATTACCCCAAGCTGGTGGGGATGAGTCCGCTCAGCCCGATTCAGGGCTACCGCTTCCACATCGCCGCCGAGGAGAATCAGGCCGAGCTCACGGCGCTGATGTTCGAGCAGATCGATCAGCTCTGCCGAGAGAACAACATCCTCAGCTGCAATCTCCTCTACGTGGATCCGGCGTGGCAGCCCCTGGCTGAGCAGGCGGGTTGTGCCACCTGGCTGAATCAGCAAAGCGAATGGTCCAACCCAGGGCTTCAGGATTTCGAAGGCTACCTGGCCGGCTTCAACGCCAACCAGCGCCGCAACATCCGGCGCGAACGGCGTTCGATCGCCAGCGCTGGCGTGCAGGTCACGCCGCTGGCGGGTGAGGAGATCCCGCCGCAGCTGGTGGGCCGCATGCACGACTTCTACGCACAGCACTGCGCCCGCTGGGGCCCCTGGGGCAGCACGTATCTCACCGCGGCCTACTTTGCGGCCGCCGCGCGGGAACTACGCCAACATATGGTGCTGTTCAGTGCCCATCGCGGCGATCCGCTCGAGCCCCTGGCCATGTCGCTGTGTGTGCACGACGACCGCCATCTCTGGGGGCGCTACTGGGGTGCCGACGAGGAGGTGGACAATCTCCACTTCGAGGTCTGTTACTACGCGCCGATCGCCTGGGCGATTGAGCGGGGCTTGGCTAGCTTTGATCCGGGAGCGGGTGGCAGCCACAAATTGCGGCGTGGCTTCATCGCCCAGCCCCGGGTGAGCCTGCACCGTTGGCAGCATCCCCGGTTTGATGCGCTGGTGCGGCACTGGCTGCCCCAGGCGAATCAGAGGATGCTGGAGGAAATCGAGGCCATCACCGCCGAACTGCCCTTCACCCCCGCTTACGATCCCCTGCATGGCTTCAGCGACCCCTCCGACCCCTCCACATCCGGCGCCGGCCTCAGCCCAGCGCCAGCAGATCGATGACCAGCTCTCGCAGCGCTTCATCGCCCTCGACCCCGCCGGCTACTTCCTGATCCGCGTCGACCACGAGGCCCAAGAACTGGTGGTCGAGCACTACAGCAACGGCATTGATGAGCGCGGCCTGGCCACCGATCCCGACACCGGCGAGGTGCTCAGTTGCCGCGGCGGCGGCCCCAGGCAACCGTTGGCGGTGCTGCGCGGCCGCACGGCCAAGGAGCTGGGCATGCGGTTAACCGAGGGGGAAGGCCCCTTTCCCCTGAGCCGGCTCGACCATGCCCTCTACCTCGGCCGGGAGCTGCAAAAGGCCGAGCAGGCCCTGGAGCTGGGGGTTGACTACGTGCAGGATTGAGGGTCGGGGGTGTAGGGGGGGGGGCTGGCGAAACGTCTGACCCAACCGTCCTTGGAGAGGCTGAAAGTATTGGCTAGCGTAGGTGGGTCTCCGTGCTGGCGTAGATCGACTCTTGCGCAAAGCGGTTGCCCGAAACCTGCTCCGCCCCAGTCGAACAAGCTGCACCGTATGACCTGATCAGCTTTCCCAAGGCCATCCCGGATGGCCACTACCGCCGCAGTATGCGTTCCCCTGGGTGGTTTCTGCCGCTGCTAGCAGTGTTAGGGCTCGACGGCTTCCCTTCGAGCAGACTGTGTCTACCCTTAAGACTGACATCTAAAGCGGCTGCTGAAGTTCCCGCGATTTGGAAGCCTGCGTCAAGCGACACCGAGAGATGTTGAATCTGGTGCTTGGGCTGAAATCAAGCGCTGAGCATCTGATGCGGTCTTCTTGTACCTGTCCCGCTGCCCGGAAGCCTGACGGCTAAAACGAGGCCCAGCTGCAGGCGATCAGGGAGGTTGATCCCCAACATGGTGGGGCGCAACAGCAAGCGGGTGTGTGCGGTGGAACCTGAATCCATTCAGCAAGCGCGCATCCCGGTGGATCACCAGCGTCCGCACCATGGCAAAAAACAAGCTACGCATGATTCGGCAATGTTCGAGCATGGAGAACACCTCGCACTGGGCCCGCGATGCTCAGCTTGAAGAGGTCGATCATCGTGATGCCAACCGCACGGGCGCACCGGTCTTCTCGTTCCTCCGGGCCATCGTGATGAACCTGGTGTCCAAAGGTGGTTACCGCTCAAGTTGAGGTGGGGCTCAGAGAAATGGCCTGCGACTTCCAGGAAATGCTGGCGCTGGCAGGGGTGGCGATGCCTTCAGGAATGACGTGCCACCTCTCCGTAGCCCAGGTCGCCAGCCGAACATCAGCTTTGTAGCATTGCGCACATCAGCACAGGCTGATTC
>JBKCTK010000219.1:0-7855 GCA_046319055.1 Synechococcaceae cyanobacterium
TCGATCTCCTTGGCGATCGTCACGCCGTCGTTGACGATGTCCGGGGCGCCGAACTTCTTCTCCAACACCACATGGCGGCCTCGTGGACCGATGGTGACGCGCTCGGCTTCCGCCAGGGCATTGACCCCCCGCTCAAGCGCATCTCGGGAGGCGTCGGAGAAGCGAATCAACTTGGCCATTGGAGGCGCAATGGTAAATAGGGCTCACCTTGCAGCCTCCCACAGCGTCTGACGCCGGTTGCGAGCGGCGTGGTGGGGATTGCCGAAAATCGGCTTCAGGGCGCGGAATGCTGGGGGCGGGGCACCTATGGTCTGGCCCATGGAGGAGTTGCTGCAGCACACCTTGAGCGACGCCGTTGATGCGGCGACGGCGGCCGCGGACGGCGGCATGGGGCCCGCCACATCCGCCAATGGCCTGGTGTTCCTGTTGATCGCGGCCCTGGGCTTCCTCATGGCCCTCGTTTACGTGCCGATCCGGCTGTTTCTCACCATCACGGCGCGGCAACGGCGCTTTCGGCTGCTGCAGCGCATTCGAAGGCTGCGGGACGACCTGGGTCAACCGCTGGAGGGCCCACCATCGGAGGTCCGGCCCCCGGGGGGGCAGCCGTCCGATGGCCCAGCGCACGAGGGCCAGCCGCTTGAGGGGCAAGCGCTGGAGCATGCCGACTGATCTGAGCCAGCTGCCGGATTCCGGGCTGCTGACAGCTGGCTTGGGCGTGATGCCCGCCGCGGGCCTTCAGCGCATCACCATGCCGCCATCCACCTGCAGCACCTGGCCGGTGATGTAGGCGGCGGCGGGATCGGCGGCGAGGAAGCGCACGGCCCCAGCCACCTCGGCACCCGTGCCCATGCGGCCCAGGGGGATGGCGCGCAAGATCGCCTCGTGATCCAGCTCGGCGGTCATGTCGCTGGCGATGAAGCCAGGGGCGACGGCGTTGACGGTGACTCCACGGCTGGCGAATTCCGCCGCATTGCTGCGGGTGAGGCCGATCACGCCGGCTTTGGCTGCGCTGTAGTTGGCTTGGCCGGGATTGCCCATCAGCGCCACCACCGAGGTGATGTTGATGATCCGCCCCTGGCGCGCCTTGAGCATGCCGCGGCTGACGGCGCGCGTGCAGAAGAACACCCCACTGAGATTGAGGTCGATGACGCTGCGCCAGTCGGCGGTTTTCATGCGCAGCATCAGCCCGTCGCGGGTGATGCCGGCGTTGTTCACCAGCACCTGGATGCCACCGCATTGCTCCTGCACGGCCTTGACCATCGCTTCCACCTGCTCCTCGTCCGACACATCGGCCCGATGGCTCCAGGCCTTGCCTCCGGCCTGCGTGATCGCGGCGACGGTCTCGGACGCCGCTTGTTCGGAGCTGGCATAGTTCACCACCACCTCGGCGCCGGCGGCGGCCAGGTCGAGGGCGATGGCGCGCCCGATCCCCCGACCGGCACCTGTGACCAGAGCCACCTGGCCCTGCAGGGGAAGCGCGGGGAGGGGGGAACTGCTGGACATCGGGAAGGCCGAAGCGGTGGCGGAGATCGTATGTCGTGGCTCAGCCCGCCATCACGCCCACATCCACCAGGGCGCGACCGAGCAATTCGGCGAAGCTGGAGAGCTGCTCCTTGCTGCCCATCACCACCAGCAACTGCCCCGGTCCCAGCCGCACATGGCCGCCGGGGTTGGCCAGCAGCGAGGGTTTGGGCTCCTCCCGGAAGGGATTGGTCAGGCCATCGACCGGATTGCGGATGGCCAGCACCAGGGCGCCGGACCGCCGGCCCAGCTGCAGATCCGCCAGGCTGGCCCCATGGATCGCGCCGAGATCCTCGGGATCGTTGCTGAGTTGGAACTCCTCCACCTCGCAGTCGCTCCCCGCGAGCAAATCCATAAAGGTCACGGCCAGAGGGCGCAGGGCGGTGGCCGCCATCGTGCGGCCGCCGGCCACATACGGGCTGACCACCTGGTCTGCGCCCGCCAGCCGCAGCTTGCGTTCCGCCTCCTCGCTGTCGGAGCGGGCGATCAAGCGGCAGCGGGGCGCCAGGCCGCGAGCGCTCAGCACCACATAGAGATTGGCGGCATTGCTGGTGAGCGCCGCCACCAGGGCACGGCACCGCTGGATTCCCGCTTCCACCAGTGTCTCGTCGAGGGTGGCATCGGCGAACAGCACCGGCAGGCCCTGCTCCTCGGCGGCATCGCGCCGATCCGGGTCCATTTCCACCACCAGCAGGGGGACCTGTTCGAGGCTCAGTTGATGGGCGATCTCGCGGCCGATGCGGCCGTAGCCGCAGAGGATCACGTGGTTGTTCATGCCTTGAATCCAGTTGCGGAAGCGGCGCTCGCGCAGGCGCCGGAAATAGCCCGATTCGCTCAGATCCAACACGGCCTTGATGGTCGTTTGGACCACCACCAAGCCACCGACCACGATCATGACCGTCACCAGGCGGCCGGCATGGCTGAGGGGGTGGACCTCGCCGAAACCGATCGTGCTGATGGTGATCGCCACCATCCAGTAGCAATCACCCCAGTCCCAGCCCTCGGTGATCCGGTAGCCGAGGGCCGCCAGATTCACCAGCGCGACCAGGGCCAACAGGGGTGGCAGCCAGGGGCGCCGGCTGCGGCTCGAGGGGGGGCGGCGCCGAAAGGCGCTGGTGAGTATCCGTCGACCACGGCGGGCCCGCGATCGGTGCCACCAGGTCAGGGCTCCGATCGGGATCATCGCCAGCCGCTCGCTTCAGCCCAGGCCGAGGGCGGCCAGGATCGCATCGCTGGCATCCACCCCGTCGGGAGGGAGGGGTAGGCCCTTCACTTCGGCACGCGGCGGCAGGGTGGATGGATCACGACCGAGGGCCACCAGGGGCAGACCGCAATACAGGGCTAGTTCCATGGTGATGGGGTCGCCGGCCAGAACCACATCGGCGCTAGCCACCTGGGCCGCCCGTCGGGCCAGGTCGGTGGGGCGCGGCGGCCCCAGCTCCAGGAAGCGCACGGACGGCAGCCGGTCGCGAATTCGCCCCTGCAGCAGCTGCCAGCGTTCGGAAGGCCAAGCGTCCGGGCCGCCGGCGGGTGCCAGCAGCAGCACGGGCCCATCACCGCTGGGCAGGGTGGCACTGGCCCGGGCGATGGCCTCGGCCGGCAGGCTCAGCCGGAACTCCGCGGCCCGCAGGCTGACCCCAACCGAGTGCAGCCAGGGTTCGAGGGATTGGGCGGCCCAGCCGTCGACCAGGGGCGCGAGTGCGTTGGTGGCCGAGAAACCGCTGGCGGCGACCCGGGTGGGGATGTGGCTCATCGAGAGCATCAGATCCACCTGCCGACCGCTGGCCAGGTTGAAGCAGAGCTGGAAATCCGGTTCGCGAACCGAGCCGAGCAGGTTGGCCCAATCCGCCAGATTGGCGTCGTCGAAGGAGAAGGGAATCAGCTTCTCGACCGCGGGAAGCAGGGCCCAGACCTCTTTGCCGCTGGGGGGGCAGGCGATTTGCAAGCTGAAGCCCAGCTGCTGGGCGACGGCCGCCGCCGCGGGCAGGACCTGGAGCTGGTCGAAGGGTCCGCCCGGAACCAGGAACAGGGCACGCATCGGGCGGGGGCTCCAGACGGGCTGATTGTATGGATCCGTTGTTGCCCGGTCTGTGCCAGGGAGGGGGGCTTGTGCATTTGCTGATCGCCGCGGCTGGCAGCGGCCGGCGCATGGGGGCCAGTGGCAACAAGCTGCTGTTGCCGCTGGCTGGCCGACCTGTGCTGGCTTGGACCCTGGAGGCGGCCCTCGCCTGCCCGGCGATCGCCTGGATCGGTCTGGTGGGCCAGCCGGTGGATGCCGAGGCGATTGCGGCGATCGTCGCCGCCGCCCAGCCCGATCGGCCGGTGCGGTGGATTCTGGGGGGCGAGACGCGCCAGGAATCGGTCAGCCGGGGGCTGGCGGCCCTGCCGCCGGAGGCCGACGCGGTGTTGATCCACGATGGCGCCCGCTGCCTGGCGGGCAGCGATCTGTTGGAGCGCTGTGCCGTGGCGCTGCGCCAGGCGATGGCGGAGGGGGCCGGCATCATTGCCGCCGCGCCGGTCACCGACACGATCAAGGAGGTGGATGGCGAGGGCCGCATTCGCGCCACGCCGGATCGCAGCCGGCTCTGGGCCGCCCAGACCCCCCAAGGGTTTGCCGTGAACCAGCTGCGCGCCGCCCATCGCCGCGCCGAGGCGGAGGGTTGGATGGTCACCGACGATGCGGCGCTGTATGAGCGGTTGGGGTTGACCGTGCGGGTGCTGGAGGCGCCGGCCTCCAACATCAAGCTCACGACCCCATTTGACCTCGAGATCGCCGCCGCGGTGTTGGCCGGCCGCAACCCAGTTAGCATTCACGCCCGCTGAAACGGGCGCCACCCCATGACGGAGCCTGCCTTGGGAAGTGGTCCGGGCGATCTCAGCGGTGGTGGTGCCCCCAACCCCCCGCCTGGCGTGGGCCGCTCGTCTCGGGCCGAAGGTCAGCGACGCCGGGGGCGGCGGCGCGTGGGTCGGCCCCCCTGGGCGCGGATGTGGCTTTACTTCCGCGCGGGCCCACCGGCTGAGCTCGTGGAGAGCCTGGTGGAGATGTGCCGTCCGGCTGAAACCTTCAGCAGCACCCGTGGGCCCTGGCATCGCGGTCTGGTGGTGGCGCGTGAACGCCGCTTCCGCAAAAAGCGATCGCCCGTCGAGCGGTACGTCCGCGGTGGCGCTCCCGGTGATCTGGCCAGGTTGGTCAGTGGAAACGTGCGTCGCCATCCCATCGCCTACGCCCTCACGGTTTTGGCCGTGGTCTGGTGGTATTTGCCCTGGATGAGACCGTCGGTGCCGGCGATGGCCAGCGGCCAAGACGACCGTCCGTTCGTGGTCGGGGTGGATGGCATGACGCCAAAACGCGTCCGCGCGGCGCTCTCCGCCTGGCGCTCCCTGCCTGGAGCGCTGTTGGTGGTGATGGATCTGGGGTCCGAACAGAGCTATGCGGCGCTCAGGAATGCCGAGTTGACGCCTGAGGAATCGAGGCGCGTCAAGCTGGTTCGCACCTGCGGCGACACCGTCACCCTGTCGGCGGACCTGGCCAGCTACTTGCGCAGGATCAAAGGGGCCCCCGGCCAGTTGCTGGTGGTGACCAGCCCCGACACCTTGGAACGGATTCAGGCTGTGATGCAGGTGATGTTGGGCGGCGATGGCTGGCGGCTGGAAGGCTTGCCTTCGGATGTTGCCGAGAACCCCCCGGAATCCGTGCTGCGGCGTTGGCGAGATCAGCTGCGCGGCCAGGTCTGGCGGGCCACGGGCCTGTCGGGCAAGGAGTTTGGCCTCTGCCGTGCCCGGGGTCAGGGCCTGCTCTGATTGAGCGGGATGTGCGCGACACCTCCCGCCGCCTGGAGCCGCCCCCATGCCGAGAAGCGTCCATCCCCCGCCATCCCGGGTCGCTGCCGCCCCCGGCCCGCAAGGCAACCGGCCGCCCCGAAACCGTTTGCCGCTGTATTTCCTCCTGGCGCTGGTGGCAGGGGTCTGGCTGGTCTGGCCCTGGATCCGCCCGGGCCTGTCGCTCCAGGGGCGCTCCGAGGGCCTCCAGCCCCGGGTCATCAGCGTGTTTGTGGAGGATCCGCAGCGGGTGATCGCCGCGGTGGCGCTCTGGCGGCGGACGCCCGGCGCCATCCTGGTGCTGCAGGGCCAGTGGCCCGCCCAGCTGGTCAGTCGCGCCTATCTGCAGGCCCGCGGCCTCTGGCCGGATCCGGATCCTCGGTTGTTCGCCCTCACCGAGGGCTGTGACACCGTCGGACAGGTGACGACCCTCAGCCTGTGGCTGCGCCGCTTCGGCGAGCCCGGCAGCCTCACCGTTGTCACCAGTCCGGCCCACCTGCCGCGCTCGCTGACGATCGCCCGCATCGTTCTCGGGGCGGAGGGTTGGCGGGTGCGGGGCGTCGCCGCCGTCACCGGCGACAACCGACCTGAACAGCCGCTGCGGCGGTGGCGCGATGCGCTACGCGGCCAGCTCTGGCGTTTGACCGGCTGGAACGGCAATGCTGAGTTGGTGTGCCCCGGCCGCGCGCGCCGCCTGTTTTGAAGCCGCTCCAGTCCCATGGGCCCGGCTCGGCCGCGCCTGATCGGCGGGAGCCGCTTGGCGATCCGGGCGAAGCTTCCCCTGCTTGATCGATGCTGATGCCGCCCCATGCCTCGCTGGTCCCAGCCTTGACCCCACTCCTGCCATGGCGGCGGCTGGGGACGGCTCCGTTGCCCTTGCTGCTCACGGTGCCGCTGGCCGCGGTGCCCCTGGTCGCCGTGCTGCTGGGTTGGGCGGCGCCTGGCCGGGCCGAATTGCTCTACCGGTTGAACACCCGTTGCAGCCTCGCGGCGGGTTCGCCCCAGCCCTGCAGCGTTGAGGTGGTCAACGAAGGCGACAGCACCACCTACCAGCACACCATCGGCCGTCGCCGTGAAACGATCCGGATCAGCGATGCGCCGCTGCGGGTGGAGCGCCGCCAGCTGAGCACGGCGCAGTGGCAGCCGGTGCGGCTGATCAGCGCCCGTTTCTCCACGGCCACGATCTGCTTTGACGGCCGCATGCTCTGCGTCGTCAATCCCAACTATTTGAACAGCGTGCGGCAGAGCAATCCGCTCCAGATGACGGGTCGCGAGTTGGTGCGCATCCATTTCGGCCGCGACGGCCGCATCGATGCCAGCTGCTACGACGAGGGCTGCGAGGTCAGTCTGAAATGAGTCGCAACTGGGACTTGTTCAAGGTGGGGGCTGGCCTGCGCGGCCATGGGCAGCCGCTGCTGTTGCTGCTGCTGGTGTGTGGCATCGCCGCGAACGCTTGGGGCGGAGGCTCCCTGGCGGTCAGCGGCAGCAGAGGTCGCGGAGGCGGCTGGACCACAGGTTCGGCCTGGGCCCGCAGCGGGTTCTACGGCGCCGATGGCGGGCTGAACCGGGGCGCACTGCCGCCTCCCTCCGGCTGGGTGAGGAGCAGCGACCCGCTGCAACGCCCCTCGCTGGATCCGGGCGCCGTACGCCCCCCGTCGGTGGTTGCTGATCCGGGTTCGCGGAGCGGCTCTGGCGGTGACGGGCCGGCGGCCGGCCAGCCCAGCATCGGCCATCCCTGGGCGGCCCAGCCCGCCTGGGTGCGGCCGGGCTGGGGCCAGGCCCGGCCTTGGGTTTGGGGCTGGTACGGCCAGAGCGCCACCCCCACCTGGGCCTGGTGGCCGGCCCAATCCGCCCGGTGGGGGGCGGCGACCCTGGCCTCCGCCGCGGCGATCGACGCCGCCATCAGCGGCGCCATCGCCTCCCAGCAGCCCGTCATCGCCGTACCCGGTACCCAGGGCCAGCTGCAGCTGGTGTTCGCTTCGGTGCAGCCGCTCGGGCCGGGGCTGGTGAGCTTCCTCGCCGCTGGAGCTGCGGGCGGCTTTGGCCTCACCGCCGATTGCTCGGCCGGACTGCTGAATGGCCAGCGGCCGGCCAACCTGGCTCAGGCGGAGCTGGTGAATGCCGCCTGCCTGGTGGCGTTCGGCCCGGCCTGAGCGGATCAGAGCAACAGCTCCAGGCGACCGCGGTGGGCATCCAGCCGGGCGGGAGCCCCGATGGGAAGCGCGGCGTTGCCGGGTGCATGCCCCACCGGCAGGCCGGCCAACACCGGCAGCCCCAGGTCCCCGCTGCGTTCCCGCAGCACCTGCTCGAGCTCGAAGCGGTGGGCGGCGGGTTCCTGGGCCCGGTCGGGATCGCCGCAGTTCAGAAAACTGCCGAAGGCCAGCCCCGCCAGCCGCTGCAGGGCGCCGCTCAGGCGCCAGTGGGTGAGCATGCGCTCGATCCGATAGGGGGCTTCGCCCACGTCTTCCAACACCAGGATGGCGCCATCGAGGTGGGGCAGGTGGGGGGTGCCGAG
>JBKCTK010000220.1:0-4619 GCA_046319055.1 Synechococcaceae cyanobacterium
CGGGCCCGAGTTGCGCCGCAAACGGGGGCGGGGGGCCCCGCCCACGCCCGGGCCCACGACCGCGGTGGCAGCCGGAGCGAGGCGTTGCGGAGCGTCTTGGGCCAGCACCCCTGCGGCCGATGCTGGGGCGGGAAGGGGGGGCAGGGCGCGCTGCAGCGCCTCCAGGGTCAACGGAGCGCCGGCCAGGGCGAGGGCCACGGCTTGCAGGCGCACGACCTGCCGCTCCGCTGGAGAGGAGGCGCGGGCGAGGGCTGCGGCCAGCGGCCCGGTGGGCTGCTGCAGCCAGGGCAGGAGGCGCTCCAGGAGCTGGTCGAACACCGCCGCGTCCGGCGCGGCGTCGGAGGAGGGGCCGATGGGCTGGGGAGGGGCCGCGAGCAGGCCTTGCAGGCGCTGAAGCGCCAGCAGCAGGGCGGCAGGAGGCGCTGGGGGGATCTGCAGCAGGCGGCGCAGCTCCAGCTCCGAGGCCCCCCGCAGCAGGGGCGCAACCCACTGCGGCAGCTCGGGCGGCGGGGCCAGCCAGGGAGGGGGAGAGGCCAGGCCCAGCCAAACGCGCAGCAGGGCGCGGCGATCGAGGTGGCCGGCGGCCAGGGCCGGCAGGGCGGGCAGGGGCGCAACGGGTTCGGCGAGGCGCTGGCTCAACAGCTGGCCCCAGGCGACGGCGAGATCGGCGCCGGGAGCATCGGCCAGCCACTCGGCCCAGCGGGCGAAGAGCAGGGGCGGCGGATGGGGTTCGGCCGAGGCGGCAGCGGCGAGGGCGGCGAGGGCCTCCGGCAGGAGCCAGCGCAATAGCCGGGCCAGCAGGATCTGGCGGTGGGCAGCGGGGGACGCCGGGGGCGTGGCCTCCCCTGGCCGTGGGCCCGCATCGACGAACAGGGAGCGCAGCAGGGCGGCAAAACTGGCGGGATCGCCCTCGACCGCCGCCTGGAGGCGCGGGCCCAGGTGGGCGGGATGGCCGTCGCGCAGGAAGGCGTTCCAGAGTTGCGCCGCAAACGGTGGCGGGGGCAGGCGGCTGGAGCTGGGGCTGGGGCTGGGGCTGGGGCTGAGGTTGGCGTCGGCACGCTCAGCGTCGCCGGCCTCTGGGCGGATCGCGGCGGCAAAGCCCTGATCGGTGGCAGGGGAGGCAACGGCCTGCACGCCACCCCCCAGCTCCACGGCCAGGAGGCTGTCCAGCAGCGCCGGCAGGGAGGTTTGCAGGGGGAAGGGCCGGGGCAGACGGCGCAGGGCGATGGCGAAGGTGCGCAGTAGATCGGTGTAAGCGAGCTGCTGGCTCTGGGCCAGCTGGCGCAGCAGCTGACGCAGGAAGCTGAGCCGCTCGAAGGGCGAGCTGGTGGGGTGCAGGAGCAGCTGCAGGGCAATGCGCCGCACCAGCCGCTCGAAGGGATCGGCGGCGAGGGGCAGCAGGGGCTGCTGGCGGTGCACCAGGGCCACATCGGCGACGGTGGCCAGCACCAGGGGCGCCTGCTCGGGTTCAAGGGCCTGCACCAGGGCGGCGAAGAGGGGCTCGCTGAGGCGGGGCTCCAGGGCGCGGTGTAGGGCGGGGTTGTCGGGATCGGCGCGCAGCAGGGCGAGCAGCGGTTCGGGGTCGCGGTTGGCGCGGGCCAGGGCGGGGGCGAGGGAGCGGCGCAGGCCGATCAGCTCGGCGAGCAGGGCCGGCAGGGAGCCCCCCAGGGGTTGGACGCGGGAGTAAGCGCGCAGGGCCTGCTCCAGCTGGCGCAGCAGCAGGCCGTAGGGGAGGCGGTGTTCGGCGGCGAGGCCGCGCAGCAGCTGATCGAGGAAGGTGCGGCGGTTGAAGGGGCTGCCGGGATCGCGCAGCAGCAGGGTGAGGGTGACGAGCCAGAGGCTGCGGCGCAGGCGATCGCCGTCGATGGCCAGCAAAGGCCGCTGCTGATGGAGGAGCAACAGATCGGCCAGGTAGGCGAGGATCAGGGCGGCATCGGCCGGCGCCAGGGCGGCGAGCAGCAGGGCAAAGCGCTCCGGATCGAGCTGCAGCAGCAGCCGCTCCAAGGCCGAGCGTTCGCCGGCCAGACGGCGCAGCAGGGCCAGCAGGCTGGCGGGATCGGCACGCAGCAGGGCGAGCAGATCATCGGCGGGGGCGAAGGGTTCGGAGGCCACGCGGTGGGGCAGCAGCCCGAGCCGCAGGAAGGTGGCCAGGCGATCGAGGCGGGCTTCGGCCGGGGCCAGCAGGCGCTGGCCGGGGGCGGGGTTGTGGCGGGCGGCGGCCAGGGCCTGGAGCAGGGCGTCGCGCAGGGCCCGCTCCAGGGCGAGCGGCGCCTCCCGCTCCAGCTCCTCCAGCGCGAAGGCTCCCAGCGGCAGATTGAGCCGATCGATCCGCAGCAATTCCTCCTGGGGGCCGAGCTCGTCGCACACGGCGGCCACCACGTCCGCCAGCCGCCGGCTCAGGCCCGCCTCGAACCGGCTGCGCAGCGCCTGCCCACTGGCCTGATCAGCGGTGTGCACCTGAAGCCGCAGCCGCCGCAGGTGATGGGCGGGGGGAGCCATGGCGGCGACGCCGGCGGGGCAGGAGAACCCAGGTTAGGAAAGGCGGCCTGAGCTGGCTGGGGCGATGCCATCGCGTTGTTGCACGGTGGGGTGGGGGCGCGTGGTGGGTGCCACCCTGGGAGGATCCAGACCCATCTCCGAGCCGCCCCCTTCCGAGCCCCCAAGCGCCGAGATCAACCGCCGATGCCCCCCGCCGCCCGCGTCACCGATCTGCACACCTGCCCGATGCAGACGCCCGGCACACCGCCGATCCCCCATGTGGGCGGTCCGATCGTGGGCCCGGGCTGCCCCACGGTGCTGATCGGCAGCCTGCCCGCGGCCGTGGTGGGCGACAATTGTGTGTGCGTGGGGCCGCCGGATTCGGTGGTGAAGGGTTCAGCCACGGTGCTGATCGGCGGCAAGCCCGCCGCCCGCATGGGCGACACCACCGCCCACGGGGGCACGATCGCGGTGGGGCTGCCGACGGTGATGATCGGGGGGTGAGAGGGGGCGGGCGCGGCCCAGAATCACCGCAGCCTGCAGGAGCAGGCCAGGCTGCTGATCGAACGGGAAGTGCGCTTGCATCAACCCGGTGCCATGGAGCGTGCCCGCAGCTGGCGCGAGCGCATGCGCGATCGGCCCCTCCCCCAGCTGCTGGAGGATCTGCGCGCCGATCGTGACCGTTGAGCCCACGCTCCACGACCAGCGCCACGTGCTGGATGACTCCGCCCTGTTGAGGTTGTACCTGGCCGATGGCCTCCTGCCGCAACGGTTGGAAGAAGCCGCAGCCCTGCTCGCCGAACTCCAGCGGCTGCCCCTGCGCACCATGGCCAGCATGGAGCTGTGTTCCACAGTGCTCCAGCTCAGCCAAGTGCAGCGGATCAGCGTGTATGACGCCACCGATCTGGCTTTGGACCTCCGCTACGGGGCCATCCTGCTCACGGCTGATCAGCTACTGGCTGGAGCAGCTGGGAGAGCCGGCTGCGGAGGCTGAAGGGAGCAGGGCCCGTGATCGCCGCTGGTTCAGCGCACGAAACCGCGCCCAACGTGTTGCAAACCCTCGCTGGGCTGGCTGATGCCCGGCCACCTGCACCCGCATCAATGGCTTCACCTTTGCCAAGCGACACCGCGGTGTGAGCTCTCCGGTGGCGGAGGCTCGGAAGAGTGAGGCACACTGGGGCCAGTATTTACGTCGGCCATGGCTGGAGCCGCGTCTGCCCATCAGGCCGCTACCGCGACCCATGAGGAAACCAGCCAGCAGAGAGCTGGCCGCACGCGGCGCACCAGCGCCGATCCCCAGCGGGCCCAGCAAGGGGCAACCGCCGCCGCCGCTGCTTCACCCGCAGTCCTGGATTCCCTGAGTCGCCTGCAACAACTGGCCGATGCCAGCCCCCAGGTGGCGCAGCTGCAGCGGCTGCAGGCGCTGGCCGATGGCCGCTTCGCCCCGGTGGCCCAGCTTGCGGGCGGCCCAGAGGAAGAAGAACTCGTCCAGGGCAAATTCGCCAGCGCAGAACTTCAGCCCCAGCTCCAGCAGGCGCCCCGTGCCAACAACACCGGCCTGCCCGATCAGCTCAAGAGCGGCATTGAATCGCTGTCTGGCCTGTCGATGGACCATGTGCGGGTGCACTACAACTCATCGCAGCCGGCGCAGCTCAACGCGTTGGCCTACGCGCAGGGCAGCGATATCCATCTAGCGCCGGGGCAGGAGCGGCACCTGCCGCATGAGGCGTGGCACGTCGTGCAACAAGCGCAGGGCCGCGTCCAACCGACGCTGCAGCTGAACAACGGCAGCGTCCCCATCAACGACGACCGGGGGCTGGAGCACGAGGCCGACGTCATGGGCCAGAAGGCCCTCACCCAACGCCTCGCCAAAAAACCCCGCACCCTCTCTGGCCCCTCGGCCGGCCAGGTCGCGCAGCTGACCCCCAACGACTGGATCGCCTCGCCCGCCATCGCGACGATCATGGCCATCCCTCCCGGTTGGTTTAGCACGTGGAAAAAGATCAAGGCGCAGATCACGCTTTATCAGGCCCTGCCGAAGGCCAACACCGCCGCCCGCACCGCTTCCCTCGCCGAAATGACGCGACTGATCGCGGTGTGGCGGGCCGACCCCAAACACCCGGACGAGAGCACCGATAAGC
>JBKCTK010000221.1:0-1531 GCA_046319055.1 Synechococcaceae cyanobacterium
TGCCCTCAGCACTGCCTAAAAGGACGATCACGCCCTGCTGGAGGCCTTCGCCATCCCTGCCAATGCCAGGATTGCTTGGATGTCGTAGGCCAGCCTGGATGTCGTAGGCCAATTCTTTGAGATCTTGACGATTTGAACGGTAACCGCCTAGGCATACGCGATCTGCGCTCCGCCCGCCAGAAGGGTTGGGGCAGGACACGGTGAGCTACCGCCTTCAGGCCCTGCAAGTGTTCGAGGGGATGGCTGGCCGACACTGCGGTGGTTGCCCTTTACTGAACAGGTTGGGCCCCTGAAATCGTTAACTCAGGACGGGTGGCCATGAAGATCGATTCGGGCCGCCAGGCAGGCCCGTGACCCCAGCACGATCACCGTGGTGCCATAAGGCCACAGCTGGCTGTCCACTGTGAGCAGCAAGAGCGGCTCCACACGGCTCTGGCACACCAGCAGGCGATCAAAGGGATCCCGGTGCTCGCCATCGTTCTCCAGCTCTGCCACGGCCAGCAGGTGGGCATTGTTGACCGGCAGCCAGCGGAAGCCCTGCATGGGCACCTGCCGCTCCAGCTCCGGCAGATCCACCCGCAGCCGGCCGATCGATACCTTGATCGCCATCTCCCACAGCGAGGCCTGGCTCACCAACACCTCCGCCCCCGGCGCCTGGACCTGCTCCACCACTGTCGCCGGCAGGCGCGGGTCGTCATTCAGCCACCACAGCACAAGGTGGGTGTCGAGCAGCAGCATCACGGCTGTCAAGCCAGCCGAGCCAATGGCCACCAATCCGCTCCAGAAGGCCATTGATGCCGGCCTGATCAGCTGGAGCGGGCAGAAGCCCGTATTCCCCCCGCCCATCAAGCTCAGCGGCAAAGGGAAGCTCATCAGCGAGATCGTTATCGAAGATCGGGGGTAAGCGCGTGCTCCTGTTTTGCGATACGAGTGCCCTGATCAAGCTGCTGATTGATGAGCCCGACTCAGCTCAGATCCACCAGGTCACTGAACGTGCTGGATTGATCGCGGCCTGCAGAATCACCTGGGCCGAGGCCATGGCAGCGATGGCCCGTCGCCAGCGCGATGATCCAACCAGTGCTGACGAAATCGAGAACCCGCGTCAACGGCTCAGCCTGCTCTGGTCATCATTCACGATTGTCGAAGTCAGCCAGAAACTCGTAGAAGCGGCTGGACGTTTTGCGGATGGCTTCGCGCTTAGGTGTTACGACAGCGTGCAGCTGGCTGCCGCCTATGAGTTACACATCACCTCCGAATAACCTGTTACCTTCGCCTGCTACGACCGCCGACTGAACCAAGCCGCCCAGCTCCTTCAGTTGGAAGTGTTGCCATGACCAGCACAGCAGCTGCCACCGGCGCGATGGACCCGCTCGATGCCCTGGTGCGCAGCAACGAGCGCATGCTCACCGATGGCTTCTACGCCGCGGTGACGCTCGTGTACGACCCGGTGATCGCCTAGGAACGCACCGGCAGGCCGTTCCGCAGCGCCGCGATCAGGCCGTCCAGTGGTCCATGCCCACCGTGCTGGGGG
>JBKCTK010000222.1:0-8836 GCA_046319055.1 Synechococcaceae cyanobacterium
GCCCTGAACATGCTGCGCTTCAATGGTTTTCGCTCAATCCGCGCTGGTCTGATGGCTGTGGCGCACGACATCAGGCGAATGCTCGAATGGGTCGGAATCGGCACCTCAGGGACGGGATAAGGCGACTTTCAGTAGGCCCTGGCTTTCCGGACGCCTCCAGCTCGACCCTTCCCCCATCAGCCGCGAACGATTCAGCCTCTTCCTCAACTTGATGGCTGAACTCCCGCCCGAGGCGGACCTGGGTTGAATGACCAGATGTCGATGTCAGGCACCATCCAAAACTGAGCCAGAGACGACACAACAATGAAGCCACCTGGAGGCTGAGCGACCAAAAGCAACCCCGCAGGCCCTGGGCCACGGGTCCCCGCGGACACCTTCACGGCGAGGCCATCCACAAGCTGATGTTGGCTTGGGCTTGGCGCCGACCCGCCTGGCATCGGCAACACGGGGTCTGAAGCCGCACTGAACGGCGCCAAGCACACCCCGGAGGAGGGGTTGGTGATAACCCCCACGTTGGAGCACAACAGCAAGCGGGGCGTGCGGCGGCACCAGAATCCGTTCAGCAGACCCCTCCCAGGGTGACCCCAGCCTGCGCATCATGCCACAAGTATTGCTACGCCTACTGCGGCAATGCTGGATCCGCCAGCTGTTCGATTGGCAGCATGATCATTCCAACGCGATGGCGCCTGAACCAGGCGGCCCGATCGGCTGTGAGGCAAGCCACAATTGTGCCAATCCGAATCGCCTGGTTGCCGCCGGGCCCTCGGGTTGGCGAAGCCTTGTCGAAGCGCTGCAGGCCACCTTCAGAGGCTGGTGAGCAGAGAGTGGCGGTCGCAACGGCAGGGACCGATGCCAGTGATTCCCTAGCAGGGATCACCACCATGTCCGCAGGCGCCAGAGAGCGTTCCCGGGCTCCGTTACAAATCATGCCAGGCGGGCTACAGCAGCCCCACTCCAGCACGGCGCAGCAAGCTTGGAGTGGCGGTATGGAGATGCATGAACCATCAATCCATGGAGGCGTTGGTTTAAAGTTGCATATGGGCTCTGATTCAGCCTTGCTCGTCTTATCCTCCCAAGCTGTGACCGTCAAGCGATCGTTCAGGAGAAAGCAGCCGCTTCAATGGGGAATCGCGATATCCATGGTTGTTTTGCCCCTGCTATTTGCTCCCGCCCAGGCGAATGAACACGTAAGTTCTCCGCCTCAGCTTCCCCGCGATGGATGGAAGGACTGTGCCTTTAATGGAAAAGTGATGGGCTGTACTGATACGCAGCTAGAAAACGGCTTGCGGATTATCTGGAAAGATGGCATCAGCATGACCTACAGAGAACGCCCCCCGCGCCAAGCTGGAGATCCCATTTATCTCTCTGACCGACTGGGCGGCCTATGGCGACGGGAGGTGTTGGCCCAGGGAAATCTGATTCTCACCAACCTCGGGAACGGCAATCGCATTTTTGTGCCCCTCCGTTTTGCCTGCAAGCCCCCTTTGAAGGGTGAAGTGGGTTACTGCCACTACTGAAGTTGCCCATGCGTGCAAACTTCCGGTTAGCTCCACTGCTCCGCAAGGATCAGCCAGCCATGGCCTGGCGCATAAGTGCCATCATTCAAGACCATCCAGCGGCGGCCGAAATTTTTACGACTGTAGAGCAGGCACTTGCCGCTAACATCGCGATAGCCACCGTTGACCAAATCAAGATCGCCAAAGGGATCATTGACGTAAACATGCGTTGGGGTGTAGCCAACAACACAGAGCCAGTGGCCACCGCCAGTGGGAGCATCCACATGGCCATGGTGGAGAAAGCCGCAGGGAACGGGAATCCCACGGTTGATCTGCTGCTCAATCGTGGAAAAATCCCCAGTTTCCACCTTTCTGGCCTTCACGCCAAAGCTTTCTAAGGCCTGAATCTGTGCGCTGTCTACTGTGGTGTCACCGTAGGTGAGTACTTTCTTGAGATATTGATCATCGCCATTGGCGCCAACAAGGGTATTTGGTTTCAGGAATTCTAGCAACATGGCACAGCTTGAGCTGAAGCACATCCGATCTCCTTGCCACTTCCCTTGCACAGAAACATCGGAATCCCGTTGGGAGAAATAGGGCACAGCCAGAGGATTGTTGCTGGCCATCCCACCGTCAGCAGATGCTGGCGCCGACGTGGTGGCAGCTTGACTGGGAATGGCGTTGACGGCTTTTGCGAAATAGGCTTCCCGTTCTTCCAGTCCCTTGGCGGGATCACGTCCATTGACGCGCTCGGAAACCTGCCGGCAGCTGGCACCAGCATCAACAAGGCGATTCATGTGGTTTTCGTTCCACCAAAACCCTGCCGACGTGAAGGGGTAGTGCTCTGCCACAACCGTGTACCCCTCCATCACACCCATATCATTGACTGATCTCGCAAATCGGTCGTAGTTGTAACGGCCTGTCAGCTGAATGGCCCCTGCTCCCCGAAAGCGCGACCCATCCCCTGGCTCCGTGTTTCCCAGTTCGCGTGAACCCTCGTATCTCTCCTGGTCTGGTGTTGGCCCCCAAATTTCTGACATGAACTGCAGCCCGCCTGACTCATGGGCGATCTGGGCCATGAAATGACGAATCCGATCTGGCGTATCAATATCAAATCGTTCGAGACAGCTATTCAGATCAGCCAGTTGAGAGTCTGTGATATCTCTGCCGAAAATGGCCTTGCATTGGGATGCACTGATCAGGGCTGCCGAGGGTGACGGGGTTGGGGCCGGCGGAGCGCTGCGGTATTGCTTGGCAAACTCATTCAGTATCTCGGGGCTGATTTGCCCCTCAAGCCAGTCCCACGAGGCCGTTTGATGAGGTAGTTTATTGTAAAATTTTGCTGCGTCTACAAGTTTGATGGGTGCCATGAAGCGGATCGGCGAGATCTCCCCCCCAATCTAAAGCGCCGCTCGAAAGTCTTCCTGTTATTTGCATATCTTAATATTGTGATCGGGGTGCAAGGAGTATTGCCGTGGTGACCCCGGGCTTTCATCCGCAGAGAGAGGGCGCCATTCCCGGCCTTGTGGATGATGACCCGCTCCATCACGCCGGCCAGCACTTCGTTGGGTTGCCCCGCCACCGCTCCAGCCGTCTCAATGGGAGTGGTGAACAGCTTGTCGAGCGTCAGCTGCATTGGCATGCGCTGCCCATTGTTGAGCAAAGGTTCGACCGCCATGCGTATCAACGACGTTTGCATCAAGCTGCTGGAGAGAGCCAAAGGCCGACGCCGGGATGGGCCTGCGGCCAGCGCTCGCCCCGCACCGCCAACGGGGCCTTGGCCTGTCTGAATCGCCCCTGTTGCTGGCCAGCCTCACCACGGTTCCGCGTTGCAGGGTTCCCCTCCGCTCCAGGCCCGCGGGCTTGATGCGCTCCAGTCGGGCTCTGCTTCGCCGCAGCCCCCAGCCCAGCTCTAGCCGCAGCCCCCATCAGCCCCTCCTGGCCCCAGCTCCCAGTCCCCAGCCCAGCTCCAGCTCGCAACCCCAGCCCCCCGCCGCGACCGGTTGCCGCACAATGGCGCCAGTGCCTTGACCCGGCTGGCGTGACCCCGCGGGTGTTCCTCTCCTATTCGCACGACTCCGAGGCCCACAAGGCCTGGGTGCGGCAGCTGGCCGCACGGCTGAGGGTTGGCGGTGTGGAGGTGACGTTGGATCAGTGGCAGCTGCGCTTTGGAGAGGATGTGGTGCGCTTTATGGATCTCGGCATCCGTGACGCCGACCGGGTGTTGATGGTGTGCACGGCCAACTACGTGGCCAAGGCCGAAGAGCGCAAGGGAGGCGCCGGCTACGAGGGCATGATCGTCACCGGCCACGTGGCCCGCAACACCGACACGATCAAGTTCGTGCCGATCGTGCGCGACAACGCCTCCGAGCCGCTGATCCCGGCCTTTCTGGGCCAGCGCCTTTGGGTTGATTTCCGCGACGATGGCCGCTTCGAGCAGCGCCTGGAGGACCTGCTGCGGGAGCTGCATGGGGTGCCGCTGCATCAGCCGCCGCCGTTGGGTCCCAATCCATTTGCGGGGCCGGCCGGGCCGGAGCCTCCTGGCAGGGGCGACTTCGTTAGCAGCGGCGACTCCGTTGGCAGCGGCGAATCTGTGGGCAGCGGCACATCTGTGGGGAGCGGGGAATCGGTGGGCAGTGGCGTATCGCTGGCCGGCGAAGAATCCGCTCGCGGCGTCGACCCGTTTGGCGGCGACTCCGTTAGCGGCGACCCCATTGGCGGCGACCCCGATGGCGGTGGCGGATCGGTGGGAGGCGTTGAGGCCGCGGGCCGGTAGCTGGACGCTGTGAGCCCGCTGGCCCTGGGCCCGTGATTGGTGGCGGGGATGCCGCAGCCCGCGAGCCGATGGTGGGCCGCAGGGAGGACGCTGGCCCCGGAGCGGTGATTGGCAGCGGGGATTCCGCAAGGTGCGAGCCGGTGGTGGGCGGCAGAGACGCCGCTGGCCCTGGGCCGCTGGAGGGCGGCCGGCCGCAGCCCGGTGCCCATGCGGCCGAGCAGGGCTCCTCGGTTTCCGCGCCGCAGGTCCCCCAGGCTGCAGCCTCCGCTTCGCCCTCCGCTTCGCCCTCTGCTTCGCCCACCGAGCCTCCCGACACTCCACCCTCCGCCCCAGCCCCTCCCCTAACTGCCGCCGCTGGCGCCGCTCCAGCGATCCCCCCAACTGCCGCAGCCACTCCGCAACCCCTGGCCCTGCGCCCCCTCACGGTGACGGCCGCCCGGCTGCGGCGCGACGGGAACGGGTGGAAAACGGACCGACAGGAGGTGAACGTGCAGGCCTGCGACCTGGAGCTGGGCGAGGGCGAGAGCCTGCGGTTGATCCAGATCCAGGCGGGGGAGTTTCTGATGGGCTCCTCTGCCAGCGAGCCCCAGCGTTCTGACAATGAGGGCCCCCAGCACAGGGTGCGGCTGGCCAGCTTCCTCCTCGGACAGACTCCAGTGACACAGACCCAATGGCAGCTGGTGGCCGGGTGGCCCAAGCTGGAGCTGGACCTCAGCGCTAACCCTGCGCGCTTCGCAGGTCCCCGCAGACCGGTGGAGCGGGTCAACTGGCTGGAGGCCATGGAATTCTGCCGCCGCCTGAGCGAGCGCAGCGGCCATACCTACAGCTTGCCCAGTGAGGCCCAGTGGGAGTACGCCTGCCGGGCAGGCACCACCACGCCCTTTGCCTTTGGCGAGACGATTACGCCAGAGCTGGCCAACTACGATGGTAACTACACCTATGCCAATGGTCCGAAGGGGCAGTATCGATCGGAGACCACCCCCGTAGCGAGTTTCCCCGCCAATGCCTGGGGATTGCACGGCATGCACGGCAATGTGTGGGAATGGTGCCTCGATCACTGGCATCCCGGCTATGCGGGAGCACCCACCGATGGCAGTGCCTGGTTGGACGGCGAAGGGCTGAATCCAGAAAGCAACAGAGAGAAACAGAGGCTGCTGCGCGGCGGCTCCTGGATCACCGATCCCTGGCACTGCCGCTCGGCCTATCGCACCCACTACCTGCCCGGCTTTGCCTACAGCCACGTCGGTTTTCGTGTGTTCTGCCTCCCCCAGGACCCTTCCCTTAACTCTTAATCCCTTAATCCCTCAACACTTGGCTGTTTTTTCTTAACTCTGGCTGTTTGGATTTGGGGTTGCGGCTGTTGGGCTGTTGCCGCTGGGTTTGTGGCTGTTGGCTGTTTGCGGGAGGGCGCCGTAGGCGCCTCGCCGGCGGGCCTGCGAGCGCGATCTCGCCATGCCCCACGGCCACGCCGATCGGAGCGACCGCAAGGTGCTCTGGCTGAGGGCCGCCACTCCCTTGGCTGAGGGCCGCCGATCCCTTCCCCCCATCCCGGCGCTTGCAGGCCTGGCAGGGGAAGCTGAAAAGGCTGTCTTCCGCCTCGATTCACCTCTGCCATCGGCTCACGATCGCGGGAGTGAGCCAGAACACCCCCTCCTCCCGATCGCGCTGGGGGGATCACGGCTTCGTCGATACTTAAGGCCGCGTCTTTAGGTCGACATCAAGGAAGAGTTAAGTTTCAGTTAAGCGTCCGGCTGAATCGATGTTCCACCATGGCGTGCCGTCCCGGAGCGAACGCGAAGGTGTCAGATAGGGCACATGGGGCCAGTGACAGCGCACACGTCAGCACCCCGTGAGGCGGAGCAGAATAAGAATATACCAATAATTTAGGGCCAAAAGTTGTTGAAGCGTCGTGAGACCAGCCTAAGCCAGGCCAATATCTTGAAGCCTCGCTATCCACTTTTCCAAGCCACTTTGCTGCAACAATGGCATTGCAAACCAAGCTGATTGGATTTTCGGTCCTTCCCGCCGATACCTTGGCTTCCGGTCCTGATTCGGGAGCGGCATTGGTCAACCCCACCAACGGTCGGACGACGCCGTTCAAGGGTCAACCTGTGCAAGGGTTCAGTGGTGTTCAGTTCAGTCCCAGCGGCGACGGCAAGAGCCTGCTGTTCCTGTCTGACAACGGCTATGGAGCACTGGGCAGCAGCGCAGACTACTTACTGCGTCTGCATGAAGTGGACCCCAGCTTCAAGGGTTTAGAGTCTGGCAACGCTTCGGTCCAGCTGAAGGGTTTCATTCAGCTGGCAGATCCTGATCGCAAGGTTCCATTTAAAATTGTCCGAGATGCAACGCCAGAACGATGGCTGACAGGGGCTGACTTTGACATTGAATCGGTTGTTGTTGCTGCCAATGGAGACCTCTGGATCGGTGATGAGTTCGGTCCCTATCTCCTCCACTTTGATGCCAATGGCAAGCTACTCGAAGCCCCCTATCCCACTCCGAATGCTGTCTTCGGCCAAACCGTAAGCACGCTCACCGGCCAGCCCCCGCTGGTGATCGGTCATCGTGGTGCCAGTGGTGAACTGCCTGAGCACACACTAGAAGCTTACAGACTTGCCATACTTAGGGGTGCCGATTTTGTTGAGCCCGACCTGGTTTCCACCAAAGATGGTCAGCTGATTGCGCGGCACGAGCCCAATCTCCTCAACACCACGGATGTAGCAAGCCACCCTGAGTTTGCTTCAAGACGCACCACGAAGATGGTTGATGGGGTTGCTGAAGAAGGCTTCTTCGCGTCCGACTTTACGCTGGCTGAAATCAAGACGTTGCGGGCTGTCATGCCCCAATCCTTCCGCACGCAAGCCTTCAACAAGACATTTGAAATACCGACGTTGACGGAGATTCTCTCTCTCGTCAAAGACATGGAGATCAAGACAGGGAAGAAAATCGGCATTTACCCGGAAACAAAACATCCCACCTACCACGACAACTTAGGCTTATCCCTGGAAGAGCCTCTCCTCGCTGTTTTGAAGAAGGAGGGCTTCACAGATCCGAAGCGGGTGTTCATTCAATCCTTTGAGGTAAGTAATCTCAAGGACCTCAATTCCACCCTGATGCCAGCTGCGGGCGTGGATCTGCCTTTGATTCAGCTGCTTGATGCCTATGATGTTGCCGATGATGGCTCCCTAATCTACGCCGACGTCAACGCTCGGCCTTACGATTTTACCGTTAAGGGTGATTCTCGAACCTACGCCGATCTGCAGACTCCTGCTGGCCTCGCTGAGATTGCGAAGTATGCGGATGGCATTGGCCCATGGAAGCCGATGATCCTCTCCACCAAAATTGTGGATGCGAACCGTGATGGCAAAGCGGATGACCTCAATGGCGATGGTGTGATCAATGGCATTGATCGTGTGATCACCGAGCCCAGCACTTTGGTCAGCGATGCCCATGCCAAGGGGCTGTTGGTGCATGCGTATACATTCCGGAATGAAGCGCGCTATCTCGCCAATAGCTATGGTAATAACCCTCAAGCTGAATATGCAAAATTCTTCAGCCTCGGGGTCGATGGTCTGTTCTCAGACTTCCCAGGTACTGCAGATCTGGTCAGAGATCAATTGCCAGGTGTTCTCTCACCCCAAAATCCCAGCGTTCGAACCACGCCAGTTTTCAACACGCTCCGTGGGGCCTCCCCACTTGTGATTGGCCATCGCGGTGATAGTGGTAACCGGTCTGAGCACACCTTGGAAGCCTACAAATCAGCCATTGCCAAGGGTGCTGATTTTATCGAGCCTGACCTCGTCGTCACCAAAGATAATGTATTGATTGCACGCCATGAACCAATGCTGGCTGTTGTGCAGCTTGACAGCAGCGGGGCGATCTTGCGAGACAGCAATGGCAAACCTCTCATGAATACGACGGATACCAGCACGGATGTTTACCTGCGACCGGAGTTTGCCAGTCGGCTGGTGGTCAAGAATCTGGATGGCGTGTTGCGAGGTGGCTGGTTCGCTGAAGATTTCACGTTGGCTGAAGTGAAACAGCTGAATGCGATCGAACGCATTCCCGCCCTGCGTGGCACGGAATATGACCAAGACGGGCTCAAGGTGCCCACACTTACCGAGGTCATTGATCTTGTCAAGCAGGTTGAAGCAGAAACTGGCCGCAAAGTAGGAATCTACCCCGAAACGAAGCATCCTAGTTATTTCTTGACGACTGGCAAGCTTGCTGATGGTGTCACGCCGATCTCCAAGGATACCAGTCAGATGCTTGTGGATGCCTTGAAGGCATCGCAGTTCACCGATCCATCACGTGTCTTCATTCAATCGTTTGAAGTCTCTAATCTTCAGAGGCTGAATGCAACGATTATGCCTGCAGCTGGTATTGATATCCCTCTGGTGCAGCTGTTTGGTGGCAGTGGCAAACCCTACGACTTCGTGCTCAGCAATGATGCACGAACCTATACATCAATGGGGACGCCTGAGGGCCTCGCCGCGATCAAACTTTATGCCGATGCGATTGGCCCGAACAAAGCCAGAATACTGCCGCAGTCCTTTCAAGATGC
>JBKCTK010000223.1:0-9655 GCA_046319055.1 Synechococcaceae cyanobacterium
CCCACCTCCTGCTCCACCAGCTCCAGCAGCAGGCCGCCCGAAACCTGACGCGACGGATAGCCGGCTGGCCTCCCCCCCATGGAAAGTCCCAGCTCGTATCCCGACAGTTCCCCGCCTACTGGGTGAGCCGCCACCCCGAACTGTTCTGCGCCATCGCCAGTTACTCCGGTGAGCTGGCCTATGCCCACAGCCGGGAGGCCAGGCACTACTACCGGAGCACCGGCCACGCTCTTTCCAAGGACTCCGCTGCCGTGGGCAACTGGCTCACCCCCCAGCGGGGCGGCTGCATCGCCGCCGGTGTGCGCGGCCCGTTCACGGGCAAGGGCTATAACCTTGGGATCATCGATGACCCCTACAAGGGCCCGGAGGATGCGAAATCCGCGCTGCAGCGCGAGCGGCTGATCGACTGGCTCAAGAGCGTCTGGTTCACCCGGGCCGAACCGGGCCTCACGGCCGATGGAGCCCTGCTCCCGGCAGCACAGGTGGTGGTGCAGACCCGCTGGGACCACCAGGACATGACCGCCTGGCTGCTTGAGCAGGAGAGCCAGGAGAACCCGGAGCACTGGACGGTGCTGAACCTGCCGGCCATCGCGGAGCCAGTGTCGATTTCCAAGCAGATTCCGCATACCTGCACACGGGTGCCGGATTGTCGCCAGCCTGGTGAGCCTCTGTGCCACGAACGGGTGCCGCTGGAGGTGCTGCAGCGCATCCGCACGCGACTGGGCTCCTACTGGTGGAACGCCCTGTATCAGCAGCGGCCAAGCCCGGCGGAGGGCCTGTTGTTCCGCAAGGCCTGGATCCAGGGTCCGCTTCCGACAGCACCAGGCCAGGCCCGTCGCTACGCGCCGTTGGTGCTGAGCTGCGACCTGAGCTTCAAGGACGGCAAGGACAACGACGCCTGTGGCTTTGCTCTGCTGGGCCTATTGGAGCCGCAGCGCCATCCGGCGGTGGAGGCAAGGCGCCAGGGTCTGGCGCTGGCCACCAACGCTGCTGGTGCTCAACGCCCCGGGCCTCTCACCGCAGAGGGGGCACAGGCCCCTGACCCGTGGGCGGAGCTGCAGATCGAGGCCCTCTGGGCGCACAGGCAACGGCTGGACCTGCCAGGGGTGATCAAGTTCCTGCTGGCCTCCCTCGCCTCCCTGGAGCGGCAGGGCCTGCGGCCCAACGCGGTGTTGATCGAGGACGCCGCCAACGGCCCGGCCGTCTGCCAGCTGCTCAAGCGCCAGGTGCCGGGGCTGATCGCCATCCCGCCCAAGGGCAGCAAGGCCTCGCGTGCCCATGCCGTCGCACCGCTGGTGGAGGCCGGACAGGTGCGCTTTGCCCGCCGTTCCGAGTCCCTGATCGAAGAGCTGCTGGCCTTCTCACCGCGGGGCGGTGTTGACGACCAGGTGGATGCCTTCTGCCAGGGCGTGCTCTGGATCGAGGCGCAGTACTGGCGCGGGCGGGGCCACAGCTCGGCGCCACTGCCGATGGTCTTCTCCCGCTGAGCCATGGCCCGCGTGTTGCGCTGCATCGCGTCACCGCTCTCCAAGCGGCCCCCTGCCGGGCAGCTGGACTTACCGCTGCATCCGCGGGTGGTGGCGACCTGTCTGCCAAGGCGCCGCCTACCTCCCCGGTCAGCGAAGCCACCGGCGGCGCAGCACGCCGTGCAGCTGGTGATCGCCTACCCCAGCCGGCCTCGGAGGCATCGGCCGGTTAATCCCCATGCTGCTGCCAACGCCCTGGCCCTCCAGCACCGCGACATCGCTCAGACCGTGGCGGCCAACATCTCGCGGCGCACCGGACACCCCAGGGACGATCTGGAGCAGATCGCGATGATCGGCATGTTGCAGGCCGCCCGGCGCTTCTCACCGGAGCGCGGATCGTGTCGGCCCTATGCCCGCACCTCTGCCACGGGTGTGGTGTCTCCCTCCCTCCGCGATAAGGGCTTCTTGATCAAGGTGCCGGCGAGTTGGCGGGAGCTGCATGCGCGGGGGCAAAAGTTGCTGAGGCTGGGAACTCCTCCTGCGGAACTGCCTGAGCGATTGGGGATCGGTCGGGAGCGGTGGGAGGAGATTGTGGTGGCTTGTAGTCAAAAGGTTGTGGCGATGGAGGGTTTTGATCAGGGTTGAATCTTTTGCACTTAACTTTCGAACCCAGCAAGCCAGAACAAGCTCTCATTAGACAGCTGGTGTCGCGCTGTTGAAGTCGCTTGAAATAAGTATTACACAAGTCTATACGGCGAGTATCTGGCAGTAGATGTCAAGGGCTCAGTTATCCGGTGGAGCTTTTTTCTCTTGCGATGAACAATCCCGACAAACTTTTACAGCCAAATTAGACTGCGTTGCCCCATGCCTGCAGTTTGCCCACCCATTCACTAAAGGCCATACACTTAGCTCGGATGACTTCGATGCCAATGGATTCGGCGATTAGTGGGCCATGCTCCGTTTTTGAATAGGCCCCTTCGAAGATTTGTTCGATCCGTTTAGAAGGTGCAGTCTCCCGGCTGTTGTTGATGTCTTCTGGGCTAGCAAATGCCTTGGCTACTGATTCCAAGGCATTCCTTCTGTGGTCGTTCCATGCATCTAATATATTCTCAAATGCCTGAGGATCCGAAAAGAGAAGGCCCTCGAACTCATGCATCTGTACATAGGGCAACACGAAGCGCGGATCGCACTTAGTTGTGGTACTTTCAACGCCTGAAAGGATGTTAGCCTCCAATTCGGCTCGGCTTCTCGCCGCCCGATCTTGAAAACCATAGAAATCCACAAGCGTGGTGATTCGATCAGCCTGATGATACTGGTGTGAAATAAACTTGACCAGCCGTTCTACCGTGACCCGCCCACCCCTGTGATTCCCGGAAGGGGCCCGGAGCAGCGTGGGAAATGCCAGGACTTGGCTTTCCAGTAAATAGGGCGCCAAACAGGAATTAACAAATTCAACTTCGGTAGGCCCCTCGCAAACTACGCAGATTCTTATCATTCCATGCCTCCGACGGCCTGCTTTAGCCAGATGTCAGAGATCTGATACTCGTCGTCCAGCCATTCTTGGTATTCCTCGCGCGGCAGGCTGCGCAATAACGTCTCGCCATTGTTGGCACTAGTTACAATAATATTTTCCAGCTCGAAGCAATCCACTAGGTATGGAGATTGAGTGGCAATAAATATCTGACGCATTTTGGACAAGCGCTTGAACATCTCAGCCACCAAAGTGATGGCATGGGGGTGGAGACCTAATTCAGGCTCATCGAAGAACATTACATCCGGCAACCTGTCAGGCGGCAGGTTCAGTAGGGTCAACAAGCAAAACAGGCGCAGTGATCCATCCGACGTGAGATGTGAGCCAAAAACCTTGTCGCTTTGCCGGCTAACCCAGCGTAGGAGTACCTTGCCGGCTTCCTCCTCTAGAACGAAATCTTTAAACGCTGGGAGCACCCGGCCAATTTGCCTAACGATCAGCTGATAGCGCTTGCCATCGGTATTCCGAAGGTTCAGCAGCACCGCCGCGAGATTGCCGCCATCTGAGCGAAGGCGAAACGACTCGGTGGTATCCCAGCGATTGTGAATGGCTGCATTTATCGAGGTGTCATGAAACTGGTAGGTTGAGCACTGCCGCAAAAGTGCAACAATAGTTTTAGCGGTCTTGTTCTTTTGCTCAAGGAGGCTGGACTCCTTCCCAACTGCATCTATCTGGGTCCAGGCTGCCTTTGTAGAGATGCCGTTTGCAGAGTATCGATAGGCCTCATTCATAACCATGACCGTATCGCCGGCCGACAGATGTATAAGGTCAAACCGGTAGTCGTTTTGACCCTTTTCCGTATCCAGGCAAAGCTCGGCATGGATGCGAGGAGTCTGCCGAGCACCCATGAAGAACTGATCATCTCCGCCACCGTGGCGCAACACGAATTCCTGAAGATTTTTGGACTTGAGCATCCAGCTCAGCATCTCAAAAAAGCGGATCAGGCTGGACTTTCCTGCACCATTCGCCCCAATGAGCACAGTCAGTTGTGGCAGCTCTAGATTCTTAATGCTCTTCAGACTGCGAAAGCCCTCAATGTTGACCGAGCGAATCCGGCTACTCCTGTTGAGTGGGGTCATGGCAGTAATTCAAACGTCCCCTGTCGAGATAATACGGTCCTGAAACTCTGGCTCAATCTGGCGGAGCGTAAGTACGTGTGTGGTCCAGCCCTTTTTGGCTTTGCTCGTAAGCAGGAGGAGGCTGTTGGGATCGCCGTTGAAGTCGACAATGTCGTTCTCGTTGAATGCCGGGTTGATGGCCAGGCGATTGGGGGAGGCTCGGAAACTCCTGGCATCTCAGTTTATCGCAGCCTCGCCAATGCCTGTTTGCTGGAGGGGTGCTGATACAAAGCCTCGATCAAATCCAACAATGCTGTCCATAGATCCGTAGTCTTGATCCATCTATCCTAGCAAGCACTTACGAGCTTGGCGAGTTTGGCCGTTAGTGGCATGGCGTATCGCCCATCATTGTTTAGATCGAGCTCGCTTTTGGGTTTTGCTATCAAACCGTATCCCCAAATGAATCCTTCACTGGCAACAGCTATCAGTGCGCCCTCAGTTACGCCGTGCATCCAGGACCTGACCAGGTAAATTCATCTCCATGGACTGAGCACCCCACCCTGACCGCCCTGCGGGCCTCCCTCCAGATCACCGCCGACTGCTGGGCCCTGCTCACCGCCCCGGACGGCAGCAGCCGCAAGGAGCTGTACCTGCCCAAGGGTGAACGCGAACCCGAGACCGCTTACCGCAAGCGCCTCGATGCAGCCCGCCCCTCCGGCTTCTTCCGCGATGCCCTGCGCACCTACGCCGGAATGCTCAGCCGGGGGAGCTGGATCAGCCTCCCCGCCAGCCTGGCCTCAGTGCTCACCGACGTGGATGGCCGTGGCACGGATCTGGGAGTCTTCCTCGCTGCCGCTTGGCCTCTGGCTGCAGCGATGGCACCATCCGCCTTTGGGATCCAGCCAGCGGCTCCTGCTCCGCTGTCTTCGAGGGGCATCAGGGTGGGGTGAGGGCCCTGGCGGTGCTGGGCGATGGACGCCTTGCTTCTGGCTCAAATGACATGACCATCCGCATCTGGGATACGGAAAGCGGCTCATGCAGCGAAGTCCTCCAAGGGCATGAGGATAATGTTCTTGCCCTCACTGTGCTACCCAATGGGTGGCTAGTTTCTGGATCAGATGATGAAACAATTCGAATATGGGATCTGGATAGTGACATCTGCAAATGCGTTCTCATAGGGCATGAAGACAGTGTTGCCTCCCTGGCTGCACTAGACGACGGCCGCGTTGCGTCTGGCTCTTGCGATCAGACCATCCGCATCTGGGATCCACACAGCGGGGCCTGCAACCCAGTCCTAATGGGACATCAGGACTGGGTGACAGCACTTGCAGTGCTGGGTGACGGGCGGCTTGCCTCGGGCTCTTATGACGGAACGATCCGAATATGGGATTTAAACAACTGCAAATACCGTGCCGTTTTTGAGGGGAGCGGGAGTATGTTAAACACCCTAGAGGTTCTGAGCGATGGGCAAGTTGTTTCAGGATTTCATGACCATGCTATTCTTATTTGGAATACGGACAGCGGTGTTGTTGACTGCGAGATCATGGGTCACATAGGCGCAGTGTCCGCACTAGCACTGCTGAGTGATGGACGGCTCGCTTCTGGTTCAACAGATAAGACAATCCGCACTTGGAATATCAAAAGGGCAGGCAGCGGTACCATTGCTCATTTGAGCATTGGCGAAGTGATAGCACTAGAGGGGGTGAGAGAAGGGTACGTCGCTTCTGCCTCTGCGGATTCCTTCATTCGCCTATGGAGCGTCTCAACATTATCAATCCGATGGCTAAAATATCAAACTGGAGTCAGTACATTGGGGGCAATGAATGATGGACGACTTGCCTCTGGCTCAGTCAACAGAACCCAAAGCAATAAGGCCTCATTTGAGCCATTCGGCTCAGAAGGACTTATTCGCATCTGGAACCCGGGTAACGGCAGCTGCACCGCAGAACTTCAGCACAAGCAAAGCGGGGTTCTTGGGTTGGCGGCGCTGAGTGATAGGCGCCTAGCCTTTAGCACTTTCGAAAATAGCATCCGCCTATGGGATCCCGGCAATGGAGAATGCAGTTCCGTGCATGACTCGCATGGGCACGGCAGAGCTCTTCTGGCAATGTTTGGCAATCTGCGTATTGCTTGCCCCTCAGACACTGGCACTATCCGCACATGGAATCCGGATACAGGTTCTTGTATCGCAATCTTCGAGGGGCATCAGGGTTGGGTGTGTGCCCTGGCGGTGCTGGGCGATGGACGCCTTGCTTCTGGCTCAAATGACACCACCATCCGCATCTGGGATGCTGATACTGGTGCCTGCAATGCAGTTTTCGTAGGGCACGGGGATAGGGTTAGTTCCCTGGCTGCAATAGACCATGGACGCCTTGCTTCTGGGTCTCGCGATCAGACCATCCGCCTGTGGGATCCACGTCTGCCCAATGGCGCGTCTCGAGTGCTCTTCGTGGCCGATGCCCCTATCACTGCCCTGGCCTGGGTCCCCACCCACCAGCTCTTGGTAGCCGGCGATGAAAGCGGTCGGCTGCACTGGCTGGAGATGGGGAGCCAGCAGCATTCAGGGAATCCTTCACATCAGCGCCCCTAACAGCCCACTCTTGAGACCCCATCGGCACATCAGTACTGTTTTCAGTACCAGAGCCATCGCTCGGGCCTTAGCCTGAGTCAACAACCGACACCGGGCCCCATGGGCGAGCCGCCCCTCAACGTGCTCCGCTTCGCCGAGCTCAAGCGGCGCGGCATCGCGGCGGTGGAGGAAGCCTTGCGGGCCGGTCCGGTGCATTTGCTCAAGCGCAACCGGCCTGCCGCCGTGGTGCTCAGCGCTGACGACTACCAGCGTCTGCAGCACTTGGCGGCCCAGCCGGACATGAGCGGCCCCTCCTGCCTGGAGTGGTTGCTGGAGTTGCCCGCGGCCGCGGTCGGCCGAAGCCGCGATGCCATCGATGCTGACCTCAACGAACAGCGCGACTGGTGATCGCCTTCCTCGATGCCAGTGCCGTGATCTACGCGGTGGAAGGCGAAGCGGTGTGGGCGGAGGCGGTGAAGCGTCAACTCCGGCAGCTGGCGTCACCACGGCGCAAGCCTCAGGGGGAGTTCTCCGTCTGGCCGTCAGTCGCCTGAGCTGGCTTGAATGCCGCGTGGGGCCCCTGCGCCGCCGCGATCCGACCGCCCTGGAGCGGTTCGAGGGCTTCTTTTCGCGTCCGGATCTGCAATGGGTGGAGCTCACGGCCGCGGTGGTGAAGCAGGCCACGCTGCTAAGAGCGGATCACCTCCTGCGCACACCCGATGCCCTCCAGGCCGCCTGCTGCCAGCAGCTCGGCCCCACCGCCGTGATGGTCACGGGCGACGCCGCGTTCCAGAAGGTGCCTGGTTTGACGGTGGCGCTGGTGCAGGCTGGCGGCCCGGCTGCGGCCTAAGGGTGGGCCAATCTGGGGGTCTCCCTTGGCCGCCGCAAGCCACCGATGGAGCCCGCCCCCTTCCGCTCCCTGGTGCAGCAGCACCTGCTGCCGCTGTTCTCCGGCGCCCAGCTCGTGCCGGGCACCAGCCCCTCGCCCCCGCAGCGGCCAGCGGTGGCGGAACGGGGCCGCCAGTCGATCGAAATCAAGCCCACTCAGGCCACGCTCTGGTGCCTCACGATCACCCGCGACCAGCCTTTCGCCAGGACCGCTCCTGGTCAGGTGAGCGAGAAGCAACTGGCCAAGGCATTTGTGGCTCAGCTGGCGGCGATGCCGGAAGGCTTCGAGGCCGGCCCGTTCGCGGCCGACCTGATGGCCCGCCTGCCGCGGCGGCTGGTGGTGGACACTCTCTGCTCCGCAGGCGTGGATCACGGCGCCGTGCTGGCGGCGATCGATCAGTTGCAGGTGTGGTCGAACCGCAGCTACGAGGGGCAGCCGATCGTGGCGGCCGTGGGCTTCACGCCGGAGCCCCACGCCTGGCGAGCTGCGGGGCCGGCCGGGGGGCCGGAGAGAGGGCCAGGCCCTGGTCCAGAGGAGTTGCCTCCGCTTGATGAGGCCAACGAGGGAGATCGGGCGGCAGACGATCTTGACGCCGTTCTGTCCGCGGAAGCTCCCCTCCCCTCCGTGCAGCTGCAGGAGGCCTGGGCGGAAGACTTCGGCGCCGTGCTCACCCATTCCTTCGACACCATGCGGGTGTCGGACTACAGCGGCCAGTTGCTCGCTTATGCCGCCATGGCCTCCCCTGTCCAGCCACCGCCGCTGGCGCCGGTGCGGCTCGGGGCCGTGGCCCAGTGGAGCGCCGAGCACCCTGATCGCCTGGCCCTGGTGCTCAATCGCGCCAACGAGCTGCTGGTGCTGCGCCATGGCGCTCTGGTGTTCGCCCATCGGGCCGGCAGCTGGTTCTTTCTGGCGCCGTAGGCGATCGTGCAGCAGATGGGCGGGCCCCGCGATCTTGAGCTGAAGCGAGCCGTCTACGCCAGCTGCCTCGATGCCTCCTTTGCCGGCACCGGCGCCTGCATCGGGATCCTCAACGCCGATGCCACGGCTCGCCTCAAGGAGATCGCCCCCGAACCCGCCGACCACCTGCTGCCCCAGCGTCCAGGCAAGGCGTCGCCCCTACCCCAGAGCTCAGCCAAGGTGCGCCTGCTGCAGCGGGCCATCAACGGCCGGCCGTTCCACGCCCTCGATCGCCGCCTGCGCCAGGAGATCCTGGCCATCGATGGCGCCACCATCCTCGATCACACCGGCCAGCTCCTCGCCGCTGGCGCCATCCTCAAGGTGCCCGGCGGCAGCAGCGGTGGCGGTCGCCGCGCCGCCGCCGTGGCCCTGGCCGCCTACGGCGTGGGCATCAAGGTGTCGGCCGATGGGGGTATCGAGGGGTTCCGCCGCACCACCACGGCCTCCGAGGCGGGGCAGGTGGGTACTCGGATGAGTTTTCGGTTGATGAAGTGAAAAGGGGGGTAGTTCGGAGCGACTGCGACCAAAAAAAGAGGCCCCCGAGGGGGCCCCGCCCCGGCTGCTGGCCTCAGAAGGGAACGAGAGCCTCCAGCCCCGGATCGACCGGCATTGGCGGCAGGGACGCCTGTTGCTCGAACAGCACCTGGGCCGCCAGCTCAGCCAGCCGGGGCCAGCGCTCACCGCAGAACACCAGATCTTCCAGCACCTGCCAGGAGAACTGCTGCAGCTGGGCTTTGCGGGACAGAGAAGCCATGGGAGGGCTCCGCGTAGGACCCCTCAGCCGGCGGGGGGCGGGTCAAGGGCCCGTCCACCACGCAGATGCGGAGCGCAGCGCAGCCAACGTCCCTCACGGCGGGCTCGTCTCACCCTTGAGGCGCCCCCCAACAATGAGGAGGGCCGGAGCGGAGTCCTCCCCACAGAGACCTGGCGGGAGAATTCTCCTTGCCTACGGTCTGGCATTGGGCTTTCAGACGTTGGCTCATGACTGGGCGGCCACCCTTCTACTGACGTTGGTTGATGCCTGGAAGCGATGTAGCCTTCAAACATTCAGGCCATGCTTTCCCGCCATGAGCGTGGTTGCTATCCCCTTCTTGGAGATATGAGCGCTCGACGTGCAAGACAAATAGGGCTTGCAGCAACATGTCTGATCTCTTTTTTTCTGGCATTTGAGGCGCGATCAAACGC